>NZ_RAWG01000332.1 GCF_003611735.1 Corallococcus sicarius | reverse complement strand
GGACTGCGGGCATGGAGGGGTCTCCTGGAGGGAGCGGGGTGGGAGAAACCTACATCGGGACGGGACGGCGTGCGGGCAAACGGTCCGCGGGGGCCCGGTCTTCCCTGAAAGGAACGGTGGGAGCGCATTCCCACGGTGGGGGACGGCGCTCTAAGATGGCGACCGCTTCAACCTGGACCCATCCATGCCTCCTCGCCGTCCATCACCGTCGTCGCGTTCGGGCACCGGCCGTCCTGCTGGTGGCTCGACGGCGGAACGCCGTCCCTCCTCTTCCGCCGGAGGTTCCTCCCGGCGCGTGGCCGTTCCGGACGAGGACTGGTCCGCCCCGGAGGGGGAGGACGACAGCCAGGACCGGGGCGACCCGGAGCTGTACGGGGACGCGGAGCCGCAGCGCTCGCGCACGGGCGAGACGCGCGTGGCGTCCATGGGCGACGTGCGCCCGGAGACGCCCGCGCCCGCCGAGGACGAGGACGAGGACAACTCCGAGACGACGCGCGCCGGGCCCCCCGTGCTGGTGCTGGTGCTGGACGGGCCGGACAAGGGGCGCAAGAAGCGCTTCAAGGGCGTGCGCATGGTGCTGGGGCGCAGCACGGACTGCGACTTCGCCCTTGAGGACAAGACGGTGTCCCGCCGCCACCTGGAGCTGGTGTACGGCGAGAAGGGCGTCGTCATGCGCGACCTGGGCGGCATCAGCGGCACCCAGGTGAACGACCAGAAGGTCGACGAGTGCATCCTGAAGCACGGGGATGAGATCTCCGTGGGCAAGACGCGGCTGCGCTTCGTGGATGAGAGCGAGCTCATCAAGGAGATGCGCGCCAAGGCGGAGGCCGGCGAGGACGCGCCCAAGGAGGACAAGAAGGAGGAGAAGAAGGACCCGCGCCTGGATGAGAAGACGAACGCGAACTACAAGCTCGCGGACCTGATGCGCGACGAGAAGGCGCGCAAGACGGGCGTGCCCCGCCCGCGCCCGGTGCGCTCCCCGTCGCGCGAGGGCGGCATCCGGCTGAACTTCAAGCAGAAGGTGGGCCTGGCCGCGGGCGGCGTGGTGCTGCTGATGCTGTTGACGGCCCTGACGATGTCGCGCAGGGGGCCGCCCCCGAAGCCGCCGGTGGATCCGAACCTGGCGCGCGCCACGGAGCTGATGCAGCGCGCGCGCGACAAGGTGCGCGACGGCGACTACCCGGACGCGGTGCGCTTCGCGGCCGAGGCGGAGAAGCTGCGCGCGGGCATCGACGTGGACGGCGTGGGCAAGGCCGCGCAGCGCCAGCAGGACATCCTGGACGCCTTCAAGGAGGCCCGGGCGCTCATCGCGCAGAACCGCTTCGACGACGCGCGCCAGAAGCTGAAGGACACGCCCGAGGGCACCGCGAAGACGGACGTGGAGCGCGACAAGCTCAAGGTGGAGCTGGACACCAAGGAGCAGACGTACATGGTGGGGCTGGCGGACGCGGCCCTGGCGGAGCGCAACCCGGAGAGCGCGAAGCCGCTCATCGCGGCGCTGCCGGACAACACCCGGCCCCTCTTCGAGCAGCGGCTGATGGAGCTGGAGACGCAGCTGGCCAAGGAGGCGGCGACCGCGGCGCGGCAGGCAGGCGCGCGGCAGGCCGCGGCGGCGGAGAACGCGAAGCAGCGGCGCGCGGAGTTCGTGGCGCAGGCCTTCGAGGACGTGGAGCGCCGCTTCAACGGCGGGGACTTCCAGCGCGCGACGCTGGAGGTGGACCGGGTGATGGACAAGTACCGGGCGGAGGCGGACATCCAGGCCCGCGCCCGGTCGCTCAAGAAGCTCATCCCCCAGTTCCGCGCCGCCTTTGAAGAGGGTCAGCGCAAGTACGAGAGCAACGCGCTGGAGGCCTCCGTGAAGCCCCTGCGCCGCGCGGCGGAGGTGTACCGGCAGATCGGCTTCGCGGGCACGCTGGGCGACACGCTCGACAACGAGCTGGCCTCCGCGTCGGTGGCGGCGGGGCTGGCGGCCTTCAAGCGCAAGGAGTACCCGGTCGCTGGCCGCAGCTTCCGCGAGGCGCTGCGCCTCAACCCCGGCGACTCGCGCGCGCGCACCGGCCTGGACGACCTCCAGAAGAAGGTGGAAGAGCTGTACCTGTCAGCGTACATCTCGCGGGACCGCGACCCGTCCCTGGCGACGGAGCAGTTCAAGATCGTCATCGAGGCGTCCGCGGAGGGCTCCGACGTGAAGCGCAAGGCGGAGATGGCGCTGAGCGATCTTCAGAAGGCCGGCGGTTCGTAGCCGGCCCCGGCCGCCTGCGGGCTCCTGTCCCAAGGCGGCCTTCTTTCCTGTTTCTTTTCGTCGTGCTGTTTGGAGACACCGGATGAACGAGTCGTCGTTGCGTGAGCTGGGCATGGACCTGTTCGAGGAGCGCCAGTTCGAGCGCGCCCTCGCCGTCTTCGCGGAGGCCGTCCGCCGCGTGCCCGCGGATCACCGCTCGCGCATGCTGGCGTCCCGGTGTCTGGCGGAGCTGGGGGAGCGCGAGCGCGCCGTCACCGCGTACCACGCGTGCGCGGAGGGGCTCCTGCGCCGCGACTACCTGTTGAGCGCGATGGCCGCGTGCAAGCTGGCGCTGGAGCTGTCGCCCAACGAGCGGCGCCTGAAGGAGACGCTGGCCCGCGTACACTCGCGCGCCGCGCGCAAGGCCGCGGGCCGCGCCGCGGTGCCGCCGCCCCTGCCGCCGGAGCACCTGTACGACGGCAAGGTGGAGACGGACCTGATGGGGCTCGTCGGCGAGGAGCTGTCCAACCGCGCCATCGAGGTGCTGGCCGCGCCGGACACTGGCGGCAACGCCGACCCGCAGGGCCGCCCGCCGCTGCCGCTGTTCGCGGACCTGGACCGGGAGGCGTTCATCGACCTGGTGGGGCGCATGGTGTGGCGCACCGTCAAGGCGGAGGAGGTCATCAGCCGCGAGGGCGAGCCGGACGACCACCTGCACGTGCTCGTCGCCGGCAAGGCGGAGGTGACACGGCGCACGGAGGGCGAGGACCGCACCCTGGGCTTCCTGGGCGGCGGCTCCATCTTCGGAGAGCTGGCGCTGCTGACGGGCGCGGCGCCCACCGCCACGGTGACGGCGGTGTCGGACTCGGAGGTGTTTGAGATCCGCCGCGAGCACCTCAACGCGGTGGCCAAGAGCCACCCGGCGGTGCCGCAGCTGCTCGCGGACTTCGCCCAGCAGCGCATGATGCGCAACCTGATGGCGAACTCGCCCCTGTTCCAGCAGCTGCCGGAGTCGGAGCGGGGCGCGCTCTTCCAGCGCTTCACCTTCCGCGCCCTCCAGGCCGGGGAGAAGGTGCTGGTGGAGGGCGAGCACTCGCCGGGCCTCTTCCTGGTGCTCGCCGGAGAGCTGGTGGTGCAGAAGGAGGATCCGGCCGGCGGCGTGGTGACGCTGGGCGTGCTGCGCGAGGGCGAGGTGGCGGGAGAGATTTCGCTCCTCACCGGCCTGCGCGCCACGGCCACGGTGACGGTGCCGCGCAAGACGGCGGCGGCGTGGCTGGAGCGCAACGCCTTCCACCAGCTCGTGAAGGCCTTCCCCAACATCCGCACGTACCTGGAGCAGCTCTCTGACAGGCGCCTGAAGCAGATTGGCGAGGCGCTGCGTCCGCTGGAGATCATCGACGCGGACGACATGATGCTGGAGCCGGAGACCGGGGCCGCCTGAGATGGTGCTGACGCGCTCCCGGGTGGTGAGTGGCATGGCGGCGCTGATCGCCGCCGGGCTCGTGCTGTTCCTCTGGCCCCGCGATGAGCCCGGCGTGAAGGACGCCGTCACCCGGCGCATCATCGCGATGACGCGCTCGGCGGAGGAGAAGGACGTCGGCGGGGTGATGGAGGGCGTGTCCGAGCGCTTCAAGTCGACGGAGGGCTGGGGCCGCCCGGACGTGCACCGCATCATGGCCGCGCAGGTGTTGCGCGGCCAGTGGGTGCGCATCTTCACCACCGGCATCGACGTGCGCGAGGTGTCCCCCACGCAGGCGGACTTCCAGGCGCGCTTCATCTTCGGCCGCTCACAGGCGGACAAGCTGGAGGACCTGGCGCGCGACAGCGTCCTCAACGCCTATTCCATCGAGGGCACCTTCGAGAAGGAGCCCGACGGCGAGTGGCGCGTGGTGAAGGCGAAGCAGCGTCGGTTGGACCCCTCCGAGCTGCTCTAGCCCCGTCTCCGAAGCCGCCCGCTACTGCTGCTGGAACAGGGGCCCCGCTTCGGTGAGCCACGCCTTGGCCATGGCGGGCTGCCCGGAAGTCTCCAGGCGCTTCTTGATGTCGTTGGCGCGCGTGGCGATGAGATCCGCGGGCGTGCCCTGGGCGCGGGCGCGCATCAGCGCGAAGTAGTGCTGCTGGCACCCGGCGGCGAAGTCCCCCTGGGCGAAGAGCAGCTCGCCCAGCGCCTCGTAGGCCTCCGGCATGTTGCCCGCGCCCGTGTCCGGGGCCACCTGGCTGAGCAGCGTCCGCGCGCCCTCGAAGTCCTTGCGCGCGAGCAGCAGCGCGCCCTTGGCGTACTGCGCCTTCGCCAGCCCCACGCCGCGCGCCGCGAGCGCCTTGTCGTAGGCGGCGAGCGCGTCGTCCTGCCGGCCCGCGAGCTCCATCACGCCGCCGCGCGCCAGCCAGTACCGGTCATCCCTGTCCAACGCGGGCACCGACTTGCCGTCCGCCGCCTGCACCTTCACCTCGCGGAAGGTCTTCTCGTAGGTGTCCAGCAGCGCCAGCGCGCCCGCGCCGTCCCCCTGCGCCTGGAGCAGGCGTGCCCCGTCCAGCGCCAGCAGCGGCGCGGTGGGCCGCTTCGCCACGGCCGCCTCGAAGGCCTGGCGGGCCTCGGGGGCACGCTTCGCCGCGAGCGCGCGCGCCCGGGTGAAGAGGGCGTAGTGCTCCTCCGGCCAGGCCTTGAGCGCCGCGTCCGTCAGGGAGAGCGCCTCGTCGGGCGCGCCCTTCGTCAGGGACAGCTCCGCCTGCGCCACCGCCAGGCGGGCCTGGAGCGCGGGCGTCAGCTGCCGGGTGCTCGAGCGCAGCTCCTCCAGCGTCGCCTTCACGCTGTCCGGGTTCTTGCCCGAGTACAGCTGCGCCAGCGCGGACGTCACCCGCGAGAGCTGGTGATCCGGGTTGGCGGTGGTGGCGCGGGAGAAGGCGTCCACCGCCTGGGGAAACAGCCCCTCGTCGAGCAGCGCCTCGCCATAGGCGGCCGAGAAGCGCGGATCCCTCCAGGCGCCCTCCGCCGCGCGGGCGAACGCGATGCGCGCCTCCGACAGCCGCCCCTGCCGCTGCAGCAGCCGCGCCTGGGCCAGCGTCAGCTTGGGGCTGTTGGCGCCCTGGGCCGTGAGCTCCTCCAGGAGCTTCTGCGCCTCCGCCGTCTTGCCCTCGCCCACGAGCAGCAGGGCGCGCGCGCCGTAGCGCTCTCCGGAGCGGGAGCCCATGGCCTCCGCGCGCTCCAGCTGCTCCCGGGCCTTCTGGTCCGCGCCGGGCACATGGTGGTCCAGCCACAGCTCCGCCTGGATGTCCGCGGACAGCGCCCGCGCGTCGCGCGAGTCGGGGGAGAGCGTGAAGAGCGTCTCCAGCTGCTCCTGCGCCATCTTGAGGTCGCCCGGGTTGCCCTTCAGGGCGGCGGCGCGCGCCGTGCGCAGGTGCGCGTCCACCTCCTGGCGCACCTGTCCCCGGTGGACGAACCACGCCACCGCCGCCGCGAGCACCACCGCGACGACACCAATCTGGAGCAGGGCACTGCCCAGCCCCTCGCGACGCTTCCAGTCACCGCGACCCGACGTGTCCATGGGGGTGGCCTCACGCGCAAATATTGAAGGTTTTCAGACAGTTATGCGGAGTAAGACGGGGATGGACAGATAGGTCCGCCCCCCCGGGGTGTCAACGGCCGGGGCGGGATGCACGTGGGGCGGCACACCCTGGAGGCACGCGATGGCGGTCTACACGACACTTTCCCCCGAGGCCTTCACCCGCGTGGCGGACGCCTACGGGCTGGGCGCCGCGCGCGGGATGACGCCCATCCCGCAGGGCTCCATCAACACCAACCACCGGCTGGAGACGGACGCCGGCCGCGTCTTCGTGCGCCACACGACGGTGCGCTCGGAGGCGGACCTGCGCTTCGAGGCCGCGCTCCTGGAGCACCTGGCGCGCGCGCGCTTCCCGGCGCCGGTGCTGCTGGTGCCCCAGGGCCCGGCGCCCTTCCTGTCGCTTGCGGGCGGGAGGATCAGCGTCTTCAAGTGGCTCGCCGGCGAGGAGCTCACCCGCGCGCAGCTCACCCCGGACCTGCTGGAGCGCCTGGGCGCGGAGCTGGGCAAGCTGCACCGCACCACGCAGTCCTTCGGAGGCTCGCGTGAGAACCCCTACAGCCCGGAGGTGGTGAGGGGCTGGCTCACGGGGCTGCGGCAGCGGCCGGAGCCGGAGCTGGCGTCGGTGGCGGCGGAGCTGGAGGGGCTGCTTGCCCGCGCGGAAGGGGCGCACCCGGGGCTGGAGCCCCGGGGCGTCATCCACGCGGACCTCTTCCTGGACAACGTGAAGTGGGTGGGCGACCGCGTGGGGGCCTTCTTCGACTTCGAGATGGCGTGCGTGGACGCGTACGCGCGCGACGTGGCCATCACCCTCAACGCGTGGTGCTTCGAGGGGACGTACCAGCCAGCGCTCTGCCAGGCCTTCCTGCGCGGCTACCAGGACGCCCGGCCGCTGGCGGAGGTGGAGCGGTCCGCGCTGTACGGCCACGCCCTCTACGGCGCGGTGCGCTTCACCGCGAGCCGCATCCGCGACTACCACCTGTCCCCGCTGGGCGCGGACAAGCTCGCGCCCAAGGACTTCCGCACCTACCTGGCCCGGGCGCGGGCCCTGGGCAGCATGGGCCCGGACGGGCTGCGCGCGCTCACGGGGACGTGACTAGATGCCGGAGACGATCTTCCACTCGTCGTCGACCTTCTGGAACACCATCTGCTCCAGCTCCGAGTCCTGCTGGGGCCGGGCGTTGAGGCCGGGCATGCGCCAGGACGCGTTCCAGTAGTAGATGGCGTAGGCGACCTCGTCGTCCTCGCGGATCTCCACGCGGCGGACGTTGATCTCCACCTTGGGGTTCTGCACCTTCTGGAAGAGCGCCTGCATGTGCGCGCCCAGGTTCTCCGCGGTGAGGTCGTCCGCCACGTCCTCGGTGCCGCCGTCGTCGCGGAACTTGGGGGACACCAGGGCCTGGATGGCCTTCGGGTCGCGGGCCTCCAGGGCGGAGCGGTAGCGCTCCATGACGCCGAGGATGGCGCGGGTGTCGTCGGTGTCCTGCAACTCCGTGCCGGGGATGCGCTTCGGGGCGCACGCGGCCAGGAGGAAGACGGCGCAGAGGGCAGGGAAGCGTAGGTTCATGGCGGGGCCTTATGGGTTCAACCACATGGGTGTCAACCCATTCCCAGGCCCCGCCCGCTCCGTGCGCTTTGACTATTTGGCGCGGATGACTTCAGCGATGAAGCGGTTGAGGACGGGCACCTCGTTGTCGAGGATCTTCATGCCCTCGGACTCGATGACCTTCTCCCCGATGAAGGCCACGGCCTTGAGCAGGAAGGGGAGCTTGAGCTTGATCTCCCCGTCCATGGTGCGCTCCGTCTCGTCACCCACGGCCCGCAGGCGCAGCACGCCGGTGTTGAGCATCATGTTGGAGATGGTCTGCGACGTGGGCGTGTTGGTGAACGACAGCTCCTTCTTGCGCTTGTCGTAGGTGGACGTCTCGATGAAGGCGAACCACTCCGGCGGCACCTTCCTCGTGCCGATGGTGGCGATGACGGGCTTGGGGCGGTAGCGCACGCGGCGGTGTACGCGGTCCCCGTCCGTCTTCACCTCCAGGGGCTGCAGCTCCAACAGCACGCCGTGGTGCTGCAGGAGGAAGGGGAAGTAGCGCTCGTCGAGGAGCGCACGCTCCACCTCGTCCACCGTGCCCTGGATCCGCTGCTTCTTGACGAACTGCATGCTCCGTCCACCTCCGGAATGTGTCGCCCGCGTCTAGCGGAAAGCCTGACGCGGCACCAGGGGCCCGCGAAAGGTCGTCTGCTCGAAGTCACATCGCTCGCGCCACTCGGTGGCGGACGCTCGGAAGGCCGCTCCGTAATCCGGCAGCGCGCCCACCTCATGCCGCACGGCGCCGCAGTCGCCCGCCAGGTAACCGGCTTCAATCCGCAGGCGGATGGCCTCACGGCGGATGGCCTCCGGAAGCCCGCTATCAGACAGGGCCCGTTGGAGCTGCTCCGCCGCGAGTGCGGGCGCACCCACCTGGTGCAGCCTGCGCCCCAGCAGGTAGTGCAGCCAGGGGTCCTGGGGTGACAGAAGCAGGGCGCGGTCCAGCAGCAGCAGGCGCAGTTCCTCATGCGGCGCGCGGAAGTACGCCTCGATGGGGGCCCGGCGCGACGGCGACTCCAGGGCGGCCAGCTTCACCTGCGCGGTGCGCGTCACCTCCGGCCCCGCGTTGAGCGCGAGCGCGGCGGTCAGGAACGCGCGGGAGGCGTCCACGTTGTTCAGACGCAGGGCTACGTCCGCGCGCGCCATGGCCACCTCCGCGGCGAGCGCGGGCCGGTTCTTCACCTGCTCGGCGAGCGAGTCCAGTACGCCCGCCGCGTCGGCCGGGCGCTCCAGGGCGTCCAGCGCCGCGGCCTGTCCCAGCTGGAAGGTGTGCTCCTCCGGCTGGAGGGCGGCGGCGCGCTGGTAGCGCACGAGCGCGTCCTGCGGGTCGCTCGCGAGCGCGTCGCGGGCGGACTCGGACAGCCGGGCCACCTCGCGGGCGCACGCGCGGGAGAAGAGGCTGCCCGTGCGGAAGCGGGCGAAGGCACGCGCGAGCGTGGAGTCGTCCAGCGGCAGCGCGTCCAGGGTGCGCTCCCATTCGGTGACGAGCTCCCCCAGGGGCCGCCCGTAGGCCGCGTCGAAGTCCGCGTGCGCGTAGACGGTCCTCAGCCGGTCCGCGCCATAGGTGTCCGCCAGGTAGCGCAGGAACGAGCCCGCCACGGTGTACGCGCGCGCCGGGGCGGACTGGTAGAAGCCCTTGGGGCCCATGAGGTCGCGCATGTCCGGGGCGATGCCCTGGCGGCGCATGCCCGCGGCCCACTGGTGCAGGGTGAGCTCGCCCTGCACGGGGTTGTCCGCGGCCACGGCGATGCCCTCGATGAGGCCCATCAGCGGCCACACGCCCAGCCGCATCGTCACGCGGAAGAAGCCGGACCCCGCGGGGCTCGCCATCACGTGCGCCAGCTCATGGTGCAGGGTGGAGTGCGGGAAGGGCTTGTCCTGGATGTGCAGCTCCGTGCGCCAGGGCTTGGCGTACTGGGTGCGGCCGGCGCCCACCAGCCGCTGCTTCTCGTCCTCGGAGCGGTAGAGCCACACGCGCACGCGCTCCGTGGGGGCCACGCCCAGGAAGCCCGCCGTCTGGGCGTAGCGGAACTCCAGGTCGCGGGCCATCCGGTCCACGTCCTCGCGGGCCTTGCCGCGCGGGTAGTGCAGGATGAAGTGCTCCGTCTCCCGCACGCCGCCCAGCTCCTCCGCCAGGTACGCGTCCGTCATGCGCAGCCCCAGCTGGGGGGCGCGCGTCTCCAGCATCCCGATGCCCACCGCGCAGAGCGCGACGAGCCCCAGGCCCCCCACGCGCGCGCCCTTGAGGGAAAGCCTCCCGGTCCGCACGTCGAGGAGCGACATGGCGAGCCCCACGAAGGCGCACGCCCACAGCAGCGTCTCCAGGCGGAACCAGCCCAGCGCGGCCGTCATCTGGAGGGCCTCGTCGTAGAGCGGGCCGGGAAGGTGGCCCAGGAAGATGTTGAAGGCGAACACCTGGGGCCCGAAGACGATGGGCTGCACCGTGACGAGGAGTGAAGCCAGGAGCAGCAGCGCGTACAGGCCCACCGCGCCCCGGGGCCGGGCTGTCGCGAAGCCCAGGAAGACGCCCGTCGCGGAGGCCAGCAGGGCGGAGGGCACGGTGAGCAGGGGGTAGAAGCCCGCCAGTTCGAAGGGGTCGCACGCGGTGCGGAAGCGGGCGAAGAGCAGGGCACACACGAAGGGGGGGACGAGCACCCCCAGGTTCAGGACGACGCTGGCGCCCAGGGCCCGGCCCACGGCGGTTCCGGGGAGGGTGGAGGC
>NZ_RAWG01000331.1 GCF_003611735.1 Corallococcus sicarius | reverse complement strand
GCCTGCGCCGGGAGTCCAACCCGGACGCGAGGGGCGGTTCTGCATGGGTGAGTCCTCCGGGGCCGGGGGGGGCCCCTCACGGTGAAAAGCTCGAGGGTGTGGAGCGGAGTCTTCCGCGTCCGGGCGCGGATTCCAATCCGGGTGAGGGGGGGGCCCGGCCGGAGCCTGCCCGTCCGGGTGGGAGTCTTCGCCCGGGTCGGTGGTGTCCTCGGCGCCCGGGCCGGACGCGGACCGGGGGAGCACGGTGCCTTCCTGGGGGGTGGCCTCGCCTGCGCCATCCGAGCGGGCGGATTCAGCGGACGTGCCGTGCACGGACTCCATGCCCGTGTCGTCCGAGCGGGCGGATCCGACGGACGCACCCGGAGTCGTCTGCGTGCCCATACCCTCCAAGCGGGCAGAGCCATCGGACGTGCCTGAAGTCCCCGCCCTGTCCGCATCCTGCGCGCGAGCCACCTCCGTGGACATGTCCGCGCTCCGCATGGGTGCCACGCCGTGCGCGGTGGCGTCTTCCCCTCCCGACCCCGGCGTCCATGCTCCCAGCGAGAGGCGTTGCGGCGCGGCGGACGCCTCCCCACCCGCGACCGGCACCCACGCATCCTTCGTCACTTCCTGGTTGTGCAGTCGCACCGGGGGCGCCTTGCGCAACCCGGGCTCCTCCGTGACCGCGCCCGCCGCCTGACGCAACTTCGCCGCGTCCAGCGCCTCCGTCGCGATGTCCTCCTGCGCCCGGAGCGCCTCCGCGTCCTCCGGCGCCTGCCCCTTCACGTGGGGCGCGCGCAACGACGGGAACTCCTGGCGCGTGCTCGCGCGCTCCGGCTGTTCGCGCAGCAGCTCGTCCACCATCTGCTGCTCGACGACCTTCTCGCGTGGGAAGGCCGCGGACATCAGCCGCACCAGGTCCTGGTCCGTCACGCCCGGGGTCAGCTTCTCCTTCAGCGCCGCCAGCGCCTCGCCCATCGCCGCCGCGGACGGGAACCGGTCGTTCGGTTCCGCCGCCAGCGCGCGCACCAGGAACGCATCCACCGCGCGCGGCAGGTCCGCCCGGTAGCGCCCCGCCGGCTCCCACTGCGGATAGGCCGCGCGCCGCCAGCGCTCCAGCGGATCTCCGCGCTGGGACAGCGGCTTCCACGCGAACAACTCCCACAGCACCACGCCCGCCGCGTACACGTCCGCGCGCCGGTCCACCGTGCGCTTGCGGGCCTGCTCCGGCGCCATGTACGTGAGGTTGCCAATCACCACGCGCGGCGCGGTCTGCTGCTCCTTCAGCGTGGACTGCGCCGCGCCGAAGTCGATGATCTTCACCTCGCCCGCGTAGCTCACGCACACGTTCGCCGGGGACAGGTCGCGGTGCACCAGGTGCAGCGGGTGCCCGTCTTCGTCCGTCGCGTCGTGCGCGTACTGCAGGCCCTCGCACAGCCGCTGACCCAGCTGGAGCAGCGTCCCCAGGGGCATCATCCGCTGGCGCTGCCGCAACCGGTACGCCAGCCGGCTGAGCGTCTTGCCCTGCACGTACTCCATGGCGAGGAAGAGCTGCCCGTCCACCTCGCCCATCGCGTACACGCGCGCGATGTTCGGGTGCGCAAGCCTCACCACCACGCGCGCCTCGTCGCGGAAGCGCCCCACGAACTGCTTGTTCTCCAAGAGCCCCGGCAGCACCTTCTTCACCACCACGGCGCGGTGCACGCCCTCCTCGCGCGCGAGGAAGACCTCCCCCATCCCCCCCGCGCCAATGCGGCGCACGAGGGTGTAGGGACCGAAGCGCAGGGGCCCCTTCAGGGGCTCGGGCTCAACGGGCGTCGCCAAGCGCGCGGAACGCCTTGCGGGCCGCGGCGAGCACGTGCTCCACCTCCGGCTCGCCGATGGCCAGCGACACGAACGCCGCCTCGAACTGGCTGGGCGGCAGGTACACGCCTTCGTGCAGCATCGCGTGGAAGAAGCGCCCGAACTTCGCCGTGTCCGCCTTCTTCGCGGACGCGTAGTCGAACACCGGCTCCGCCGTGAAGAACACCGTGAGCATGCTGCCCACGCGGTTCACCGTCACCGGCACGCCCGCCGCCTTCGCCTCCGCGAGGAAGCCCTCCTCCAGCATCCGGCTCAGCTGCTCCAGCCGCGAGTACGTGCCCGGCGCCGCCAGCGCCTTCAGGCACGCCATGCCCGCCGCCACCGCCACCGGGTTCCCGGACAGCGTGCCGGACTGGTACACGGGCCCTTCCGGCGCCACCTTGGACATGACGTCGCGCCGGCCGCCGTACGCGCCCAGCGGCATGCCGCCGCCCACCACCTTCGCCATCGTGGTGAGGTCCGGCTTGAGCTTGTACAGCTCCTGCGCGCCGCCGCGCGCCAGCCGGAAGCCCGTCATCACCTCATCCAGGACGAAGAGCACGCCGTACTTCTGGCAGAGCGCCTGCAGCCCTTCGAGGTAGCCGGGCCGGGGCACCAGCACGCCCATGTTGCCCACCACCGGTTCGATGATGGTGCAGGCGATGTCCTTGCCCTTCTCCTCGAAGATGCGCTCCACCGCGGCCAGGTCGTTGAAGGGCGCGGTGAGCGTCAGCGCCGCGAGCGCCGCGGGCACGCCCGGCGAGTCCGGCAGGCCCAGCGTCTCCACGCCGCTGCCGGCCTTCACGAGGAACGGGTCTCCGGCGCCGTGGAAGCAGCCCTCGAACTTGAGGATGTGTTCGCGGCCGGTGAAGCCGCGCGCCACGCGGATGGCGGCCACGGTGGCCTCGGTGCCGCTGGACACCAGGCGCACCTTCTCCACGGACGGCATGGTGGCGCAGATCATCTCCGCGAACTCCACCTCACCGGCCGTGGGCGCGCCGAAGGTGGTGCCGCGCCGGGCGGCCTCCAGGATGGCCTCGATGATGGGCGGGTACGCGTGCCCGAGGATGAGCGGGCCCCAGCTGCCCACGAGGTCCACGTAGCGGTTGCCGTCCACGTCGGTGAGCCACGCACCGGAGCCTTCGCGGAAGAAGACGGGGTCGCCGCCCACGCCACGGAAGGCGCGCACGGGAGAGTTCACGCCACCCGGGATGCGCGCCTGCGCACGGGCGAAGAGGGCCTGGCTTTGAGCGTGTTTCATGCCGGGTTCCATAGCACGCGCCGGGCGCCGCTCCCCGCCCCGCGTGGACCTCCGGTGTCGCCTTTCCACCCCCCCCGGATGCCTGCCCGCACGGCGAAGGACCGCTCCCCACCGAAGGTCCCTGGGGCCGCCATTTCCTTCGCCATCCTGCCGCCATTTTCATCTACAACCGTTCTTCATTCCCAAATGAAGAACGCACAGGAGCGAAAATGCCCGCCGTGTTCCACCTGCCCGCGCGGCTGATTCCCTGGCTGTCACCCCAACCCTGGCTCCAGGTGCGCAGCGCCACCCGTCCCTCGCTCCGGGTGGGGGAGCGTGAGGTCCGACTCCGGCTGCTGGAGGCGCCCTCGAAGCTCAGCGTCGACCAGCTCCCCTCCTTGTTGAGCCTGGGCGCGCCCGCGAAGGACACAGGCCATGCGATTCCACTGCTCGTGGGCGCGTTTCTCAGCCAGCGTGTCCGCGAGGCGCTGGAAGCACGCGATGCGAGCTACCTGGACGCAGGTGGGCACCTTCATCTGGTCGCGCCGGGCGTCTTCATCCACCTGGGCGGAGCACGCTCGGCCCCCCGCCTGAAGCAGCCTGGACAGGGCACCCTGGGCGCTCACGGGGTCCGGGCCATCCAGGCCCTGCTCGGGGAACAGGCCCCCGTCTCCGTCTCCCAACTGGCGGAGCGTGCCGCCCTCTCCGTGGGACAGACACACAAAGTCCTCACCCGGCTCGAGGAGCTGGGACTGGTTCAGACCAGCGGCAGGGGTCCCACGAAACGACGCACCGTCCGCGAACGCACCGAGCTGCTCGACTGGCTCCAGACACAGACCAGCGCCACGCGAAGGGAGCGGTCCTTGCAGGTGGCGCTCTATGCACGCCGTCCCGAGGACCTCTGGTTGCACTCCAGCGCGAAACTGAGCAAGGCAGGCATTCCCCACGCACTCACGGGCGCCGCCGCCGCGAGCGTATTCGGCATCGGTCCCACGAGCGTTCCCCTGTCGCGCATCCGCATCTCGCCGGAGGTGCCCTTGCACCAGGCAGCGGAAGCCCTGGGCGCGGAGGTGACCGAACGCGGAGCGAATCTCACGCTGTTGCAGGACACAGGCAGGGTCGGTTGCCAGTCGGCCACCCACCAGGACGGCATCTTCGTCGCGCCACCGGTCCGCATCTACCTGGATGCCCGCTCTGAGCGGCGGGGCGAGGACATCGCGCAGCGGTTCCGCGAGGAGGTCCTTGGCTACTGAGGGCGGACATCGGGGCGAGTACGACCCGTCGGTCCGGTCCGCGCTGCTCGCGGAGGCCGTGCACGTCGTCCGCGCGTTCGGATTCGCGGGCGCGCACGTCGTCATCATCGGCGGCCTCGTGCCCTCCCTGCTCGTGCCGGAGCCTGAGTCCGGCATCGAGCCCCACATCGGCACGCAGGATCTCGACCTCTGCCTGCGCGTCGCACTCGTGGAGGGAGAGGTGGGCCACTACGAGCGGCTGGAGCGCACCTTGAAGTCGGCGGGCTTCACCATGGACGCCCACTCCAGCTGGCGCTGGAAGGGAGGCATCACGCACCCGCTCACGGTGGAGTTCTTCTGCGCGCTCGGCCCCGGCCGTGAGGCAGGCAGGTTGTACCGGCCCGGAGGTGTGGTGGGAGGAAGGCTCTCCGCGTTGGTCCTGGCGGCCGGGAGGCTCATCGACCGGGACTTCCTCGAGAAGGAGGTCGTCGTCGTTCTGCCAGGAGGCGGCGGCAGGACACGCCAGCAGCTCAGGGTCGCGGGGCCCGCCGCCTACCTCGCGGCCAAGGTGGACGCGCTGCGGAAGCGCCCCAAGAACAAGGACGCCTACGACATCGTCTGGCTCATCGAATCGTGGCCCGGCGGTCAGGCCGGGCTCGCCCCCGTCCTCCAGGCAAGTCCCATCCATGACGACCCCGACTTCCAGCAGGCCCTGGTCGCACTCGGCCAGGAGTTCGAGGACATCGACGCGGCGGGCGCGCGGAAGTACGCCCGCTTCGTCGCATCCCCCGGTGTTGATCCTGATCAATCCGCCCGACGCGCCAGCGGCGCCGTGAAGCTCCTGCTGGCAGAACTCGCGGCCCTGCGGCTATGACCGTCCGCATGCGAATCCTCCACACCATGCTCCGCGTCGGCGACCTGGAGAAGTCGCTCGACTTCTACACCCGCGTCGTCGGCATGACGCTGCTGCGCCGGCACGACTATCCGGAAGGGCGGTTCACCCTCGCCTTCGTCGGCTTCGGCCCCGAGGACACCCACCCCGCGCTGGAGCTCACCCACAACTGGGACACGGCGAAGTACGAGTTGGGCACCGCCTACGGCCACATCGCCCTGGGCGTCAGCGACATCCACGCCACCGCCAATGCCATCCGCCAGGCCGGCGGCAAGGTCATCCGCGAGCCCGGCCCCATGAAGCACGGCACCACCGTCATCGCCTTCGTCGAAGACCCGGACGGCTACAAGGTCGAGCTCATCCAGCAGAAGACCTGACAGGCCGCGAAGGCAGACACGACCCAGGGGCCCCTGGCCGGTGCGCCCCCACAGTGAGGGGTGCCGGACGGACCAGGCAGGCGGGCGAGGTTTCAGGGCGATGTTTCGCGCCTTCCACTCGCCGCGCCCCCGACAGGGGTGTAGAGAGGCCGGCGCGCCGCGCATCGCAAGCGCGCACCCTCCCCTTTTTCGAGGCACGTCGTCATGGTGGAGAGTCCCCAGACCCAGAACGCGTTGTCCCCCGATGAGCTTCACGAGGCCTGGGCCGTGCTGTCCGTGGACGAGCGCGTGGAAGGCTTCCGCCTGCTGCCCCCGTCGGTGGTGGACGACTTCTTCCTGGGCCTGTCCGCGCGCGAGCAGGCCGAACTCATCCTGACCCTGCCCCCGAGCGAGCGCCGCACCTGGGTGCGCCTGCTGCCCCCGGACGACCTCGCCGACCTCGTGCAGGCCGTGGAGCCCGAGCAGGTGGACGCCATCCTGTCCCAGCTCGACGACGCCAGCCGCCGCGAGGTCAATGTCCTGCTCGCCTACGCGGAGGACGACGCCGGCGGTCTGATGAACCCGCGCTTCGCCCGCGTGCGGCCGGACATGAGCATCGACGAGGCCATCGGCTACCTGCGCAAGCAGGCGCGCGAGCGCGTGGAGACCGTCTATTACGCCTACGTGCTGGACGCCGAACAGCGCCTGCAGGGCGTGCTGTCCCTGCGCCAGCTCTTCCAGGCCGCGCCAGACAAGCGCGTGGCGGACGTCATGCAACGCGACGTCATCACCGTGGCGGAGAACACCGACCAGGAGGCCGTCAGCCGCACCTTCTCCGAACACAGCTTCATGGCCATGCCCGTGGTGGACGAGGCGCGGCGCATGAAGGGCATCGTCACGGTGGACGACATCGTGGACGTGGTGCAGGAGGAGGCCACGGAGGACATCCAGAAGGTCGGCGGTATGGAGGCCCTCGACGCGCCGTACTTCGACGTGGGCTTCCTCGCCATGCTCAAGAAGCGCGCGGGCTGGCTGATGGTGCTCTTCCTGGGCGAGATGCTCACCGCCACCGCGATGGGCTACTTCGAACATGAGATCGCCCGCGCCGTCGTGCTGAGCCTCTTCATCCCGCTCATCATCAGCTCCGGCGGCAACTCCGGCAGCCAGGCCACCACGCTCATCATCCGCGCGCTCGCGCTGTCGGAGATGCGCCTCAAGGACTGGTGGCGCGTCGCCCGGCGCGAGCTGGGCACGGGGCTCGCCCTGGGCACCGTGCTGGGGCTCGTGGGCTTCACCCGCGTCATGGTGTGGCAGGCCCTCTTCAAGAGCTACGGGGACCACGCGGTGGTCATCGGCCTCACCGTGGGCGTGTCCCTGGTGGGCGTGGTGCTGTTCGGCACGCTGTCCGGCTCCATGCTGCCGTTCCTCCTGCGGCGCGTGGGCTTCGACCCCGCGAGCGCTTCCGCGCCCTTCGTGGCCACGCTCGTGGACGTGACCGGGCTCGTCATCTACTTCACCGCGGCGAGCCTCTTCCTGCGCGGCAGCCTGCTGTAGGAGTCCGCCCATGATTGCCACCACCCCGCGGCGCACCCTCACCCTCGCCGCGGCGCCGGGCCAGCCCACGCACGTCTCCGCCGCCAGCGGCCTCGTGCGCGTGGGCGACTGGCTCTACGTCGTCGCGGACGACTCGCTCCACCTCGCTGTCTTCCCCGCCACCGGGGACGCGCCGGGCCACACCGTGCGCCTCTTCCCGGGCGAGCTGCCCGAAGCCCCCGCGCCCCGCAAGGCGGCGAAGCCGGACCTGGAGGCGCTCTGCCGGCTGGGCCCGTCCGCGGGCTTCGCGCACGGCGCGCTGCTCGCGCTGCCCTCGGGCTCCACGCCGGTGCGGCGCCGGGCGTCGGTGCTGCCCCTGAACGCGGACGGCACGCTCGCGGGCCCTCCCCGCGCGGTGGACTGCACGGCGCTGTACCTCCAGTTGGAGCGCGAGCTGGTGGCGCTCAATGTCGAAGGCGCGGCGGTGACGGGCAAGCGGCTGCGGCTGCTCAACCGGGGCAACGGCGAGGGCGGCGTGGACGCGCTCGTGGACCTGGACCTGGACCGCGTGCTGGTGGGCGTGGACGGGGGCCTGCTGGGACCGGAGGCGGTGCGCACCGTGCGCCGGTGGGACCTGGGCGAGGCCAACGGCGTGCGGCTGTCCTTCACGGACGCGTCCGCGCTGCCGGATGGACGGATGGTGTTCACCGCCACCGCCGAGGACTCGAAGGACCGCGTGGCGGACGGCCCCGTGAAGGGCTCCGCGGTGGGCGTGCTCGCGCCGGACGGCACCCCGGTGTACCTGGACGCGGTGGACGCGGCGCTCAAGCTGGAGGGCGTGGACGCGCGCGTGGAGGGCGGCCGCATCCACCTGCTGCTGGTCGCGGACGCGGACGACCCGTCGGTGCCCGCGCCGCTCCTGGAGGCCGTACTGCCCGTGCCGGGCTGAAGCCCCGGCTGGAGCCTCAGGCCTGGCGCTTCACCGGCAGCGGGCCGAAGGACTGCGCCACCGGCATCATCGAGATGACGTTGATGTTCACGTGCGCGGGCCGCGAGGCCACCCAGTGCACCGTGTCCGCGATGTCCTCCGGCGTGAGCGGCTGCATGTTCGCGTACAGCGACGCGGCTCTCGCGTCATCGCCCCGGAAGCGCACGTTGGAGAACTCCGTGCCGCCCACGATGCCCGGCTCGATGTCCGTCACGCGCACCGACGTGCCGTGCAGGTCCGCGCGCAGGTTGAGGCTGAACTGGTGCACGAACGCCTTCGTCGCGCCGTACACGTTGCCGCCCGGATAGGGGAACTCCGCCGCGACGGAGCCCAGGTTGATGACGTGGCCCCGGTCGCGCGCCACCATGCCCGGCAGCGCCGCGCGCGTGCAGTACAGGAGGCCCTTGACGTTGGTGTCCACCATCACGTCCCAGTCGTCCAGCCGCGCCGCCTGCGCCGGGTCCAACCCCAGCGCGAGCCCCGCGTTGTTCACCAGCACGTCCACCTGCGCGAAGTCCGCGGGCAGCGACTCGAAGGCCTTCTGCACGGCCTCGCGGTCCGTCACGTCCAGCACCACCGGGAGGACCTGCTCCCCCAGCTCCGCCCGGAGCGCGTCCAGCCGCTCGCCCCGGCGTCCGGTGGCGATGACGCGCGCGCCCTCCTTCACGAAGCGGCGGACCACGGCCAGCCCCACGCCCGCGGTGGCCCCTGTCACCAGCACGTTCATGTGATTCCTCCCACGAAAAGGAGCACGGCCCCGGCTTGCGCCTGGAGCGCGGCCCGGCCGTTACATGGCATGCGAGGAGGGCGGGCGCACGCGAATGCGCCCGGGCGTGCGGAGGCTTCAGTCCCCGCGGTCGCGGGCGGCTTCCTCGGCGGAGCCCCCCATGGCTTCCACGGACGTGCGCGCCTGCTTCGCGCGGTCGAAGGCCACTTCCTTCTTCCCGATGCCTTCGGGCGTGTTGTTCGACAGGCGGCGGCGCGCCCGCGCGATGGCGTCCTGCACGAGCGAGGGATCCGGGTGCGTCTTCAGCGTCTCCACCCAGGTCTCGATGGCCTTCTCGTTGTCGCCCGCGTCCGCGCGCAGCTTGCCCATTTCAAACAGGGCGTGCGGCGCCAGCTCCGAGTCCGGGAAGCGCGCGCGCAGGTCCGCGTAGGTGCGCAGCGCTTCCTGGCGCTTGCCCTCCACCATGGCCAGGGCCTGCGCCTGGAGGAAGAGGGCGTCATCCACGTAGGCGCTGGCGGCGAAGCGCTCCGGGAGCTTCTTCGCCTCCAGCTCGCACTGCGGATAGTCCGCCAGCTCGAAGTAGAGCTTGGCCACCTGGTACTGGAGCTCCGCGCTCTGGGGCGGGTTGCGGTGC
Organism: Corallococcus sicarius; assembly: GCF_003611735.1. Lineage (GTDB taxonomy): Bacteria > Myxococcota > Myxococcia > Myxococcales > Myxococcaceae > Corallococcus > Corallococcus sicarius. Next base: position 697 of record NZ_RAWG01000331.1, on the reverse strand, counting down.
AGCGCGGCGGTGAGCTGATCAATGGAGCCGCGCAGGTCGCGGTAGTGTACCCGCAGCAGCTCCGCGAGGATGATGCGCGCCTCCAGCGCCTCCGGGGACTCCGGGCACTGCTGGATGAGCTGGCGGTAGACGGACACCGCCTCCTTCACCTTGCGCTGCTCCAGCCAGTACACGTCCGCGGCGCCCTTGAGGGCCCGGGCGCGCATCACCAGCGCCTCCGGGGACTCGTCGCGCAGCAGCATGTCGTACGCCTTGCGGTACTCCACCAGCGCTTCGTCCGGACGCTTCTCGAAGATGGCGTCCCGCGCGCGCTGCATGTGGTCCACCGGCTTGTCGCGGCAGCCGGTGACGGCGAGCGCTCCCACCGCGAGCGTGAACACCCACCGCCGGGCTCCAGGCCTCATTCGCACGACTCCGGGATGAGGCGCACGCAGCGGGTCTCGTCGCAGCGCACGCACTCACGCTCGGAGGAGACGTCGGTGACGCACACGGAGACGCGCGAGGTCCGGGGGCAGTCCTCGGACGTGACGCAACGGTAGAGACTCCCGTCGGTGCGGGTGATGTCCACCGGCGTGGAGCCGCAGGACTCCAGGTTGTTGCATCCCAGGAGCGCGGCCGACACGACCGCCATTGCTCCGAACCAGGCGCGTTGCACGGTGCAGGTTCTAGCCAACTTCCGCCCCGGGGTCACGAATCG
>NZ_RAWG01000330.1 GCF_003611735.1 Corallococcus sicarius | reverse complement strand
CGGGCACCCCGTCCCGCACCATCCGCGCCGCCGCCAGGGCCAGGGCCGTCAGCTCATGCGCACACGCGGCCGGGCCCAGGGGGTGGCGAGCGCCCGGGCGCAGGAGGACCGCCACCGCCTCGCCCTCGGGTGACTCCCAGAGCAGGTCCACCACGCCCTCCACGGCGGCGCCGTCCTCCAGGTCCAGCACGAAGTCGAGCCCCCGGTGCACCGTGGACGCGGGCGTGGCCGCGAGCCTCCGGGCGAAGTCCGTGCCGAGGAAGCGCTCCACCGTGGCCAGCACGTCGCCCAGGTCGTCCTCCTCCGGATCACGCCCGGCGCTCCGCAGCAGGTGCTCCAGGTGCGCGCGGCGCTCCGAGGCCCCCGCATCCGGCCCCGCCAGGGACAGATCCACGTCCCGCAGGAGCCGCGACATCAGCTGGACCGGACGCTCCACGGGCAGCCATCCTTCCGGCTCCACGAGCAGCGGCGCCGCCTGCGTGGCCGCTTCCCAGGGCTCCGAGCCGACGGTGAGCCCCAGACGGTGGAGGTGGTGGTAGCGGCGCGGGCACGTGAGGAAGTCCTGCACCGCGCGCACGGACGCAACCACGGGTGCGTCGGCGAAAGCGCTGTCGTCTTCGCCGGTGTCCTCCAACGTGTCGGATCCGTCACGGACGGCCTCCAGGGACACGCGGGCCAGGGCGGACTCCATGCGGGCGCGGGCCTGGGCCATCTGTTCGGCGGTGGCCGGCTCCGGATCCGCGGGCGGTGGCAGCTGCTCCACGTCCACGTCGTGCGCGAGCGCGCGCAGGTCCGGATCCGCGTCCAGGCGCCGGTCCATGCGGTGCCACCATGTGTCGGTGCCCGCGCGCTTCTCCTCGCCGCCCGACAACACCAGCAGGTCCTTCGCGCGGGTGAGGGCCACGTAGAGCAGGCGCAGGTACTCAGCGTCCTCGCGGGCCTTCAGCTCGGCGCGCACCGCCTCGAAGCGCTCGGAGGTGAAGGTGTCCAGCGAGTCCGGCATCCAGGGCCGCAGCGCCAGGCCGAACGAGCGCTCGAAGTACGCGCGGGCCGACGTGGTGCGCCGCCGGCCGCCCATCCCGGGCACCACCACCACCGGCCACTCCAGGCCCTTGGCCCGGTGGATGGTGAGCAGTTGCACGGCGCGCGGATCGCCCTCGTCCATCAGGTCCGCCTGCGCTTCGTTGGGGTCGGAGTCCGCCAACTGGCGCAGCTCGCGCGCGAAGGCCACGCAGCCGCCCGTTCCCCGCTCGTCCCTCCGCGCCGCCAGGGACAGCAGCTTGTCCACGTTCGCGCTCGCCTGCTCCGCGTAGGGCGACCCCGCCAGCGCCTCGCGATACCCCGTGGCCTCCAGCGCCGAGTGCAGCAGCGCGTGCACGCCCAGCCGATCCCGCTCACGCCGCAGCACGGGGATGAGATCCAGGAAGCACGCCAGCCGGGCCTGTTCGCGCGCGGACATCGCGGCGCGCACCTGCCCATCCACCAGTCGCGCCGAGCCGAGCGACAGCGGCAGGTCCCCCGCGAGCCGGAACAGCGACGCGTCCGACAGGCCCACCAGCGGCGAGCGCAGCACCGCGGCGAACGCGAGCGCATCGTCCGCGTCCGCCAGGAGCGCCAGCAGCGAGGCGAGGTCGCGCACCTCCTGCGCTCCGTAGAAGCCCCGGCCTCTCAACACCCGGTGCGGCACGCCGTGGCGGATCAGCGCCTGCCGGTACTCCTCCAGGTGCGTGAAGGTCCGGAAGAGGATGGCCACGTCGCCGCCGCGCGCGGGACGCAGCCCCTTCTTGTCTTCCGCCATCACCGTCGCCGGAGCGCCGGGCGCCAACATCACCCGCAGCCTCCGGGCCACCGCGTCCGCTTCGTGCTCGCGCAGCTCCGGAGCGGTGTCGGCCTCCGGCAGCGTGAGCCGCTCCACCACCGGCCCTTCCGCCAGGTCCCGACGCGTGGGCGACAGGTCGTCCGTCGCCGCCTCGTAGACGACCTCGAACGGACGGGGCATCGCCTCGCGCGCCACGAGCAGTCCGGCGAAGGACCGGTTGAAGAACGTCAGCACGCCGGGCAGCGAACGGTAGTTGTGCTGGAGGAAGCCGCGCGCTCCGCCCTCGTCCTCAATCTTCTTCGCCAGCACCGTGAACACGGACACGTCCGCGCCACGGAACTCGTAGATGGACTGCTTGCGGTCACCCACCGCGCACAGGAACGCGGGCTCCAGGGGCAGCGCGGTCACCAGGTCCGCGTCCGGCGTCAGCTCGCGCGGCCCGCCTTCGCGCCGCTCCGCGAGCAGCAGCACCAGCTCCAGTTGCAGCCGGTTGGTGTCCTGGAACTCGTCCACCAACAGGGCCCCCAGCCGCTCCTGCACCTGCTGGCGGAACTCCGGGTGGTCGCGCAGCAGGTCGCGCGCCTTCACCAGCAGCGAGGTGAAGTCGAACACGTTGCGCCGCGCCAGCTCCGCGTCGTGCCGCGTCTCCACCTGCCCCAGCAGGTCGCGGAAGGTCTCCTCGAAGGGCGCCGTGCGCCACGCGGCGTAGGCATCCTCCAGCCGCCGCACCGACCCGTCGCTCTTGCCCTTCACCTTCCAGAGCAGCTCCTTCAGGCACGCGCCCGCGCCCTTGCGGAGGTTGACCAGGTTGCGCGGCTCCGACAGCAGCACGTTCCGCAGCGTCGGGAAGTGTTCCGTCTTGAGGAACGTGTCCGGCGTCATGCCCTCCAGCGCCCGCTCGCACGCGGACAGGAGCGCGCTCCACTCGACCTTGGTGTCCTGTGCGCGGGCTTCGGCGCACAGCCGGCGGCAGTCCTGGATGAGCCCTTCGAGCTGCGCCTTGTCCGCCACGCCATCGCCCACGCGCGCCGTGGCCGCCTTCAGGCCCTCCTCGCGCAGCGTGCGGTAGACGTCCATCAGCGCGGCCACGAGCCCGTCGGAGAAGCCCGAACCGGAGAAGCCCAGCTCCGCGCACAGCTCGCGCACCCGCGCGTCGCCGCCCTCCAACGCGTCCAGCACCACGCGCTCGGTGACGTCCTCCAGCAGGCCGGAAGACTCCAGCTCGTCCAGCACCTCGAAGGCGGGATCGATGCCCACCGCGGGCGGTGCGCGGCGCAGGAGCTGACCGCAGAGCGAGTGGAACGTGCCCACCGTCGCGGCGCTCAAGTCCTCGCGCACCTTGCGCCACTCGTCCTGCGTGGGGAACGGACGCTCCAGCCTCGCGAGCGATGCCCGCAGGTCCTTCTCCGCGTCCGGCGGAACATCCCCCTGGGCCAGCGCGTCCAGGCGCTCGCGGACACGCCTGCGCATCTCCGCGGCGGCCTTGTCCGTGAACGTGAGCATGCACAGCCGCGACGGCCGCAGCGCGGGGGCTGCCTCTCGCGCGCCCGCGAACAGGTGCAGCGTCATCGTCACCAGGCTGTACGTCTTGCCCGCGCCTGCGCCCGCCATCAGGGCCAGGTTCTTCTCCAGCGCGAGCATGTGGGGCGCGGTGTCGCTCATCCGCTCCCCTCCTCCGTCACGCGCCGCTCCGTGATGCGGCACACCGCGCGGTAGCCGCAGCGTCCGCAGTCGTTGGGGCGCGCCGGGAAGTCACCCTTGCGCAGGCGCTTCACCAGCGCCTCCACCGCGTTGGGCAGGTTGAGCCCCTGGGCCTCCGCCACGCGCTCGCGCACCTCCGGGTCCGTGGACAGGAGGTCCTCCAGCTCCGCGGGCGGCAACACGTCCGACAGGTGGATGGTCGCGCCCGTGCGCAGCGAGAACCACGCCGCGTTGCGCGCCCCTACGTGGCCGCTCACGCGCGCGGCGTAGAGGTACAGCGGGAGCTGGAAGTCGGAGAGCAGCAGGTTCTCCTTCAACGTGCGCTTGTCCAGCTTGCCCGTCTTGTAGTCGATGACGCCCACTTCCACGCCGGCCGTGTCCAGCCGGTCGATCTGCCCCTCGAAGATGATGGCGTCGTCCGCCACCATCAGCTTCACGTCGGCCCAGCGCGGGTCCTTCGCGGCGGGGCCGAACTTCAGCTCGAAGCCCTCCGGCACCAGCGGATCAAAGGGCAGCCCCCGGCGCTGATCCGTGAGGATGCGCCGGACCATCGCGTGCGCCTTCTCTCCCGCGAGCTTCCACAGCTCGCGGTGGCCCACGTGGTGGAGCTCCTCGAAGTGCTTGCTGGCCTTCTTCACGGCCTTCTCCAGCACCTCCTTCGGGATGTCCTCCGGCGCCTGGCCCAGCAGCTTGTGCTCCTTGAGCGCCTGGAAGACCTCCTCCATCACGCGGTGCCAGAAGGTGCCGCGCCCCCGGGCGTCGAACTCCTCGCCGGGCACCACGGGTTCGGCCACCTTCAGCCCGTACGCGACGAAGCCCTGGAAGCCACAGTTGCCGAAGCGGGCCAGGGCGCTCGCGGACAGCGGTCGCTCGAGGCCGAAGTGGAACGTCTCCCGCAGCTTCTGCTCCAGCTCGGGGCCCTGCACGCCGCCCGTGAACTCGCCCGGAACTTCCTCCTCGCTGCCGAAGAAGCGCAGGCGCGCGGCCTCCATGTGGGCCAGCTCTCGCGCGGTGCGGAACCAGTCGTCCGTCGCGAAGCGCTCCTTCAGGAGCGGGCCCGCAGGATCCGGTTCGGTGACGCGCAGCTTGACGTTCGCCAGCGCCTCCAGCGCCACGGTGCGCCGCAGCTCCGCGGGCGTGAGCACTTCGTCCAACGGCAGCACCGGCGACAGCGCACGCGTGGCCCAGTGACGGCCGGTGAGCCGCCGCACCTCTTCCAGGAACGCCGAGGGCACCTGCTCCTGGCCCCCCGACGCCTGCACCGCGAAGGACAGGCTCAGCGTGGCTTCCGCCGCCGCGAGCGCGCTCGCGAACAACAGCCGGTCCTCGGTGAGTCGCCACGGTGCGCGATCGTCGAACTCGCCTCCCGTCAGCCGGAACACGTCGCGGGTCAGGTGCACGTTGAGCGCCACGCGCTCCGCGTCGCCCAGCAGCGGCGACGGCGGATCCCTGCCCGGGAGCCGACCCTCTGTCAGCCCCGCGACGAAGAGGTGACGGAAGGTGCGGCCCGGCACCTCGCGCAGATCCAACACCTCCACCGCGCCCGCCGTGGGGCCTCGCGCGGGCAGGTGCACGTCCTTCAGGGTGTCCGCCAGCCACCGGCCCAGCGTGCGCCGGGTAATCCGCGGCCCGCCGCCCACCGCGCGCAGCGAGCGCAGCAGGTCCTCCATCCGCTGACGGAACGCCGCGAGCGCCGCGTCGTCCCGGGCCCTCGCGTCCTCGATGCGGGCACCCAGCCCGCCCTCTTCGCGCGGCTCCTGCGGGCCCGCGGAGTCCAAGAGGCCCAGCCGCTCCACGACCTTCCACCACGCGGCGACCAGTTCCGCGGCAGAGCCCTCCTGCGGGATGTGGCGGCATTCGTCGATGAGCCGCATCACCCGGTCGCGCAGCGCGCGCACGGCCATCACGCGGACCGCGTCTTCCTTGTGCCTGCCGCCCTGGGCCTGCAACCGGCGCGCGAGTCCTTCCAGGCGCACGTCATAGGCGCCCTTGCCTCGCGTCGCGCCCAGCCGATCATCGCGCGCGGCGGCGAGCGCGAAGAGGGCCGCGGGCGCGTCCGGGCCGCCTCGGGACAGCGAGGGCACGTAGCGACTGGCGACGATCTCCGCCACGCGCTCCGCCGGGAAGCCGTCCTCCATCAGCGACGGCAGCTCCAGCGCCAGTCGCACCGGGCCCGCGAGCGCGAGCGGTTCGCCCCAGGGCAGGCGCACCGGCACGCCCAGCTCCCCCAGCGCCTCCGCGAGCCAGCCGGCCTCCGGGCCCAGGTCCCGGTACGCGATGGCGATGTCGCCCGGCGCGCTGCCCGCCGCGACCAGCCGCCGCACGTCGCGGGCCACCCTGCGGGCCTCTTCGCGCGCGGACGTCGCGTTCCACACCGACAGCCCCGGCACCGCGTCCTTCAACACGTCGCGCGCGGCCCGAGGCGAGAACAGGTGCCGTCCCAGGTCCGTGAAGGGCCGGCCCTCGAACGTCACGTCCGCCTTGAAGAGGTCCACGTGGGGCATCGACTCGCCCCGGTTCTCGAAGGCCCGGAACAGCGCCGCGAGCGCCGCGTCCGCCACCGGCGAGCCGCCCACCGGCGTCTCCACGCGCAGCGATACGCGCCGGGCCTCGCACGCCGCCGCGAGCCCCAGGAGCAGCTCCAGCTTCGACGGCCGCACGTCGTAGACGCCGTGGAGCACCAACCCCGTCACCCCGTCCCAACCCGCCGGCCACGCGCCCCGATCCAACGCCTCGCGGGCGCCCCGGAGCACGTCCTCGCGGTCCGCGAGCCCCAGCTCCGCCAGCCGCTGCTCGTACAGGTGGTAGAGCCGGGCCAGCACCCGCACACGCGTGCGGCGCTCCGGCGGCAGCACCTCCGCGGCGTCCTGAAGCTCTCGCGCGGAGAGGCGGCCGGCCTTCAGGTCGAGCAACACCTCCGCCGCGGCCCGGGCGAACGCGGGCTCGCGCACGTAGTCGCCAAACGGCGTGCTCCCCAGCGAGGCCCCCAGCCCGGCCACCACCGCGCGGGCCGCGGTCGCCGGACAGGGCCGCCGGTTGAGTTCGCCCGCGCCTCCCAGCGTCTGGACGAAGTCGTCCCACGTGAGCAGGTGGGTCCCCACGGCAATCCCACGCGCACGCCGCTCCGCCCGCAGGGCTGCCTGACGGCGCGCGGCATCGGGGAAGACGTGGAGTGTGCGACCGGGGCGGGACATGCGGGGGGCCAGGACTCTAGAACGGCCAGGGGCGCCCTTTTCATGCTCCTTTCAAGGGATTCCCACACCCTGGCCCGTTGGCTGCCCGCCTGCTGCCCTCCAAGACCTGGGAAGTCCGAAGACGCGGTCCCGACACCCGACCCGGAATGTCCACGCCGGCAGGCCCTGGGCGACTGGCTGGCGCGGAGCATGGACGCGGCCGCGACGCGCCGGGCCCCGACACCGGGATTGCCGGAAAGGGGCGGAGCGCCCTTATGCTCCGCCGCGCCATGACCGCCTCCTTCCGGACCCTCACCGCCCTCTGGCTCGTCCTCCTGGCGCCGCTGTCGCCGGCCCTCGCCCAGGACCCCAGCGTCCCCCAGGACACGCCCCGCGCGCTGCGCTTCGACTGGACCCGCGACGGCGTCATCACCGGCGCCGCGGGCGTGCTGTGGATCTCCAGCGAGTCCGTGTTCAAGAGCAGCCTGGCCCCGGCGCAGTGCCGCTGGTGCGACCGCGCTCCGGATGGCACCGACACCCTCAACCGGTTGGACCGCTGGGGCCGGGGGCTCGCGGGCAACACGCCCGAGTCCCGCAAGCGCGCGGACACGTGGAGCAACGTCATCGGGTTCGCGGGCCTGCCCCTGGGCGTGCTCGGCGCCCAGTACGCCGCGGGCCGCAGCAGCGGCGCGTCCCGCGAGTTCTTCGCCCAGGACGCCACCATCATCGTGGAGAGCGCCGTCATCGCCTCCGTCGTCAACCAGGCCGTGAAGTTCACCGTGGGCCGCGAGCGCCCCTTCGTCCACCAGCTGCCCGACGACGCCAAGGGCCTCACCGCGCACCCCACCGACAACAACCTGTCCTTCTACAGCGGGCACACCAACCTGGCCTTCTCCATGGTGGTGTCCGCGGGCACCGTCGCCGCGCTGCGCGGCTACAAGCACCAGGGCCTCATCTGGGGCGTGGGCCTGCCGCTCGCCGCCTCCGTGGGCCTGCTGCGCATGGGCGCGGACAAGCACTACCTGTCCGACGTGCTCACCGGCGCCGTCATCGGCAGCGCCTTTGGTGCCGCGGTGCCCCTGCTCCTGCACGGCCGCACCGACGATGACGCCCGGCCGAACGCGGCGCGGACGTCCTCCCTGTCGCTCTCGCCCTCGGTCGGACGGCAGGTGGTGGGCGTGTCCGGCGCCTTCTAGCCGCCTTCCAGCCGACACTTCGCCCCGGTCCACCCCGGCGCTCCGGGCCCGACATGGTAGGCGACCCGTTCACCTTCGTCGGACGGATCCCTCCGTGCGCTTCATCCTGCCCATCGTCCCCCCGTGCGCCCTGGGGTGGTGTCCATGCCCATGACCCCGTCCCCCGCGAAGGACGCCCGGCGCGCCGCGCGCTTCGGCCCCGCCCTGCCTCGCGCCACGTTCGTGGGTTTCGCCCTGGCGGCGGTGGCCGTCCTCGCCATCGCCCTGCTCTCCTACCGCACGCTCCGGACGCGCAGCGAGGCCAGCGCGCGGGTGACGCACACGCTGGAAGTGGTGGAGAGCCTGGAGGGGCTGCTGTCCACCGTGAAGGACGCGGAGACGGGCCAGCGCGGCTTCCTGCTCACGGGGGGCGCCAGCTACCTGGACCCCTACGTCAGCGCGAAGGACTCCCTGCCCGGTCGGCTCGAACACCTGAGGCAGCTCACCGCCGACAACGTCTCCCAGCAGCAGCGGCTGACGCGGCTGGAGCGCGCCATCCAGGTGAAGTTCGCGGAGCTGCAGCAGACCATCGACCTGCAGCTGAAGGGCGACAACCGGGAGGCCCTCGCCGTCGTGAGGGAGGACCGCGGCATCGTCGCGATGAAGGACATCCGCGACACCGTGGAGGAGATGGAGCTGGAGGAGCGGAAGCTGCTCGCCGAGCGCAACGCGGGGTTCCAGGCGTCCTCCCGGCTGTTCCTGCTCGTCACCTGGGCTGGCTCCGCGCTGCTGCTCGTGCTCATCGGAATGGCGGGCTACATCGCGTCGCGCGACTTCCGCACCCGGAGCATCGAGGCGTGGATCCAATCCGGTCAGAACGCGCTCTCCCAGGCCATGCAGGGCGAGCAGCGCCTGGAGCAGTTGGGCGACAACGTGCTGCGCGTGCTCGCCACCACGCTGGAGGCGCAGGTGGGCGCGCTCTACCTCGCGGACACGGACCACCGCTTCCGCCGCGTCGCGGGCTACGCGCTGCCCGCGGACTTCGAGGCGAAGGGCGACCTGTTGCGCTCGGGCGAAGGGCTCGTGGGCCAGGCCCTCAAGGAGGGCCGCGCCTTCCACCTGCGCGACGTGCCCGAAGGCTACCTGCCCGTCTCCTCCAGCCTGGGCCAGGCCCCCTCCCGCCACGTCCTCATCGCCCCCATCCACGTGGACGGGCAGGTCAACGCGGTGGCGGAGCTGGGCTTCCTCCAGCCGATACACCCGTCGGACCTGGAGCTGCTCCAGCGGGTGTCCCCGTCCATCGGCGTCGCGGTGCGCGCCTCGCATGACCGCGCGCGCCTGGAAGCGCTGCTGGCGGAGACGCGCCGTCAGGCCGAGGAACTGCAGGCCCAGCAGGAGGAGCTGCGCGTCTCCAACGAGGAGATTGAGGAGCAGAGCCGCGTCCTCGAGGAATCCCAGATGCGGATGATGACCCAGCAGGAGGAGCTGGAGGAGACCAACACCCAGCTGGAGGAGCAGGCGCGCCAGCTGGAGAACCAGCGCGACGACCTGGCCCTGGCGCAGGTGTCGCTCACGCAGAAGGCCACCGAGCTGGAGCGCACCAACCGCTACAAGTCCGAGTTCCTGGCCAACATGAGCCACGAGCTGCGCACGCCGCTCAACAGCTCGCTCATCCTCGCGAAGCTGCTGGCGGACAACAAGGAGGGCAACCTCACCGCGGAGCAGGTGAAGTTCGCGCAGACCATCAGCGCCGCGGGCAATGATCTGCTCGCCCTCATCAACGACATCCTGGACCTGTCGCGCATCGAGTCGGGCAAGGTGGAGGTGCAGCCGGAGCCCGTCGTCCTGCGGCGCTTCCTGGAAGGCCTGGACCGCGCCTTCCAGCCGGTGGCGCAGCAGAAGTCGCTGCACTTCTCCTGCACCGTCGCGCCGGACGTGCCCCCTACGCTGGAGACGGATCCGCAGCGGCTGGGCCAGGTGCTCAAGAACCTGCTCGCCAACGCCTTCAAGTTCACCGAACAGGGCGAGGTGGCGCTCACCGTCTCCACCGCCGGCCCGGGGCTCGTGGGCTTCTCCGTGCGCGACTCCGGCATCGGCATTCCCCCGGAGCTGCAGGACGTCATCTTCGAGGCCTTCCGTCAGGCCGACGGCAGCACCCACCGCAAGTACGGCGGCACCGGCCTGGGCCTGTCCATCTCCCGCGACCTGGCGCGGCTCCTGGGCGGCGACGTCACCGTGCGCAGCACCCCCGGCGAGGGCAGCACCTTCACCCTCATCCTGCC
>NZ_RAWG01000032.1 GCF_003611735.1 Corallococcus sicarius | reverse complement strand
CCTGCCCGCCCGCGTGACCCCCTCCAGCACCATCGTCTCGAAGCGGCGCACGGGGAGGCCCGCCAGGTTGCAGCAGGCGACCAGGCGCCCCCCCGGGGCCACCACGCGGGAGGCGGCCTCCGCCAGCCGGGAGTAGTCGCGCGCGGCGGAGAAGCGCGTCGTGCGGGTGGTGGAGAAGGACGGCGGGTCGGCGACCACGACGTCGAAGGCCTCCCCCTTCTTCGAAAGGCGCTGGAGCCAGTCGAAGACGTCACCCGCCACGTAGTCGTAGCGGTCCACGGCCTGGCCATTGAGGCGCGCGTTCTCTTCGCCCCATTCGAGCACGCGGCGGCTGGCGTCCAGGTTGAGCACCCGCTTCGCGCCGCCCGCGGTGGCGGCCACGCCGAAGCCGCAGGTGTACGCGAAGAGGTTGAGCACGGTGAGTCCGCCCGCCTGGGCCTGGAGCCACGCGCGGGTGTCGCGCATGTCCAGGTAGAGGCCCACGGAGAGGCCCTGGCCCGGGCGGATGTGGAAACAGAGGCCGTTCTCCTTGGCGACGAAGTCCTCCACGGCCTCCCCCCGGGCGGCGGCCTCCGGCGCGAGCGCGTCCTTGGCCACGTTGGCCAGCACGCGGGCCTCGCGGGGGCGGCGCTTCAGGTAGACGCTCCGGGGCGTCCAGGCGGTGACGGCGGCGTCGAGGAGCGTGGCCTCCTCGGCTTCGGACAGGTCGCGGTAGAGGCTCACGACGACGACGTCACCGAAGACGTCCGCCGTGACGTCGGGCACGCCGTCCCCGGCGCCATTCAGCAGGCGGAAGGCGGTGGTGGCGGCGTCGGAGAGGAGCGCACCCCGGCGGGCGCGGGCGGCGCGCAGGGTGTCCACGAGGCGGGGAGGCAGGGCACTCACGCGCCCCTTCTACCCTACGTGCCCAGCCGCGCGCGGGACCAGACGCGGGCCAGGGCCGCTGCGGCGTCGCGGGCCAGGTCCACGTAGTCATGGCCCAACAGCTGCCCCTCGCGCACGCACACGCGGCCATGGACCAGCGTCCAGGCCACCCGCGCGGGGACGAGCTGGCCCAGGAGGAAGGGCGAGTAGCCCGTCTCCGGGTCGGCGGCGGGGATGGCGTCGTAGACGACCAGGTCCGCGATGCTGCCCTCGTCCACGCCGCCCGACGGCAGGCCATACAGGCGGGTGCACAGCTCCGCGGGGCCGCTGATGAACAGGTGCGCGAGCGAGTCGTCCAGGTCCGGCATCCGGCCGGAGCGCGCCAGGTGCAGCATGCCCACGAGGGCCGCGTTCAGCTCCTCCTGGAGCGAGCCATGCCCTCCGGTGCCCAGGCCCACGAGGTGGAGGCTGGACAGGGGGCCCTCCGCGGAGTCGCCCACGCGCTCCAGGGCGCGGGAGGCGCGGGGCGTGAGGGCGACGAAGGTGCCGGAGGCGGCCAGCCGTTCGGCTTCGGCGCGCTCCACGGCGCGGGGGTAGCCGGCGATGGCATGCGGCCCCAGGAGGCCCAGCGCATCCAGGCGCGGCACCACGCGGCGGCCGTGGGTGGCGTAGGTGGTGGAGAGGTCGTCCTCGTTCTCCGCGAGGTGGAAGACGAGCGGCGCGTTCAGCTCCTCGCGCAGCCGTGCGATGCGCGACAGGAGCGCGTCCTCGCAGGTGTACGACGCATGGAAGCCCAGCGCTCCGCGCACCCGGGGGTGGCCGCGGTGGCGGCGCACGAAGTCGGCGTTGGCGTCCGCCTGGGCCTCCGCCTTCGCGGCGCCATCCAGGCTGTGGGTGGAGTGGGAGGCGACCAGGCGCAGGCCCAGCGCTTCGGCGGCGCGGGCCTGGGCGTCCAGGCCGCCCGACACGTCCGATGGGCACGACAGGTGGTCGATGACGAGCGTGACACCGTCGAGCAGCGCGCGGGCGGCGGCGAAGCGGGTGAGGACCTCCACGTCCCCGGCGTCGAGGAGGTTGGCCACCCCGCGCATCCGCTCCAGGCGCGAGCGGGGCTGGCGCAGGAGGAAGTCGCCATTGGGGGGCAACAGCTGCCCGTTGACCAGGTGCGAGTGACAGTCCACGAGGCCAGGGGCGACGAGGCGGCCACGACACGCCACCTCCCAGTCACCGGGGAGCACGGGCACCTCGGAGTCCGGCGCGACGCGGCGGATGATGCCCTCTTCCACCACGACGGCCATGCCGTGGCGGACGCGACCGTCCGCACGGAACACGGCGCAGTTCTTCAGCAGCAGTCGGCCTTCCATGGACATCCCCGTTTTAGCACGGGGTGGGTGGCGGATGAACCCCGTCGCCTTCTAGAGGCCGGGAGGGCCGGACCGATGCAGCCCCTGGCCCCCCGGGAGTGGGAACTGGAGGCAGTGGCAGCGTCACCGCGAGGAGCCCGAGCGCGGCTGCCCGGCAGGAGGGCTCCAGTCCGACTGCGGCGCGCGGGCCGAGGGTTCGTGGCACCCCGGTGTGTCGGTATACTTCGCCGCCCATGACACCGATGAGCCCCGGAGTCGCCACCGGCCCCGAGCCAGAGCACGAGCAGGACGCGCCGGCGGTGCCAGGGTCGCTGCGCTTCCGCCGCCTGTGGCTGTTCTCGCCCGGGGCGGACCTGGCCATCCTCGTCATCCCGCTCGCCCTCACCCTGGCCGCCGCCGGGGCCAGCGCCTTCATGGCGCCCCTGGCCGCGGATGGCGCGCACCGGCTGATGGCGTGGACGGCCCAGAACATCCTCGGCAACGCCACCCACGTGGTGCTCACGTTCCTGCTCTTCGGCGTGCACCGGGACGTGCTGACCGCCGCCCCGAACCAGCCCCGCAACATCCTCGCGGGCTCGCTGGCCATGCTCCTGGTGGGCGCGGCGCTGTTCTTCACCTCCTACGCGGACCGCGCCGTCCACCTCTTCGCCGTCGCCGTCATCTTCAACGTCTTCGGCATGCACCACACCCTGTCCCAGCACCGGGGCCTGTGGTCCCTGCACGGCCTTCGCGGCGGACAGGCGGGGCTGCCCGCGCCCTCCCCTCTCGAGCGCAGGCTGCAACAGCTCTACGTCCCGCTGCTCCTGTCGGTCCTGCTCACGCGCATCTTCTTCGTCGCGGAGTCGGCCGCGCCCAACGCCCCCGCCTACCTCGACGTGGGGCAGGGCGTCGTCCTGCCGTGGCAGACGCTGCCGGTGCTCATCGGCATCTGGCTCGTCTACTTCCTGCTGCTGTTCCGCGCGGTGCTGCGCTCCGGCACCGCCAGCGGACCCAAGGTGCTCTACCTGCTGGGCATGGCGACGGCGACGGGGCTCGCGCTCGTGGCCCCCTCCTGGGGCTACGTGATGCTGCCGGGCATGCACGGGCTGGAGTACTACGTGCTCAGCGCGCGCATGCTGGAGCCCCGCGAGGGCGACGCGCCCCGCCTGGGTCGCAAGCTCATCTGGCCCGCCATGGTGGTCTCCATGCTCCCGCTGCTCGCGCTGGGCGTGGTGCACGGCTTCCTCCTGGACGGGCCCGCGCGCGGCTCGCTCAGCATCAGCGGCGGCGCGCAGGCGCATCCCCTGCTCCGAGGCCTCACGTCGCTGGGCTTCGCGGTGGTGCTCGCGCACTACTTCGCGGACGCGTTCATCTTCCGCTTCCGCATCCCCTCCATCCGGCAGGTGATGCTGCGCCGGTTGGGGCTCGGAGCGCGGTAGGCTCCCCGTAGAACGTCATGCGGATCCGTCCCTACCTGCCCGCCCCCGTGGGCCTGATTGCCTGCGGGCTTTTGCTGTGGCTCGCCGCCAGGCCCCTGCGCAACTACGACCTGTTCTTCCACCTGGCCGGAGGGCGCTACATCCTGGAGCACGGCTTCAGCCGCGTGGATCCCTTCAGCCTGACGGGCACCGCGGGCTGGGTGCCGCACGAGTGGGGCTTCGGGGTGCTCTGTACCCTGCTCCTCAAGGCCCTGGGCGCGGCGGGCCCCGCGCTCCTCATCGCGGCGCTCGTCGCCAGCAACGTGCTCCTGCTGTCGGTGGCCCTGCGCCGCGCGGGAGGCAGCGACGCCCACCTGCTCGACCTGCTCTGTCTGGGCCTGGTGATGGGGGTGCACTCCGCCACGTGGCTCCAGGAGCGCCCCTTCCACGTGGGGCAGCTGTTCTTCACCCTCGCCGTCCTCGGCGTCCAGGCGTGGCGGGCGGGGAACGGGCGCTGGCTCTGGGCCTTTCCGGTGCTGGGGCTCGCGTGGGCCAACCTGCACGGCAGCTGGCCCCTGGGCCCCGCGCTCCTCGCGTCCGTCGCGCTGGGCCAGTGCCTGGATGACCCCACGCCCGCGTCGCGCCGCCGCACCGTGAAGGCGCTCGCGGCGGCGCTCGCGATGTTCCTCGTCGCGGGCCTCTCCCCGGACGGCCTCCACATCTACCTGTACCCGCTCCAGCACGCGCTGCTGCCGTCCACCCAGACCCTCTACGAGTGGCAGCCCCTGGACCTGGAGTACCGGTGGAGCTGGGCGTACCTGGCCCTCTTCGCGGGCTTCTTCTTCGTCGTGGGGCGGGCCCGCACCCATCGCATCGCCGTGCTCCTGCCCTCGCTGGTGCTGGGCATCGCCGCGCTGAAGGTCCAACGCCACGCGCCCTTCGCCGCCGTGCTCCTGGCCCTGGCGCTGCGGGAGCACGCCGCCACGGCGCACGCGCCAGGGTTCCCGGCCCTGCTCGAGCGCCTGCGGTCCCGGGTGGAGCGCGGGCTTGAGGGCTGGAGCACCGGCGCGTCCCTGGCGCTGTGGCCCGCGGTCCTGCTCCTGGGGCTCACCGTGCTGCATGCGGGCCGGCCCCTGCCGATGAAGGCGGGCACGCACGCCATGCTCCCGCTCCACCTGCTCCAGACGTTGAGCGAGCAGCCTCCAGGCCGGGTGCTCAACCGGTTCATCCTGGGCGGCCCCATCTCCTACTTCGCGGGCACGGGCTTCAAGGTCTTCATCGACAGCCGCAATGATCCGTTCCCGGTCGCCGTCCACGACGACTACCAGCGGTTGGTGTTGTCCGAGCCCGGCTGGGAGGAGGCGCTGGAGCGCTATGATCCGGACTACCTCGTCTGGGACACGGTGAACCCGGGCAACCTGCTGCTGGATCACCTGCGGGCACGGGGCGGCTGGCGTGAGGCGGCGCGCGAAGGCGTCTACGTCCTCTGGATCCGCGAGCGCACGAAATGAAAATGGCAGGCCCTTCCGGATGGAGGGACCTGCCATTCGCTGGAGGGGAAGCACGGCCGACCCGAGGGTCCTGCCCACGCCTCCCGGCTCCGGGCGCGGCTCAGTACGCGGTGTTGTTCTGGCCGAACGTCTTCATCGTCTTCTTGTTCAGGGTGTCGTCGGACGCCTTGCCGTCGTTCGTCACGTCGTCCTGGCCGGCCAGGGCCGCCGCGGAGGCGCCGAACAGCAGGCGGATGTTGTCGCCGAACAGCGTGATGACGCCGATGGCCGCGATGGCGATCAGCGCAACGATGATGATGTACTCGGTCATGCCCTGACCACGGGACTTGCGCAGCTGCGTCTGCTGCTTCTTCGAAAGCGTCTTCATGGGAAACTCCGGGGGTCGTGCAGCGGTGGGAAACTCACCCTGCGGGAGTCAGGGTCGAAACGGACAGTAGAACGATCCCACCTGGACCTCCATCCGTCATCGGGAGGATGGGGGATGAGAGCAATGATTCCAGGCACCTGGACCCACTCGACGCCCTGAAACAGCGTGCGGGAGGTGTTTCACGGGCCTCCGGGGGTGACGACGGGAGGCGGCTTCGGAGCATTCGCGGAGCCCTTCGCGCACGCGTTCTGCGGCAGCGCGCCACACAGGCCGCGCAGGGCCTTCTGGAGCCCCTCATGCGCCGGGTGCTGGCCCGCCACGTCGCGCCCCAGCGCGAGCGCCGCGTCGGTGGCCACCGGCGTCCACACCGTCCGGGTGGCCCACGCGCGGGCCGTCACGAGTTGGAGCCAGGCCGCCACCAGCTCCGGGGAGCGCCCCCCCTTCGCGACCTCGGGATCCAGCAGCGAGGCCGCCATCGTCAGGTCGTTCTGCGCGAGCGCCGCGCGGCCCACGGCGAGCGCGGCCTCCGGACTGTCCGGCGCCAGCGAGCGCCACAGCGTGGCCACGCCCCGCACCATCGGATCATTGCCCGCGTGGAAGCGCTCGATGTTCCGGTACAGCAACGCGGCCTGTTCCGCGGTGGGCGGGTGATTGCGCAGGTAGTCGTGCAGGAACAGCCCCGGGCCTCCTTCCGGCGCGCGGCGCTCGTCCTTCACCCGCACGTCCAGGTCCGCCAGGAAGAAGGCGATGGGGGACGCGTACTCCAGCACGTTGTGATCATCCGTGTTGATGGGCCCCGGCCCCGCGAACGCCAGTTGGCCCGCGTCGCTGTGCACCTGCTTGGACAGGAGCGCGAACACGTCGTGGAGGTCCACCCGGTCCAGGTCCTTCTTCGCCTCCGTCCGGGCCATCCGTTCAGCCACCCGCGCCGCGTCGAACACGAGCGGCTTGCGGCTGGCCACCAGGATGAGGTCGTGCGGGCCCAGCCAGGTGGTGGCATGCGGGAAGGTGTCGCGCAGCGTCCGCACCACCAGCCGGATGAGCTCCTCGTTGCTCTCGTAGGTGTGGATCCACTGCACCAGCACGCCGTCGTCCGTGAGGTGCCGGTCCACGGTCTGGAAGAAGTCGCGCGTGAAGAGGCCGGACACGCCCGCCACCCACGGGTTGGAGGGCACGCTCACCACCAGGTCGTACTTGCGCGACGCCAGCGCCATGAACGTCTTCGCGTCGTCCACGTGCACGTGCGTGCGCGGATCATCCACCGCGTTGCGGTTGTCCGCCTTGAACAGGCGCGCCCCGTCAATCACGGCCGGGGATATCTCCACCATGTCCAGGTGCTTCACCGGGTGGGCCAGCACGCTGCCCGCGGTGATGGCCGCGCCCGCGCCCACGAGGAGCACGTTCTCCGGCTCGCGCGCGTGCAAGAGCACCCCCAGGTGGCCCGCCACCACCTGCGTCTCCACGTCGCTGCCGTTGGAGGCGTCCACCTTGCCGTTGAGCTTCATGAAGCGGTGCCCGTCGCGCGGCACGTCGCCCACCAGCACCGTGGCGAAGGTGTCGTCCGCGTAGAACACCGGGCGGATGTCCCGCTCCATGTTCCGCACCAGCTCCGCGTACGTGTCCGGCGGCTTCTGGTGCATCCGGATGGACGCGATGCTGCTCAGGCGCACCGCCCAGCCCCGCATGCCGCCCAGCACCACGACCGCCAGGAGCGCCGCCAGGCCCACCGGCCACAGCGCGCGCCACGGCACGGACGACAGGGCGCTGGACGGGGTCCTCGCGTTCGCCTTCGCCTTCGCCGGCGCCGCGCTGAACGCCAGCGCCGCCGCCGCGAGGTTCGCCACCACGCCCGCGACGAAGTTGCCCTCCATGCCCCACCACGGCATCAGCACCAGCCCGCCCAGCGCCGAACCGGTGATGGTGCCCACCGTGTTCCACAGGTACACGCCGCCCAGCTGGCGCCCCACCTCGGACACCTTCGCCGTCGCCACGCGCGCGGCGGCCGGGAACGCGGCGCCCATGAAGAACGTGGGGATGAGCAGCACCGCGCAGCAGAACGCGAAGGTGAGCCCCTGGAACACGGGCCACGCGTCCAGCGTGCGCGTCAGCAGCCACTCCGCGCGGTGGAACAGGTGCGGCAGCCGCACGTACAGCGGCAGGGCCACGCAGAGGCTCACCACGAGCGCCACCTGCGTCCGCCCGTAGAGCCGGAGCGAATCCACCCCCTCCTTGCGCGTCATCAGCCAGAAGCTGCCCAGGCCGATGCCCAGGATGAACGCCGTCAGGATGAGCGTGAAGGCATACGTGGACGCGCCCAGGACGATGGACAGCAGGCGGATCCACGTCACCTGGTACAGCATCGACGTGAAGCCCGACAGCAGCACCCCCCACAGCGCGGCCCGCACGGCGCGGCGCGGGTAGGCCACCTCGTCCCCACCTGACGCGTCGCCCTCGCGCACCCCGGCGAGCGCCGGCGGATGGCTCCGGGCGAGCGCCAGCGCCGCCACCGCCAGGAGCAGGTTGAGCCCCGCGGCCAGCGTCGCGGACGCGGACAATCCAATCGCCGGCACCAGCCGCGTCCCCGCGATGTAGGCCCCCAGCGCCGCGCCCAGGCTGTTGATGGCATACAGCCGCGCCAATTCCCGCCGCACCCCGGCGAGGCTCGCCGCGAAGTGTCTCACCAGCGCCGGCAGCGTGCCGCCCATGAGCAGCGTGGGCACCACCAGCGACAGCGCGGCCACGAGCAGGCGGGGGCCCACGCGCAGGCCCTCCGGCACGCTCGGCGCCACCGCCAGCCACCCCGCCTCCAGCACGCGGAGCACGGCGGGGAACGCCAGGGCGTACAGCCCCACGCCCAGCTCCAGCAGGCCGTAGAGGGCCAGGGGGCTCTTCACCCGGTCGGCTGTCCGCCCGAAGACAGATGCCCCCAGGGCGAGGCCCCCCATGAACGTCGCCAACACCACGGCGTGGGCCTGGCCGCTGTTGCCCAGGACGTTCCCCAGGTATTTGGACCACACCAGCTCATAAACCAGCGCGGTCGACCCCGAGAGGAACAGAAGGGCGGCCACAAGGTTCTTCGGAAAACGCGCGGATCCGGACATAGGGACAGCGCGGAACCTTACCCGGTATGTTTCAGGCCCACCAATGAACGCCCAACTCCTGCAAGTCGCACAGCTCGCCTGGTCCCCCAACCTCCGGGTCACGCGCGCCGAGGGCGACTGCGCCACGGTGTTGCGCCGCGCGGCCTCCGCGCTGATGGGCATCCCCCTGCACACGGCCCTCGGCATCACCCAGGAGCGCGCCCGCGAGCTGGACGCGAGGGCCCGCGAGGACCGCCGGGGCGTGGAGTTCGTCGTCGTGGCCCCGGGAGGCGGCACGCCCCCCACCCACCTGCGGCTCGTGCTGGGCATGGACGGCGAGGAGGCCTCCGCGGGCGTGCTCGACCTGGGCGCGGTGTTGGAGGGAGCGCCGCCGGTGCAGATTTCGCGGCTGTCGTCGTCGCTCAGCCATGAGATCCGCAACCCGCTGTCGTCCGTGAAGATGGCGGTGCAGACGCTCGCGCGGAACACCGGCCTGTCGGACCGCGACAAGCGGCGGCTCACCATCGCCAACCGGGAGATCCGCACCATGGAGCGCATGCTCTGGCTCCTGTCCGAGTACGGCCGGGAGGGCGCCGCGAACCTGGACTCCCACCCGCTGCGCTCGGTCGTCCAGGAGGCGACCGCCATGGTGGCCCCTGAACTCGCCGAGCGCCGCATCGAGGTGGATGTGAAGGAAGAGGCGGACCTGCCCCGCGTTCGGGTGGATCCCAACCGGTTGAGGCCGGTGCTCGCCCAGGTCCTGCTCAACGTGGCCATGGGCCTGCCGGAGGAAGGACGCGTGCAGGTGACCCTGCGTCAGGCCACCCCCGGCCATGTGAGCCTCATCCTGGACGACCCGGCCGCGGCCCTGCCGCCCGAGGAGCGCGGCACGCTGTTCGATCCGTTCGGCTCGCGGCTGGCCCGGGGAGCGGGGCTGTCCCTGGCTGCCCTGCGGCGGGTGATGACCGGCGTGGGGGGCGACGTGGTGGCGGAAGGAAGCGCCGAACCGGGGATGGTGTTCACGCTGACGTTCGCAGCCTGAGAGCCCCATGGAGACCCTCCTCATCGTCGATGACGACGTGTCGCTGCTCGAAACCCTCACGATGCACTTCGAGGACATCGAGCAGGACGGGCAGCCGCGCTACCAGGTGGTCACCGCCACCAGCGCCGCCGCCGGGCTGAAGGCCGCCCAGGAGAACATGCCCAGCGTCGTCATCCTGGACATGATGCTCCCGGACCGGACGGGCCTGGAGATCATCGAGGAGATGAAGGGCCTGTGCGGCGACGCGCGCATCATCCTCGTCACCGCCTACCACGACATGGAGACGACCATCCGGGCCATGAAGGCCGGTGCGTTCGACTACATCCACAAGCCCTTCCCCGACCCGGCCGCCCTGGACCTGGTCGTGGAGCGCGCGCTGGAGTACCGCCAGCTGTCGCGCCGCGCGGACGAGGTCCACCGCGAGAACGCCGTCGTCCGCCTGGGCGACATCGTGGGCACCAGCGTCTCCATGCAGCAGCTGGTGAAGGAGATCGGCAAGGTGACGGGCAGCGCCGCCACCGTGCTGATTACCGGCGAGAGCGGCACCGGCAAGGAGCTCATCGCCCGCGTCATCCACAACTACTCCTACGACGAGCCGCGCCCCTTCATCGGCATCAACTGCTCCGCCATCGTGGACACGCTCCTGGAGAGCGAGCTGTTCGGCCACGAGAAGGGCGCCTTCACGGGCGCCGTCGCCGGCAAGCCCGGCAAGTTCGAGCTGGCCGAGGACGGCACCGTCTTCCTGGACGAGATTGGCGACATGTCGCTGATGCTCCAGGCGAAGCTGCTGCGAGTCCTCCAGGAGCGCGAGTTCGAGCGCGTGGGCGGCGTCAAGCGCGTGAAGCTGCGCGCGCGCGTCATCGCCGCCACCCACCGCACCCTCTCCGACGAGGTGGCCCAGGGCCGCTTCCGCGAGGACCTCTACCAGCGCCTCAAGGTCATCACCCTGTTCATCCCGCCCCTGCGCGAGCGGCGCGAGGACATCTCCCTGCTCGTGAAGCACATGCTGGAGCGCATCAACGAGAAGGTGCACAAGCGCGTCACCCGCGTGCCCCAGGAGGTCATGGAGCGCCTCACGCAGCTGCCCTGGCGCGGCAACGTGCGCGAGCTGGAGAACGTCCTCACCCGCGCCGTCGTGCTCGCCCCCGGCGACGTGCTGCGCGGCGACGACCTGCCCGCCCTGGAGCCCGTCGTCCCCAGCCCGGAGGCCAGCCGCGCCTCCGCCCCGGGCGGCCCCATGTTCGCCGCCCCCGCCGTGGATGACGCCAGCCTCATCCCCACCCTGGAAGAGGCCGAGCGGCAGCTCATTGCCCGCGCCATGGCCGTCACCAAGGGCCACAAGGGCCGCACCTGTCAGATTCTTGGCATCAGCCGTCCGACCCTTGAACGAAAGCTTCAAAAGTTCGGTCTTGCACAGGGCCAGGGTCCACAGGTGCACCCTTACCCGGTGAAGGATGCTTCCTGACACTGTCCTTCCACTGTCCCTGGCCGGACAGTCCCCGGGCCTCCTTGAACGTTTCGTTCAAATTGATCAGACTGTTTGAACGTTTTGTTTCAGGTTTCGGACACAGTTGGGGGGTTCGTACCCGGTTGGAGCGCTAAGTACCCGGCATTCCTGGAACTGTTCCCCTGGGAATAGTTGAAGCACCTCTGGCACGGCTCTTGGAAAGAGCAAGGTCAGCTCGCCGCAGACAGGCCAGCCAACCTTCCCCACGCTTCCTTCCCTCAGATTCCAGGAGATCCCCCATGCACGGATTCAATCGCCCCCTCGGCCCCATCGGTTCCAACGTCGTGGCGCCCCTGCAGGCGACCAGCTCCGGGATGATGGTGACGGCGAACAAGCTGGTTCCCGGCCAGGAAGCGATCGACTTCAAGGGCTACTTCAAGGTCGAGTCCTTCCCGCACAACTCGACCATCTACCGCCCCGGCGACACGTCGGACCGCGTGTACCTGCTGAAGTCCGGCCGCGTGCGCCTGATGCGCATTGGCAAGAACAGCACCCGCTCGGTGGTGTCCATCCTGCGCCCGGGCGACCTGTTCGGCGAGCTGTTCCGCCCCGAGGGGACGCCCATCGAGGAGATGGCCGTGGCCGCGGGCGAGGCCGAGGTGTGGAGCATCGAGGGCCGTGACTTCCGCGCCCAGCTGGAGGCCCGTCCGGCCCTGGCGGTGGACGTGGTGCGCGCCTACGCGGACCGCGTGCGTTCGCTGCGCAAGCGCGTGCTCGGCCTGACCTTCAAGGAAGTGCCGGCCCGGCTGGCGGACACCCTCCTGACGCTGGTGGAAGCCCACGGCGAGCGCTGCCCGCACGGCGGCGAGACGGACCTGCGCGGCATCACCCAGCAGGACCTGGCGGACCTCGTCGGCGCCTCGCGCTCCTTCGTGTCCACGCTCATCAACGAGATGAAGCGCGAGGGCGTGCTCGGCAACGTCGGCCGCATCCTCTGCGTGCGTGACCAGAAGGCCCTGCGCAAGCTGGCCTCCAAGGAGAAGTAGGCCGCACGGCCCGCCTTGCGGCGGGCACATGACGTCCAACGGGCCTGACCGCGTACACCCCCGCGGCCGGGCCCGTGGCATTTGCGGGGCCCTGCCCTTCTAGAACGTGAAGCCCAGGCCGAACTCGGGGCCGAAGAGCCTGTCCCGGGCCGTGGGGCTCACGTCGGGGTCCAGGAAGAGGCCGTGCACCCCGCCGCGCAGCATCAGGCTGCCCAGGTGCAGCGCGAGCCCGGCGCGCAGGTCCGCCTGCCGGTACGGAAAGGGCGTCACCTGCATGCGGGCCTCCACGTCCAGCGGCCCCAGGACGCAGGCCTCCAGGGACATGCCCAGGCTGGGCCCGACGTAGAAGCCCCGGGCCAGGGTCGCGGTGGAGACGCCCAATTCGCCGCGCACGCGCAGGGTGTCCTGGACGATGGGGGCGTACGCCAGGTGGAACGCCCCCAGGAAGTTCGGATCGCGGAAGTCCGTGGCCCCTCGCGCCACCTCCAGCCGCGCCAGGCGCAGGTCCGCGCCGAAGCGGTGGAGGTCCCAGCCGAGCGCGAAGTCCAGGCCCGTCCCGCGCGAGTAGGACGCCATCTGCATCCCCAGGCGGAAGGAGAACGGGACGGCGTGCTTCAGCGAGCCCGGCAGGGGCACCTCGTTCGGGTCGTCCGAGGGCTGGGCCCCGTGGTGCGTGCCGGTGGTGATGATGACCTCGCCCAGGCCGCTGAGCAGCAGCTCGAAGACAGCGCCGAGGATGACCGCGGCGGCGTCGTCCGATGCGCTGGAGCGAAAGGAGTCCTCCGAGGAGGACACCGTCACCGGGGCCCGCTGCGGCCGGTTCTCGTCCTCGTCCGGCTTCGCGTCGTCGTCGTCATCATCGTCGTCGTCGTCCACGCCGATGGCCGTGGCCGGGTGGACGGGCTTCGACGTTTCGTTGGAGTCCGAGCGCTTGCCAAAACGGGCTTCGGCGGGAGGCGCGGCGAGGGTGCCGACGAGCAGCCCCCCGCACAGCAACACCTTGGGCAATGACATGGGGTGACCCTGTCCGTGACGGGCGGCCCGGCCGGTCGCCCCTCACGCGGGCATTCAAATCCCGGGGGAGCACGGAAAGTCAATTCACGGGGCCCGCCAGGTGAGCCGCCGTGAGGATTCAGGAGGCGCCGGCGCTTGGCGCGCTTGCCCTCGGACGGGGGGCCGCTCAGCATGCGCGGCCATCGTGCCCGCCCCTACTGAGTCCCCGAGTCCCCACCGCACGTACACCGACCGTCGCGCCGCCGCCCAGGCGGAGCTGACGGTGTTGGATCGCATCAGCGCGAGGTACGCCAACCTGCGCACCGTGGCCTTCGTGGCCGCCGCGGGGATCGCGCTGTTCACGCTGCTGGGCCGGCTGCCGAAGCCGTGGTGGTGGGCGGCGGCGGGCGCGCTCGCCGTCTACGGGCTCCTGGCGGTGCTGCACCACCAGGTGTTCCTCAAGGAGCAGCGGGCGCGGCACTTCGTGCTCCTCAACGAGCGGGGCCTGGCGCGGCTGGAGGGCGGCTGGCACGCCTTCACGGACACCGGGGAGCGGTTCCTGTCCCCCAACCACCTCTACGCCACGGACCTGGATGTCTTTGGCCAGGGCAGCCTCTTCCAGCTCATCAACGAGACGGCGACCCGCGCGGGCGAGGAGCGGCTGGCGGCGTGGCTGTCCGCGCCGGCCGACGCGGACACGGTGGTGACCCGGCAGGGAGCGGCCCGGGAGCTGGCCCCGCGCGTGGACTTCCGCCAGGAGCTCTGCGTGGACGCCCGCGTGGTGGCGAAGGAGAAGGCGGACCCTTCCCTCTTCATCCAGTGGGCGGAGGCCGGCCCGTCCCTGGACGCCATCCGCTGGTCGCGCCCGCTGGCGGTGGTGCTGCCTCTGGTGACGCTCACCCTGTTCATCCTGGGCACCGTGGGGGTGATTCCAGACAGCCTCGTGTGGCTGGGATTGCTCGCGCAGCTGGGCGTCGCGGTGGCCACGCGCCCCACGCTCAAGCGGATGGACGAGGCCGTGGAACAGGGCGAGCGCGGCTTCGTGCGCTACGCGGCCCTCTTCGAGCGCGTGGAGAAGCAGTCCTTCGAGCACCCGCGCTTGAAGCAGCTCCAGTCCGGGCTCCAGCCGGGCCAGGGCGCCCCGGTGTCGCACCTCTTCCGCCGCTTCAGCCGGCTGTACTCGCTCATCGAGTTCAAGCGGCACCAGTTCCACGCGCTGGTGCACTGGCTCACGCTCTGGGACATCCACGCCCTCTTCGCGCTGGAGGGCTGGAGGGCCGCGCACGGGAAGCAGGTACGCCAGTGGTTCGAGGGCCTGTCGGAATTGGAGGCCCTCTGCTGCATTGGCGGGCTGGCGCATGACCGGCCCGCCTTCACGTGGCCGCAGCTGGAGTCCCAGGGCCCGCGCGTGGAGGCCACCGCGCTGGGGCACCCGCTGCTGGACGCGCCGGTGGCGAACGACGTGTCGCTGCCCGGCGCCCGTCACGCGCTGCTCATCACCGGCTCCAACATGAGCGGCAAGACGACGCTGATGCGCGCGCTGGGCGCCAACGTGGTGCTGGCACTGGCGGGCGCGCCGGTGTGCGCGGCCACGTTGCGCCTGTCACCGCTGCAGGTGCTCACCAGCATGCGCGTGAAGGACTCGCTGGAGCGCGGCGTGTCGTACTTCTACGCGGAGGTGCAGCGGCTGAAGATGGTGCTGGACGCGGCGCAGGCCGCGCACGGTCAGGTCCTCTTCCTGCTGGATGAGATCCTGCTGGGCACCAACACCCGCGAGCGCCAGATTGCTTCGCGCGAGGTGCTGCGGCTGCTGCTCGCCTCCGGCGCGTGTGGCGCGGTGACGACGCATGATTTGTCCCTGGCGGTGCTGGCGGACGAGAAGGATTCGCACGTGGTGAACGTGCACTTCCGCGACCACCTGGAGGACGGGAAGATGGTGTTCGACTACCGGCTGCGGCAGGGGGTGGTGGACACCACCAACGCGCTGCGGGTGCTGCGCCTGGCGGGCGTCCCGGTGCACGACCCGGACGCCCCGGCCTCCTGACAGCCACCCCGCGCCCCTCGGGTTGAACCCAAGGGGCGCGAAGTGGAAGCGGATTACTTCGCCAGCTCCACGAGCGCCGCGGCGCCCATGCCGCCGCCGATGCACATGCTGACGACGCCGTAGCGGCCATCGCGGCGCTTCAGCTCGCGCAAGATGGTGGCCACCATGCGCGCGCCGGACACGCCCAGCGGGTGGCCCAGGGCGATGGCGCCGCCGTTCGGGTTCACCTTGTCCAGCGGGATGCCCAGCTCACGGATGCAGTGCAGCGCCTGCGCCGCGAAGGCCTCGTTGAGTTCGAAGACGCTGATGTCTTCGACCTTCAGCTTGTTGCGCTCCAGCAGCTTGCGGATGGCGGGGACGGGACCCACGCCCATGATCTCCGGCGGCACGCCGGCGACCACGTAGTCCACGAAGTAGCCCAGCGCCTTGACGTTGAGCTCCTTCGCCTTCTCCTCGCTCATGATGACCGCGGCGGCCGCGCCGTCGGTGAGCGGCGACGCGTTGCCGGCCGTCACCACGCCCTTGGCGTTGAAGGCCGGACGCAGCTTCGCGAGGCCCTCCACCGTCGTCTCCGGACGCATGATGGTGTCCACGGACACGGTCACCTGCTTCGGGACGCCGTCCTCGTCGTACATCGTCGTGGTGACGGGGAAGATCTCATCCTTGAGCTTGCCCTGCTCCCGCGCGGTGGCCGCACGGCGCTGGCTCTCCGCGGCGAACTTGTCCGAGTCCTCGCGCGTGACGTTGTAGCGGGACGCGATGTTCTCCGCCGTGGCGCCCATGGAGGTGTAGACCTCCGGCAGCTTCTCCATGATCTCCGGGTTGGCGGAGACCTTGTTGCCGCCCATGGGCACCATGGTCATGGACTCGGTGCCACCGGCGATGGCCACCTGCATCATCCCGGACTTGATGCCCTGCGCCGCCTGGGCCATGGACTGCACGCCCGAGGAACAGAAGCGGTTGATGGTCATGCCCGGAACGGTGTCCGGCAGGCCGGCGAGCAGGCTGGCGTTGCGGGCGACGTTCATGCCCTGCTCCGCCTCCGGCATCGCACAGCCCATGATGACGTCCTCCACGTCCGCCGGCTTCAAGCCGGGGACCTGGGCCATGGCCTCCTTGATGGCAAGGGCCGCGAGCGTATCCGGCCGCGTGTCCTTGAACTCTCCCTTGTGCGCGCGGGTGAAGGGGGTGCGCACCGCGCTGGCAATCACGACTCGACCGGACATGTCAGGTGTCTCCCTGCCCGGACAGCGTCCGGGCGTGCATCGGATTTCGAATCTGGCAACCCATTGGGTAAACGCCTCGCGCTAGTTGCGCAGCGGCTTGCCCTTCTCGAGCATGAACATCATGCGGTCCTGGGTCTTCTCCTCGCCAATGAGGCTCAGGAACGCTTCCATCTCCAGCTCCAGCAGCTTCTCCTCGCTCACGAGCGCGGTCGCGCTGGTGTCGCCGCCGGACAGCACGCGCGCCAGCTTCTGGGCGATCTTCCGGTCGTGGGCGCTGATCTGGTTGTTGAGCTGCATGTCGTACAACATCATGTCGATGGTGGCCGCGCCGCTGGGGCCCGGCAGCCGGAAGCGCGTGGGACGCGGCGGGCGGAAGCCGCCATTGGCCAGGCCCAGCACGCGCGACTTCGCGTCCGACAGCAGGAAGTCGCGGTTGCCCGTGATGCCGTCCTGAGCCGACAGGAAGCCGAACTCGCGCGCCTCTTCCGCGCTCGTCGCCACCTTCGCGGTGCCGATGGCGAGGAACACCTTCTTGAGGAAGGGCAGCGCGTCGAAGTCCTTGTCCGCCGCGTACGCGCCGAACACGTTGCGCAGCAGCATCATCGTGCCGCCGCCGCCGGGGATGAGGCCCACGCCCACTTCCACGAGGCCCATGTACAGCTCCGCGCTCGCCTGCACCGCGTTGCCACCCATGGTGACCTCCGCGCCGCCGCCCAGCGTGAGGTTGAAGGGCGCCGTCACGACGGGCACGGGGCTGTAGCGCATGCGCTGGTTGGCCTGCTGGAACGCGGACGCCATCTTGCGGATGGAGTCGAAGTCCTCGCTCTTGGCCGCCATCAGCATGGCCATGATGTTCGCGCCGGCGGAGAAGTTGGAGCCGTCGTTGCCAATCACCAGGCCCTTGAAGTTCTTCTCCGTCTCGTCGAGCGCGGTGTTCATCATCGCGATGATGTCATCGTCGATGGAGTTCATCTTGGAGTGGAACTCCAGCAGCGTGACGCCGTCGCCCGTGTCCCACAGCGTGGCGCTGTCGTTGCCGGTGATCTTCTTGTTGCCGCGCTTGAGGTACTCCACGCGGAAGGTGCGCGCGTTCTCAACGACGGTCTTCACCGACTTCGTGGGGATGTCCCAGTAGGTGTCGCGGCCATCCTGCACGCCGTAGAAGGACGTGCGGCCCTTGGCCAGCATCTCCTCCACCCAGGCAGCGGGCTTCAGGCCGAGCGCCTTCATGCGCTCCACGCCCTTCTGCACGCCGTACGCGTCCCACACCTCGAAGGGCCCCAGGTCCCAGCCGAAGCCCCAGCGCACGCCACGGTCCACGTTGACCACGTCGTCCGCGATCTCCGGGATGCGGCGGCTGGAGTAGGCCAGCACGTCCAGCGTCACGCGCTCGGCGAACGTGCCCGCCTTGTCCTTCGCGTTCATCACGGACGCGACGCGCTCACGGACGTTCTCGATGTCCTTCGCGGCGCCCAGCGAGTCGAAGCGCACCTTCGTCTGCGGCCGGTACTCCAGTGACTTCAGGTCCAGGGCGAGGATGTCCTTGCCGCCCGCGGACTTGTCCTTCTTGTAGAAGCCGCCGCCGCTCTTGTCGCCCAGCATCCCCTTCTCCACCATCTTCTGGAGGAAGTCGGGAATCGCGAAGACGTTGCGCTCTTCGTCGTGGGTCAGCGTGTCGTAACAGTTCTTCGCCACGTGGGTGAACGTGTCCAGGCCCACGATGTCCGCGGTGCGGAACACGGCGGACTTGGGACGGCCCATCGCCGGACCAAAGATCTTGTCCACCTCTTCGATGGTCATCTCCGTCTTGGTCATCTCGGAGATGGTCCGCATCATCCCGTACACGCCGATGCGGTTCGCGATGAAGTTGGTGGTGTCCTTGCCGTAGACGATGCCCTTGCCGAGCACCTCTTCACCGAAGCGGTGGATGGTCTTCACCACCTCCGGGTCGGTGTGCTGGCCCGACACGAGCTCCAGGAGCTTCATGTAGCGCACGGGGTTGAAGAAGTGCGTGACGAGGAAGTTCTTCTTGAAGTCCGCGCCGCGGCCCTCCGTCATGCCCACGATGGAGAGGCCGGACGTGTTGGAGCTGATGATGGCGTCCTTGCGCGCGTGCTTCTCCACCTTGGCGAACAGGGCCTGCTTGACGGCCAGGTCCTCCTTCACCACCTCGATGATCCAGTCGCACTCGGCGAGCCGGGCGAGGTCGTCCTCCAGGTTGCCCACCTCGATGGAGGTGAACACCTGCTCGGACACGATGGGGCTGGGCTTCTGCTTGCGCAGGTTGGCCAGGGCCCCTTGCGCGAACTTGTTGCGGAACGCCTTGGAGGCGGTGTCCTCCCCCGGTGCGGCCTTGGGGGGAACGATGTCCAGCAACAGGGCGCGAACGCCGGAGTTGGCCAGATGCGCGGCGATGCCGCTGCCCATCACGCCAGCGCCAAGCACCGCCACTTTTCGGATCCGGGTCGTCATCGGAAATTGGCTCCCTTGAAAGGAAGTAGGGGACTGCACAAATGTAGGCGATTGACCCGGAAGTCAACCGACAACACCTCCGGGTGTGCTCGCCATGAGGTCGGGTCCCCGACTACAAGTCGGAGGCAATGGCCCGCCTCGACCCGCACTCGTACAACGACAGCACGCAGCCGGAGACAGAAACGCTGGACTGGAAGGCCCGCGTCGATTTCCGGACGCGCCGCCTGCACGCGGAGGCCACGCTGACCCTCAAGGAGGCGTCAGCGGGCCCCCTCGACCTGGACACCCGCGACCTGGACATCCGCTCGGTGGTGGATGCGCAGGGTCGCCCCTTGCCCTACATCCTCTCCCCTCCCGAGCCCATCCTGGGGAGTCGGCTGCGCATCGAGCTGCCGGCCGGGCTCAAGCAGCTGACGGTGCGCTACCGCACGTCCCCGGAGGCGAGCGCGCTGCAGTGGCTGCTGCCCTCGCAGACGGCGGGCGGACAGCAACCGTTCCTGTTCAGCCAGTGCCAGGCCATCCACGCGCGCAGCGTGGTGCCGCTGCAGGACACGCCCCGGCTGCGCATCCGCTACCGCGCGTCCCTGCGCATCCCCAAGGGGCTCAAGGCGGTGATGGCGGCGAGCTTCGTGGGCCGCGAGGAGCACGGCGTGGAGGCGGAGGAGCACTTCGAGATGCCGCAGTCGGTGCCCCCGTACCTGCTGGCCTTCGCGGTGGGCAGCCTCGCGCCGAAGGAATTGGGGCCGCGCTCGCGGGTGTGGGCGGAGCCGGAGGCGCTGGAGGAGGCGGCGGACGAGTTCGCGGGCGTGGACGACATGCTCAAGGCCGCGGAGTCCCTCTTCGGGCCGTATGACTGGGAGCGCTTCGACCTGCTGCTGATGCCGCCCTCGTTCCCGTACGGCGGCATGGAGAACCCGCGCCTGACGTTCCTCACGCCCACGCTCATCGCGGGCGACAAGAGCCTGGTGAACGTGGTGGCGCACGAGCTTGCGCACTCGTGGACGGGCAACCTGGTGACGAACGCGTCCGCGGAGCACTTCTGGCTCAACGAGGGCTTCACCGTCTTCGCCGAGCGCCGCATCCTGGAGGCGCTGGCGGGGCCGGAGGTCGCGGCGCTGCACGCGGCCCTGGGACGCAGGGCGCTGGACGAGGCGCTGCACCACTTCCGCGCGCACCCGCAGCTCACGGCGCTGCGCACGCACCTGTCGGGCGTGGACCCGGACGAGGCCTTCTCCCAGATTCCCTACGAGAAGGGCTACCTGCTGTTGCGCGCGCTGGAGGACGCGGTGGGCCGGCCGACCTTCGACGGCTTCCTGCGCCGCTACCTGGCGACGTACCGCTTCCAGGCGCTCACCACGGAGGAGTTCGTCCTCTTCACGGAGAAGGAGCTGCCGGGGGCGCTGGCGAAGGTGGACGCGGACGCGTACCTGCACCGGCCCGGCGTGCCTCCAAGCGCCCCCCGTCCCCGCTCCGCGCGGCTGGAGGCGCTGGACAGGCTGCGCGGGCTGGTGCCGTCGGAGGAGCAGGTGCGGGACTGGACGCCCACCGAGTGGCAGCTCTACCTGGAGTCGATGCCGCCGGACACGTCGAAGGACGTCTTCCGCCTGCTCGACGCGAAGTACGCGCTCACGAAGAGCCGCAACTCGGAGGTGCTGGTGGCGTGGCTGGTGGCGGCGCTGCGGGCGGGCTGGGAGCCGGCGCTGGCCCGGGCCGAGGCGTTCCTCGGCGAGGTGGGCCGCATGAAGTACCTGAAGCCGCTCTACAGCGTGCTCGCCTCGTCGCGCGAGTACCGCAAGACGGCCCGCGCCGCGTTCGAGAAGAACGGGGCGCGCTACCACCCCATCGCCCGTCAGGGCGTGGAGCTCATCCTCGCCCGAGCGTGAGTTACTTCAGCACCGCGTCCAGGCGCTTCTTGGACAGGGCGAGGTACTCCGGGTTCATGTCGATGCCTACGTAGCGGTGGCCGTGCTTCAGGGCGGCCACGCCCGTGGTGCCGCTGCCGTTGAACGGATCCAACACCAGCGAGTTCTCCGGGCAGCTCGCCTCCAGGATGCGCTCCAGCAGGGCCACCGGCTTCTGCGTCGGGTGGCTGCCGAAGGCCTTCTCCTCGCCGCGCGGGGCCGTCTGCGTCCACATGCGGCCGGCGCCGTCGGCGGTGAGTTCCTCGTCACCGTTGCGCGGCAGGGCCCACACGTCGCGCATCTGCTTGCCGCCGTTCTCCGCCTTCATGCGCTGGTAGTTGAAGACGTGCTGGAGCTTGCCGCCCGTCTTCGGCGAGGCCCAGATGAGCAGCTCCGTGGAGTGCGTGAAGTAGCGGCACGCCAGGTTGGGGCTCGCGTTGGGCTTGTACCAGGTGACGGTGTTGAGCAGCTTGTAGCCCAGCTTCTGCATGGCGAAGCCGGCGTTGAAGATGACGTGCTGGGTGCCGCTCACCCACAGGGTGCCGGAGGGGCGCAGCAGGCGCTGGCAGGCCGCGAGCCACTTCGTGGTGAAGGCGTGGTCCTCCTCCACCCCGCGGGAGACGTCCCACTGGCCCTTGGCCACGGAGACGCGCTTGCCGTTCTTGCAGGTGGTGCCGCCGTTGGAGAGGAAGTACGGCGGGTCCGCGAAGATGAGGTCGAAGGACTGCTCCGGCAGCTTCGCCATCAGCTCCAGGCTGTCGCCCTGCATGAGCGTGTAGTCCTGCCCACGCTTCGCGAAGACGTCGTCGGTGTTGGAGCGTCGGACAATCTTCAGGTTAGGGGCAGCAGCTTCCGCGAACATCTCGCCTCCGTCTTGGGACACACGTCTTCGGGACGGGGCGGACTGTGCGGTCAGTCTTCTGCTACGTCGAATTTCTGGCCTGTAGCACCCTGAAACTTGACGTACGACGGATGCTGGAAACACCGCGAGCAGGGCGGGGAGCGCCTCTGTCTGGAGAGGCCCTCCACGACCCTGCTCGTGGGGTGCTGCGGGATGTCTGAAGCGGCTTACGCCTTCTCGGGCTCGGCGGCCGTCTTCGCGCCCGTCTTGATGCTGGGCGCGTTGTTCGCGTAGCGCTTCTTGAAGCGGTCGATGCGGCCCGCCGTGTCCATCAGCTTGTACTTGCCGGTGAAGAACGGGTGGCAGTTCGAGCACACTTCGACGCTGAACGAGCCGCGGGTCGACTTGGTCTCGATGACGTTGCCGCACGCGCAGGTGACGCGAGCAGGCGGATAGACCGGGTGCATGTCGGGCTTCATGGTGCTTCTCTCCAGTGCGCCTTGCCCCCACCCCTGACGGGTGGGAGGTCCAGCGTTGTAGTGGGGTTGGGGCTTATAACGGCCGGCCCGCCCTTTCTCAAGGGCAGGTGATGTCGCGAGGATTCCCCAGAGGGAAACCCGGGGTCGCCCGGGGGGCCTTCCGAGGGGACGGGCGCTAGGTCGTACTCGGGGTGGTGGCAGGTGGGAGGGCCTTCTCCGGGGGGGCGGCCCGCCACAGGCGCTTCGCGGTGAAGAGCATGAACAGGCCCATGGTGCCGTTCAGGTAGAGCCAGACGATGTGGAGCTTCTCCTGGGTGGTCCACAGCCAGGCCATCAGCGCCAGGTTGAGGGCGAACACGAGCCCCACCACGGCGAGCGCGGAGATGATGCCCGCGCGCCGCTTGAAGATGAGCAGCACGATGGTGAGCGGGTTCAGGAAGGTGAACAGCTCGTTGACGTAGACGAACCCCATGGGCAGGGGGTTCACGGGATCATTGGCGAAGAAGCCGACCATCACCGCCTGCGCGATGTGGGCCAGGGATCCGACCGAGAAGCACACGAAGTACACGGCCAGGATGAGGCGGTTGGGCCAAGGCGAGCCCCCGCTGGATGTCGGTTGTGTTTCAACGGTCATGATTTGTCCTCCAGGGCCTCGCGCAACAGCGCGGCCACGTGTTGCACGTACGGCTCCTGCATGAGCTGGTGGTGTCCCCCAGCAACGTCCCTCACGTCCAGCCCCCCCCGCACCCACGGCGCCCAGCCCCGGTGGCGGGGCACGCCCGTCGTGGGGGTGGCCTCCGTGGCGGCGAGCAGCAGCGCCGGGCCCTCGTAGGGACCGGGCACGTAGCGGTCCATGGCGCGGAGGTTGGCCTGGTAGACGCGGAACAGGGCGCGCAGTTGCTCGCGGCCCGTGGCCTCCTCCAGGAGGCGGGCCTGGACGCCCAGGGTCAGGAGCATTCCCAGCATTGCTTCGTCGTCCAGGCGCGCCAGGGCCTCGTCGGACACGGGCAGCGTCAGTGAGAAGGCCTGGGCCACCGTCTGGGCGAAGGCGACGCGCACGCGGCCGTCGGGGTCCTCCGTCCGGGCCTCGTCGGAGGGTGCCTGCACCCCGGGCACGAAGGCGTCCACGAGCGCCAGCAGCCCCACGGCCTGCCCCTGCGCTCGCAGCTGCCGGGCCATCTCGTAGGCGATGACACCGCCGAGCGACCAGCCGGCGAGGAGGTAGGGGCCCTCGGGTTGTTCGGCGCGGATGGCGCCCAGGTACAGGGCGGCCATCTCCTCCACGGTCTCCACCACGGACTGGCCGGCCTGGAGGCCTCGCGCCTGGATGCCGATGACGGGTTGGCCCGGGCCCAGTCGCCGCGCCAGCTCCGGGTACGCGAGCACGTTGCCGCCACCGGGATGCACGAGGAACAGGGGCCGGCGACCCGCGTCACCCTGCTCCAGCGGGACGAGCGGCGACCACGCCCCCGCCTCGTCGCGCAGCAGCTTCGCCAGCGCTTCCACCGTGGGGTGTTGGAAGAGCGCGGCCAGGGGCACGTGTCGGCCCAGGCGTTCGCGCAACACGGCCACCATGCGCACCGCGAGCAGCGAGTGGCCTCCGAGCGCGAAGAAGCTGGTGCGCACGCCGACGGGCTGCACGCCGAGGACCTCTTCCCACACCGTCGCGAGCTGCGACTCCAGTTCGTCCCGGGGGGCGAGGAAGTCCTCGGCCTGGGTGGCGGAGACCTCCAGCGCGGGCAGCGCCTTGCGGTCCACCTTGCCGTTGGCGCTCAAGGGCAGCGCGTTCAGCACGCCCAGGGCCGACGGCACCATGTACTCGGGCAGCCGCTGTCGCAGTGAGGCTTCCACGGCCTTCGGATCCAGATCCTGTCCGGGCTTCGACACCACGTAGGCCACGAGCCGCTTGTCCCCGCCGACGTCTCGCACCACCACCGCGGCCTCCGCCACGCTGGCGTGCTCCAGGAGCGCGGCCTCGATTTCACCGGGCTCGATGCGGAAGCCCCGCACCTTCACCTGGAAGTCGGTGCGGCCCAGGAACTCCAGCGTGCCGTCCTCCTTCCAGCGGGCCTTGTCGCCCGTGCGGTACAGCCGTGCGCCCGGCTCCGTGCTGAAGCCATGCGGCACGAAGCGCTCCGCCGTGAGGTCCGGACGGTCGAGGTAGCCCCACGCGAGCCCCTCTCCGCCCACGTACAGCTCACCGGGCACGCCCACGCCCACCGCGTCGCCGTGCGGATCCAGCACGTACGCCGTGGAGTTCCCGAGGGGCCTGCCAATGGGCACCGCGGTCTCCACCGCGCTGTGCCTCGTCAGCGTGTGCGTCGTGGAGAACGTGGTGTTCTCCGTGGGGCCGTACCCATTCACCAGCACCGCGCCTTCGGGCAATCGCTTCAGGTGCTCGCGCACGCGCTGCGCGGGCAGCACGTCGCCCCCCGCCAGCACCTGCTCCACTCCCGCCAGCGCTTCGGCCTGATGCAGTGCCATCTGCTCGTACAGGGCCGCCGTCAGCCACAGCGCGCTGATGCGCTCCTTTGTCAGCAGCGCGCCCACTTCCTCCAGCGTCAGGGCATGCGGGGGTGCGAGCACGAGCTTCGCGCCGTGCAGCAGCGCGCCCCACACCTCCAGCGTCGCCGCGTCGAAGGCCACGGGCGCCAGTTGCAGCCAGACCTCCTCCGCGCTGAAGCGCATGAAGTCATTGCCCAACACCAGGCGCGTGATGCCCCGGTGCGGGATGCACACGCCCTTCGGGCGGCCCGTGCTGCCGGACGTGAACATCACGTAGGCCAGGTCATCTCCGTCCACTTCCACGCCGGTTGCTGTCTCCGGGTGGCGGCGGAGGTCATCCCACGCCGTGTCCACGCAGAGCGGGGTGCCCGCGCTCGCAGGCAGCTTCGCCAGGAGCGACTGCTGCGTCAGCGTCACCCCGACGCCCGCATCCTCCAGCAGCATGGCGATGCGCTCGGCCGGGTAGTTGCGGTCCACCGGGACGTACGCGCCGCCGGCCTTCAGGATGGCCAGCAGGCCCACCACCATGTCGAACGAGCGCTCCACATAGACACCCACCCGCGTGCCCCGCTTCACACCCAGGGTGCGCAGGTGGTGCGCGAGCTGGTTCGCCTTCGCGTCCAGCGCCGCGTACGTCAGCGTCCCCTCCCCTTCCGCGAGCTTCAGCGCCACCGCGTCGGGCGTCTTCCCTGCCTGGGCCTCGAACCGCGCGTGCACCGACGTGGTACGCGGGTACTGCACCGCCGTCCGGTTCCTGTCCTCGACGACCTGACGGCGCTCGGTGACATCCAGCATCGACAGCCGGCTCACCGGGGCTTCGGGGTGTTCCAGCACGGACTCC
Organism: Corallococcus sicarius; assembly: GCF_003611735.1. Taxonomy (GTDB): domain Bacteria; phylum Myxococcota; class Myxococcia; order Myxococcales; family Myxococcaceae; genus Corallococcus; species Corallococcus sicarius. Next base: position 25,313 of record NZ_RAWG01000032.1, on the reverse strand, counting down.
AGGAGCACGCGCAGGTGGTCCGCCATCCGGCGCACCGTCGCGGCTTCAAACAGGTCGGTGCTGTATTCCAGCACGCCGCTGAGCCCGTCCGGGGTCTCCACGAAGAAGACGCTCAGGTCGAACTTCGACGTGCCGCCTTCCAGCTCCACGGGCTTGAGCGTCAGGCCCGGCAGTTGCGCTTCGCCCACGGGCAGGTTCTGGAGCGCCAGCAGCGTCTGGAAGAGCGGCGTGTGGCCTCGGCTGCGCTCGGGCTGGAGCGCTTCCACCAGCTTTTCGAACGGCACGTCCTGGTGCTCCTGCGCCTCCAGGACCGTCTCCCGCACCTGCCCGAGCAACTGCTGAAACGACCGGGCTGCGTCCACCTGGGCACGCAGCACCAGCGTGTTGACGAAGAAGCCGATCAGTCCCTCCACTTCCCTGCGGGTGCGGCCCGCGATGGGGGAGCCGACGCTGATGTCGTCCTGCCCGGAGTACTTCGACAGCAACACCTGCCAGCCCGCGAGCAACACCATGTACAGCGAGGCCCCTTCACGCTGGGCCAGGCTCCGCAGCTTCCCGGCCAGCTCGCGCGGAAGGGTGAAGCCGAGCGTCGCGCCCGCATTGCCGCGCACCGCCGGACGCGGACGGTCCGTGGGCAATTCGAGCACCTGCGGCGCTCCGGAGAGCTTGCGCTTCCAGTAGTCCACTTCCCGCTGGAGCGTCGCCCCCTGCAACCAGCCGCGCTGCCATGCGGCGTAATCCGCGTACTGCACGGGCAGCTCCGGAAGCGGAGACGGCTGCCCCTGCACGAAGGCCGCGTAGAGCATCCCCACTTCCCGGACGAGCACGCTCAGCGACCACCCGTCCGACACGATGTGGTGCATCGTGACGACGAGGACGTGCTCCCGCGCGTCCAGCTTCAGCACCAGGGCCCGGAACAGCGGCCCGTGCTCCAGGTCGAAGGGCCGCAGCACCTCCTGCTCCACCCGCCTCCGAACCGTCCTCTCACGCGCCTCCGCGGACGTCGTGCTCAGATCCTCCGTGGTCAGCGAGAAGGCTCCAGCGGAGGAGATCCGCTGGACCGGTTCGGCATTCCCCACGGCGAACGTGGTGCGCAGGGCTTCGTGCCGGCGCACGACTTCGCCCAGGGCCTGCGCCAGCGCCGGGGTGTTCAGCTCGCCTTCCAGGCGCACCGCCACGGGCATGTTGTAGAGCGCCGTGCCCGGCTCCAGCTGGTCGATGAACCACAGTCGCTGCTGCGCGAACGACAGGGGCACCGACGCCGGACGACTCCGCGCCACCAGCGCCGGGCCCCCTGAGCGGCCCACCTGCGAGAGCCGCGACGCGAGCGCTTCCACCGTGGGCGCCTCGAACAGCAGGCGCAACGGCATCTCGTGGCCCAGCTGCGTGCGGATGCGTGACACCACCTGCGTCGCCAGCAGCGAGTGTCCACCGAGCGCGAAGAAGTTGTCCTTCACCCCCACGCGCTCCACTCGCAACACCTCCGCCCAGATGGCCGCGAGCTTCCCCTCCACCTCCGTGCGCGGCGCTTCGTACGTGCTGCCCGCCCGAGGCGCCTCCGGTTCTGGCAGGGTCTTGCGGTCCACCTTGCCGTTGGCGTTGAGCGGCAGCGCCTCCAGCACCACCAGCGCCGCGGGCACCATGTACTCGGGCATGCCCTGTCGCAGGCCGCTTCGCAGCGTGTCCACGTCCAGCGCGTGGCCCTCCTTCGCCACGACGTAGCCGACGAGCCGCTTGTCGCCCCCCTCTCCGCGCACGAGCACCACGGCCTCGCTCACGCCGGGCTGCTGCGCCAGCGCCGTCTCCACCTCGCCCAGCTCGATGCGGAAGCCCCGCAGCTTCACCTGGAAGTCCAGGCGGCCCAGGTACTCCAGCTCCCCGGAGGCCAGCCACCGCACGCGGTCTCCCGTGCGGTACAGCCGTCCGCCCGGCTGCGGCCCCAGGCCGTCTGGCACGAAGCGCTCCGCCGAAAGCTCGGGCCGCTCCAGGTACCCCCGCGCGAGACCCGCACCGCCGACGTACAGTTCCCCCGGCACACCGACCGGCACCGGTTGCAGTTCGGGGTCCAGCACGTAGGCCTGCATGTTGGCCAGCGGCCGGCCCAGCACCGGGCGCGCCGTGTCCATCGCGATGGCGCGCGCGGTGACGTCCACGGTGCACTCCGTGGGTCCGTACACGTTGAAGGCCTTGCTCCCCGGGAGCGCCGCGAGCCGCGTCCACAGCGCCTCGTCCACGGCCTCGCCGCCCACCAAGACGCGCATCGGCCGGCGCGTGCCCAGTCCTTCGTCCAGCAGTAAGCGCAGGTGCGCTGGCGTGGAGTCGAGGACGTCCACCTCCTGTTCCTCCAACCACGCCGCCGTGCGCGCGACGTCCTCACGCACGTCGGCCGGCACGACGCAGAGCGTGTGTCCGTCCGCCAGTTGCACCAACTGCTGGACCGAGGCGTCGAACGCCAGGGGCGCGTTGAAGCCCACCCGAACCGGCTCCGTGATGCCCGCGAGCGTCGTCACTTTGTGCGCGGCACGCAGGTTCATCATCGATGCGTGCTGCACCATCACGCCCTTGGGGCGCCCCGTGCTGCCCGAGGTGTAGATGACATACGCCAGATGCGTCGGGAGGCTCAGGCGGACCGGGTTGTCACGCGACTGCCGCTCCAGCGCCTCGCGCGCTCCCGCGTCGTCCAGGCACAGGGTCTCCAACCCCTCCGGGAGTGCCCCGGCGAGCTTGCGCTGCGTGAGCACCCAGCGCGCACCGCAGTCCTTCGCGAGCCAGCCCAGCCGCTCGGAGGGCCATGCCGGATCCAACGGCACGTAGGCACCGCCGGCCTTCATCACGCCGAGCGCCGCCACCACCAGGTCCACCGAGCGCTCCAGGAAGAGCGCCACGCGCACCTCGGGCCCCACGCCGCGCTGGCGCAGCCAGTGGGCAAGCTGGTTGGCGCGTGCGTTGAGCGCCTCGAAGTCCAGCCGCACCGTGCCGTCCAGGACCGCGAGCCGGCCGGGCGCGACCCGCGCTTGCGTCTCCACGCACTCGTGGAAGCAGCCCTCCCAGGGCACGAACACCCGCGTGTCGTTCCAGGTGGAGACCACCTGCGCGCGCTCTTCGGCGGACAGCAGCGGCAGCCGGGCGACGCGCTCGGTGGGATGGGCCACGAGGCCTTCGAGCAGCGTCGTCAGGTGGAGGGCCATCCGCTGCACGGTGCCCGCGTCGAACAACGCCGTGCTGTACTCCAGGACGCCTGTCATTCCTCGCGGCGTCTCCATGAGCGTCACGCTCAGGTCGAACTTCGCGATGGGGCTCTCCAGGTCCACCGGCTTGAGCGCCAGGCCCGGCAACCGCAGCTCTCCCATGGGGACGTTCTGGAGCGTCAGCATCGTCTGGAAGAGCGGCGTGTGGCTCAGGCTGCGTTCGGGCTGGAGCGCTTCCACCAGCTTCTCGAACGGCACCTCCTGGTGCTCGTACGCCTCCAGCACTGTCTCGCGCACCTGGGCGAGCAGGTCGCGGAAGGACGCGCGCCCGTCCACGTTCGTCCGCAACACCAGCGTGTTGACGAAGAAGCCGATGAGGCCCTCCAGCTCCGAGCGTGTGCGCCCCGCGATGGGCGCTCCCACGCTGAGGTCCGTCTGGCCGGAGTAGCGCGACAGCAACACCTGCCAGCCCGCGAGCAGCACGATGAAGAGGGACGCGCCCTCTCGATGGGCCAGGGACTTGAGCCCCTCCACCAGCGGCCGGGACAGGGGGAAGGCGTAGGTCGCGCCCGTGATGCTCTGCACGGACGGACGCGGACGGTCCGTGGGCAGCTCCAGCATGGGCGGCGCGCCCGCGAGCTTCTGCTTCCAATAGCCGACCTGTCGCGCCAGCGCGTCGCCCTGGAGCCAGCCGCGCTGCCACGCCGCGTAGCGCGCGTACTGCACCGGCAGCTCCGGCAGGGGCGAGGGACGCCCCGTGGAGAAGGCCGCGTACAGCGCGCCCATCTCACGCACCAGCACGCCCAGTGACCACCCGTCCGACACGATGTGGTGCATCGTGATGACGAGCACGTGCTCACGCTCGCCGAGCGTGAACAACCGCGCGCGGATCAACGGCCCGCGCACCAGGTCGAAGGGCCGCATCATCTCCTGCTCAATCTGTCGCCGGGCCTCGGCCTCTCGCTGGGATGCATCGACGTTCCGCAGGTCCACGCGCGCCAGTTCGAGCGTCAGGTCGGGATGAATGACCTGGATGGCCTGGCCGGACTGCTCCTCGAAGGTGGTGCGCAGGGAGTCATGACGGCGCACGACTTCGCGCAGGGCCTGCTCCAGTGCCGCGGAGTCCAGGTCGCCTTCGAGGCGCACCGCGACGGGCATGTTGTAGAGCGCCGTGCCCGGCTCCAATTGGTCGATGAACCACAGCCGCTGCTGTGCGAAGGACAGGGGCAGCCCCGTGTCTTCCGGGATGTGGCGCGGGGCTGGAGTGCGCGAGCCGCTGGCCTTCTCCACGCGCTGGGCAAGGGCTTGCAGCGTGGGCGCTTCGAAGAGTGCGCGCAGGGGCAGTTCGACTCCCACCTCCACTCGGATCCGTGACACCACCTGCGTTGCCAGGAGTGAGTGACCGCCCAGCGCGAAGAAGTTGTCCCTCACGCCTACCTGGGGGACACGCAGCACTTCGGCCCAGATGGCCGCCAGCTGGGACTCCAGCTGCGTGCGCGGCGCTTCGTAGGTGCTGCCGGACTGCGGCGCCTCCGGCTCCGGCAGGGCCTTGCGGTCCACCTTTCCGTTGGCATTCAGCGGCAGTGCTTCCAGCACCACCACCGTCCCGGGCACCATGTACTCCGGCAACCGCTGGCGCAGGTTTGCCTTCAGCGGCTCCGCCTCCAGCGTCACTCCGGCCTTCGCCGCGACGTAGGCGACGAGGCGCTTCTCCGCGCCCTCCCCCCTCGCCACGACCACTGCATCCTTCACGGCGTCCTGCTGGCGCAGGGCGGACTCCACCTCTCCCAGCTCGATGCGGAAGCCTCGCACCTTCACCTGGAAGTCCACGCGCCCCAGGTACTCCAGCACGCCGTCCGCCCGGTACCGCACCCGGTCTCCCGTGCGGTACATGCGACTGCCCGCGGGGCCGTGCACTTCCGGCAGGAACTTCTCCGCCGTGAGGTCCGGCCGCAGCAGGTAGCCGCGCGCCTGGCCTTCACCCGCGAGGTACAGCTCGCCGGCTACGCCCACGGGTACCGGTTGCAGGTACGCATCCAGCACGTACGCACGCGTGTTCGCCAAGGGACGGCCGATGTTCGGCACTTCCTCACGCCCCACCAGTGACCACGTTGAGTAGGTGGTGTCCTCGGACGGGCCGTAGAGGTTGTACAGCTTGCGCACCGACGGCACGCCATACACCTGCTTCGCCAGCGTCTCTGGCAGCGCTTCGCCCGCGAGGTTCACCACGCGCACCGACGGGGGCACCGCTCCCAGTCGCACCAGCTGCGCCATCGCCGACGGCACCGTGTTGATCAGCGTCACCTCCGCTTCGAGCGGAGCCTCCGCCAGCTGCAGCGCGTTGCGCACCACCACCACGCTGCCGCCCCGGACCAGCGGCGCGAACAGCTCAAACACCGACAGGTCGAAGTTGAGGGACGTTGCCGCCAGCACGGCCTTCGTCTCTCCCTCTTCGAACGTCTCCTGCGCCCACGTCAGGAAGGCCACGGCGTTCCGGTGCGTCACCGCCACGCCCTTCGGGCGGCCCGTGCTTCCCGACGTGTAGATGAGGTACGCCACGTTCTCCGGCTGAACTCCCACGGACACCGGCGAAGTGGGCTCCTCAGCCAGGGCCTCGTCACGGTCCAGGCACACGGCCTGCGCGGTGAAGGCCGGCAGTGACTCCAGCAGGTGCGAATGCGCTACCAGGGCCGGGCCCTGCGCATCCTCCAGCAGCCAGCCCAGGCGCTCCCTCGGATAGCTGGGGTCCAGCGGCACATACGCGCCGCCGGCCTTGAGAATGCCCAGCGTCCCGACCACTACGTCCACCGTGCGCTCCACGCACAGGCCTACGCGCGACTCCGGCCCCACGCCCAGCTTGCGCAGCCGGTGCGCCAACTGGTTCGCCTTCGCCTCCACCTCCCGGTACGTCAGTCGCTGTTTGCCACTGACCACCGCGATGGCTTCAGGCGTCTTCCGGGCCTGTGCTTCGAAGAGCTGGGGAATCGTCGCGTCGCGCGGGTACTCCGCCTGCGTCTGGTTCCACGTCACCAGCACCTGCTGACGCTCTCCTTCCGTCAGCAGCGGCAACCGGCCTACCGCCTCGTCCGGCTTCGCCACCACGCCTTCCAGCAACACGCGCAGGTGCTCCACCATCCGCTGGATGGTGCCGGCCTCGAACAGCTCGGTGCTGTACTCCATCCCGCCGCTCAGACCCTGCGGTGTCTCCGTGAAGAAGACGCTCACGTCAAACTTCGATGTCCCCGCGCTCAGCTCCACGGGCTTCAACACCAGCCCCGCGAGCCTCGCCTCCTCCATGGGCATGTTCTGCACCGCGAGCATCGTCTGGAAGAGCGGCGTGTGGCTCAGGCTTCGCTCGGGCTGCAATGCCTCCACCAGCTTCTCGAACGGCACCTCCTGGTGCTCGTACGCCCCCAGCACCGTCTCCCGCACCTGCCCGAGCAACTTCCGGAACGACCGGGCGCCATCCACCTGCGCACGCAGCACCAGCGTGTTGACGAAGAAGCCGATGAGGCCTTCCAGCTCCGAGCGTGTGCGCCCCGCGATGGGCGACCCCACGCTGAGGTCCTCCTGCCCGGAGTAGCGCGCCAGCAAGGCCTGCCAACCCGCCAGCAGCACCATGAAGAGCGACGCGCCCTCTTGCTGCGCCAGGTCCTTCAATCCCTGCGACAGCTCCGGCGAAAGGAGGAAGCCACGCGTCGCGCCCGCATTGCCTCGCATCGCTGGACGAGGACGGTCCGTGGGCAACTCCAGCACCGGCGGGGCTCCCACGAGCTGCCGCTTCCAGTAGTCCACCTCCCGCTGCAACGCCTCACCGCGCAGCCAGTCGCGCTGCCAGACCGCGTAGTCCGCGTACTGCACCGGCAGCTCCGGCAGGGTCCACGGCTGTCCTCGCGTCAGCGCGTCGTACAGCGCGACGACTTCGCGGATCAGCACGCTCACCGACCAACCGTCGGACACCGCGTGGTGCATCGTGACGACGAGCACGTGCTCGCGCGCGTCCAGGCGCAACAGCAGGGCCCTCAGCAGCGGCCCCTGCTTCAGGTCGAACGGCCAGGCCAGCTCCAACGCCACCCGGCGTCGGGCTTCCGTCTCGCGTGCCGCGCCGAAGGAGACGAGGTCCACGGACGTCAACGGCGCATCCACCACGTCATGGATGCGCTGGACGGGCTGACCGCCCTCCTCGGAGAAGGTGGTGCGCAGGGCTTCGTGTCGGCGCACGACCTCGTGCAGCGCACGCTCCAACGCCCCCGCGTCCAGGTCGCCCTCCAACCGGACCGCCACCGGCACGTTGTAGAGCGGGCTTCCCGGCTCCAGCTGATCGATGAGCCACAGCCGCTGCTGCGCGAACGACAGCGGCACCGATAGCGGCGCCGACACCAGGCGACTGCGCGCGACCAGCGCTGGGACACCCGAACGGCCCGCCTCCGAGAGCCGCAGCGCGAGCGCTTCCACCGTCGGCGCCTCGAACAGCAGCCGCAGCGGCATCTCGTGGCCCAGCTGCGTGCGGATGCGTGACACCACCTGCGTCGCCAGCAGCGAGTGTCCACCGAGCGCGAAGAAGTTGTCCTTCACCCCCACGCGCTCCACTCGCAACACCTCCGCCCAGATGGCCGCGAGCTTCCCCTCCACCTCCGTGCGCGGTGCCTCGTAGGTGCTGCCCGCCCGAGGCGCCTCCGGTTCTGGCAGGGCCTTGCGGTCCACCTTGCCGTTGGCGTTGAGCGGCAGCGCCTCCAGCACCACCAGCGCCGCGGGCACCATGTACTCGGGCATGCCCTGTCGCAGGCCGCTTCGCAGCGTGTCCGCCTCCAGCGCGTGGCCCTCCTTCGCCACGACGTAGCCGACGAGCCGCTTGTCAGCGCCGTCTCCTCGCACGAGCACCACGGCCTCGCTCACGCCGGGCTGTTGCGACAGCGCCGTCTCCACCTCGCCCAGTTCGATGCGGAAGCCCCGCAGCTTCACCTGGAAGTCCAGGCGGCCCAGGTACTCCAGCTCCCCGGAGGCCAGCCACCGCACGCGGTCTCCCGTGCGGTACAGCCGTCCACCCGGCTGCGAACCCAGGCTGTCTGGCACGAAGCGCTCCGCCGACAGCTCGGGCCGCTCCAGGTACCCCCGCGCGAGCCCTTCGCCACCGAGGTACAGCTCCCCCGGCACACCGACCGGCACCGGTTGCAGTTCGGGGTCCAGCACGTAGGCCTGTATGTTTGCCAGCGGCCGGCCCAGCACCGGGCGCGCCGTGTCCATCGCGATGGCGCGCGCCGTGACGTCCACGGTGCACTCCGTGGGTCCGTACACGTTGAAGGCCTTGAGCCCCGGGAGCGCCGCGAGCCGCGCCCACAGCGCCTCGTCCACGGCCTCGCCGCCCACCAGGACGCGCATCGGCCGGCGCGTGCCCAGTCCTTCGTCCAGCAGCAGGCGCAGGTGCGCTGGCGTGCAGTCGAGGACGTCCACCTCCTGTTCCTCCAACCACGCCGCCGTGCGCGCGACGTCCTCACGCACGTCGGCCGGCACGATGCAGAGCGCGTGTCCGTCCGCCAGCTGCACCAACTGCTGGACCGAGGCGTCGAACGCCAGGGGCGCGTTGAAGCTCACCCGGACCGGCTCCGCGATGCCCGCGAACACCCTGATCCGGAGCGCGGCGCGCAGGTTCATCATCGACGCGTGCTGCACCATCACGCCCTTGGGGCGCCCCGTGCTGCCCGACGTGTAGATGACATACGCCAGATGCGTCGGGAGGCTCAGGCGGACCGGGTTGTCACGCGACTGCCGCTCCAGCGCCTCGCGCGCTGCCACGTCATCCAGGCACAGGGTCTCCAGCCCCTCCGGGAGTGCCCTGGCGAGCTTGCGCTGCGTGAGCACCCAGCGCGCACCGCAGTCCTTCGCGAGCCACCCCAGCCGCTCGGAGGGCCATGCCGGATCCAACGGCACGTAGGCACCGCCGGCCTTCATCACGCCGAGTGCCGCCACCACCAGGTCCACCGAACGCTCCAGGAAGAGCGCCACGCGCACCTCGGGCCCCACGCCGCGCTCGCGCAACCAGTGGGCAAGCTGGTTGGCGCGTGCGTTGAGCGCCTCGAAGTCCAGCCGCACCGTGCCGTCCAGGACGGCGAGCCGGCCGGGCGCGACCCGCGCTTGCGTCTCCACGCACTCGTGGAAGCACCCGTCCCAGGGCACGGACACCCGCGTGTCGTTCCAGGTGGAGACCACCTGCGCGCGCTCTTCGGCGGACAGCAGCGGCAGTCGGGCGACGCGCTCGGTGGGATGGGCCACGAGGCCTTCGAGCAGCGTCGTCAGGTGGAGGGCCATCCGCTGCACGGTGCCCGCGTCGAACAGCGCGGTGCTGTACTCCAGGACGCCTGTCATTCCTCGCGGCGTCTCCATGAGCGTCACGCTCAGGTCGAACTTCGCGATGGGGCTCTCCAGGTCCACCGGCTTGAGTGCCAGGCCCGGCAGCCGCAGCTCTCCCATGGGGACGTTCTGGAGCGTCAGCATCGTCTGGAAGAGCGGCGTATGGCTCAGGCTGCGTTCGGGCTGGAGCGCTTCCACCAGCTTCTCGAACGGCACCTCCTGGTGCTCGTACGCCTCCAGCACCGTCTCCCGCACCTGCCCGAGCAGCTTCCGGAACGGCAGGGCGCCGTCCACCTGGGCACGCAGCACCAGCGTGTTGACGAAGAAGCCGATGAGGCCTTCCAGCTCCGAGCGCGTCCGGCCCGCAATGGGCGAACCCACGCTGACGTCATCCTGTCCCGAGTAGCGCGCCATCAAGGTCTGCCAGCCCGCAAGCAGCACCATGTACAGCGACGCGCCCTCGCGATGGGCCAGGGACTTGAGCCCCTCCACCAGCGGCCGGGACAGGGGGAAGGCGTGGGTCGCACCCGTGATGCTGCGCTCGGACGGGCGCGGACGGTCCGTGGGCAGCTCCAGCATGGGCGGCGCGCCCGCGAGCTTCTGCTTCCAATAGCCAACCTGTCGCGCCAGCGCGTCACCCTGGAGCCAGCTGCGCTGCCACGCCGCGTAGCGCGCGTACTGCACCGGCAGCTCCGGCAGGGGCGAGGGACGCCCCGTGGAGAAGGCCGCGTACAGCGCGCCCATCTCGCGCACCAGCACGCTCAGCGACCACCCGTCCGACACGATGTGGTGCATCGTGATGACGAGCACGTGCTCTCGCTCGCCGAGCGTGAACAACCGCGCGCGGATCAGCGGCCCGCGCACCAGGTCGAAGGGCCGCATCATCTCCTGATCGATGCATCGGCGGGCCTCGGCCTCTCGCTGGGATGCGTCGGCGTTCCGCAGGTCCACGCGCGCCAGTTCGAGCGTCAGGTCGGGATGGATGACCTGGATGGCCTGGCCGGACTGCTCCTCGAAAGTGGTGCGCAGGGAGTCATGACGGCGCACGACCTCGCGCAGGGCTTGCTCCAGTGCCGCGGAGTCCAGGTCGCCTTCGAGGCGCACCGCGACGGGCATGTTGTAGAGCGCCGTGCCCGGCTCCAACTGGTCGATGAACCACAGTCGCTGCTGCGCGAAGGACAGGGGCAGCCCCGTGTCTTCCGGGATGTGGCGCGGGGCCGGAGTGCGCGAGCCGCTGGCCTTCTCCACGCGCTGGGCAAGGGCTTGCAGCGTGGGCGCTTCGAAGAGTGCGCGCAGGGGCAGTTCGACCCCCACCTCCACTCGGATCCGTGACACCACCTGCGTTGCCAGGAGTGAGTGACCGCCCAGCGCGAAGAAGTTGTCCTTCACGCCTACCTGGGGGATTCGCAGCACTTCGGCCCAGATGGCCGCCAGCTGGGATTCCAGCGCGGTGCGCGGCGCTTCGTAGGCACTGCCAGCCTGGGGGGCCTCCGGCTCCGGCAGGGCCTTGCGGTCCACCTTTCCGTTGGCATTCAGCGGCAGTGCTTCCAGCACCACCACCGTCCCGGGCACCATGTATTCCGGCAACCGCTGGCGCAGGGTTGCCTTCAGGGCCTCCGCTTCCAGCGTGGCGTCTGCCTTCGCCGCGACGTAGGCGACGAGGCGCTTCTCCGCGCCCTCCCCCTTCGCCACGACCACTGCGTCCTTCACGGCGTCCTGCTGGCGCAGGGCGGACTCCACCTCTCCCAGCTCGATGCGGAAGCCTCGCACCTTCACCTGGAAGTCCACGCGCCCCAGGTACTCCAGCACGCCGTCCGCCCGGTACCGCACCCGGTCTCCCGTGCGGTACATCCGGCTGCCCGAGGGGCCATGGAGTTCCGGCAGGAACTTCTCCGCTGTGAGCTCTGGCCGCAGCAGGTAGCCGCGCGCCTGGCCTTCACCCGCGAGGTACAGCTCTCCCGCCACACCCACCGGTACGGGTTGCAGGTACGCGTCCAGCACGTACGCGCGTGTATTGGTAAGCGGCCGGCCGATGTTCGGCACTTCCTCGCGTCCCACCAGCGACCACGTTGAGTAGGTGGTGTCCTCGGACGGACCGTAGAGGTTGAAGAGCTTGCGCACCGTGGAGACACCGTAGACCTGCTTCGCCAGCGTCTCCGGCAGCGCTTCGCCTGCGAGGTTCACCACGCGCACCGACGGGGGCACCGCACCCAGTCGCACCAGCTGCGCCATCGCCGACGGCACCGTGTTGATCAGCGTGACTTCGGCTTCCACCTTCTCTTCGGCGAGGTGCAGTGCGTTGCGCACCACCACCACACTGCCGCCCCGTACCAACGGCGCGAACAGCTCGAACACCGACAGGTCGAAGTTGAGGGACGTCGCCGCCAGCACGGCCTTCGTCTCCTCCTCCTCGAACGTCTCCTGCGCCCACGCCAGGAAGGCCACGGCGTTCCGGTGCGTCACCGCCACGCCCTTCGGGCGGCCCGTGCTGCCCGAGGTGTAGATGAGGTACGCCACATTCTCCGGCTGCACCTGGGTGTCCAGCGGCCTGTCTGACTCCGTTGCCAACGTTGCGTCTGTGTCCAGGCACACGGCCTGCGCGGTGAAGGCCGGCAGTGACTCCAGCAGGTGCGAATGCGCTACCAGGGCCGGGCCCTGCGCATCCTCCAGCAGCCATCCCAGGCGCTCCTTCGGATAGCTGGGGTCCAGCGGCACGTACGCGCCGCCGGCCTTGAGAATGCCCAGCGTCCCCACCACCACGTCCGCCGTGCGCTCCACGCACAGGCCCACGCGCGACTCCGGCCCCACGCCCAGCTTGCGCAGCCGGTGCGCCAACTGGTTCGCCTTCGCCTCCACTTCCCGATACGTCAGCCTTTGCTTTCCGCTGATGACCGCTACTGCGTCGGGCGTCTTCCGGGCCTGTGCTTCGAAGAGCTGGGGAATCGTCGCGTCGCGCGGGTACTCCGCCTGCGTCTGGTTCCACGTCACCAGCACCTGCTGACGCTCTCCTTCCGTCAGCAGCGGCAACCGGCCTACCGCCTCGTCCGGCTTCGCCACCACGCCTTCCAGCAACACGCGCAGGTGCTCCACCAAGCGGCGGATTGTCCCGGCCTCGAACAGCTCGGTGCTGTATTCCACCGCGCCGCTCAGGCCTTGCGGTGTCTCCGTGAAGAAGATGCTCACGTCGAACTTCGACGTACGGCCTTCCATCTCCAGCGGCTTGAGCACCAGCCCCGGGAGCCTCGCCTCCTCCATGGGCATGTTCTGCACCGCGAGCATCGTCTGGAAGAGCGGCGTGTGGCTCAGGCTTCGCTCGGGCTGCAATGCCTCCACCAGCTTCTCGAACGGCACCTCCTGGTGCTCGTACGCCCCCAGCACCGTCTCCCGCACCTGCCCGAGCAACTTCCGGAACGACCGGGCGCCATCCACCTGCGCACGCAGCACCAGCGTGTTGACGAAGAAGCCGATCAGCCCCTCCACCTCCGAACGCGTGCGTCCGGCGATGGGCGAACCCACGCTCACGTCCGTCTGCCCCGAGTACCGCGCCATCAAGGTCTGCCAGCCCGCAAGCAGCACCATGTACAGCGAGGCGCCCTCGCGCTGGCCCAGGCCGCGCAATCCCTGCTCAAGCGCATGCGGCCATTGGAAACGGTAGGTACCACCGGCATTGCCACGCACCGCCGGACGCGGACGGTCCGTGGGCAGCTCCAGCACGGGCGGCGCGCCCACGAGCCGCTGCTTCCAGTAGTCCACCTCGCGCTGCAACGTCTCGCCCTGCAACTCCTGCCGCTGCCACGTCGCGTAGTCCGCGTACTGCACCGGCAGCTCCGGCAGCGGGGACGGGCGCCCTTGCGTGAACGCCGCGTACAGCGCGCTCACCTCGCGCACGAGCACGCCCACCGACCAGCCGTCCGACACGATGTGGTGCATCGTGATGACGAGCACGTGCTCCTGCGCATCCAGCTTCCACAGCCGTGCTCGGACCAGCGGCCCTTGCTTCAGGTCGAACGGATTCTGCATCTCCTGCTCAAGCAGACGCCGTGCCGCCTCTCCCCTCTCGCCCTTCCCGAGCCCCTGGAGGTCCTTCACTTCCAGCGGCAGGGCCGTGCTCGGATGGATGATCTGGACGGCCTCCGCGTCCGTCTCGGCGAACGTGGTCCGCAGGGACTCGTGGCGACGGATGATTTCACGCAGCGCCTGCTCCAGCACCTCCTGGCGCAGCGTGCCCTCCAGCCGCACCGCCACCGGAACGTTGTAGAGCGAAGTGCCCGGCTCCAGCTGGTCGATGAACCACAACCGCTGCTGTGCGAACGACAGCGGACGCGGAGCGTCACCTTGCACCGGCCGCGGACCCTTCGAACTCACGCCCACGGCCTCTTCAAGCCGCTGGGCGAGCGCCTCCAGCGTCCGCGCCTCGAACAGCGCGCGCAACGGCAGCTCCACGCCCAGCTCCGAACGGAGGCGTGAGGCCACCTGCGTGGCCAGGAGTGAGTGGCCCCCCAGCGCGAAGAAGTCGTCCTTCACGCCCACACGGGGGACACGCAGCACTTCGGCCCAGATGGCCGAAAGGCGCTCCTCCATCTTCGTGCGAGGTGCTTCGTAGTGGACGCCCGACTGAGGCACGTCCAACGCGGGCAGGGCCTTGCGGTCCACCTTGCCGTTGGCACTCAGGGGCAGCGCGTCCAGGACACCGATGGCCGACGGGACCATGTACTCGGGCAGCCGCTGTCGCAGCGCTGCTTCCACGGCCTTCGGGTCCAGGTCCTGCCCCGGCTTCGCCACGAGCCAGGCCACGAGCCGCTTGTCTCCACCGACGTCCCGCACCACCACCGCGGCCTCCGCCACGCTGGCGTGCTCCAGGAGCGCGGCCTCGATTTCACCGGGCTCGATGCGGAAGCCACGCACCTTCACCTGGAAGTCGGTGCGGCCCAGGAACTCCAACGTGCCGTCCTCCTTCCATCGCGCCTTGTCGCCCGTGCGATACAGCCGCGCGCCCGGCTCCGTGCTGAAGCCATGCGGCACGAAGCGCTCCGCCGTGAGCTCGGGCCGGTTCAGGTAGCCCCAGGCGAGGCCCTCTCCGCCCACGTACAGCTCGCCGGGCACGCCCACGCCCACCGTGTCGCCATGCGCATCCAGCACGTACACGGTCGAGTTCCCGATGGGACGGCCAATGGGAACCGAAGCCTCCAGCGCCGAGCCCTGCCGCAGCGCATGGGTGGTGGAGAAGGTGGTGTTCTCCGTCGGGCCGTAGGCGGCCACCAGCGACATGCCGGGCTTCAACCGGGCCACGTGCTCGCGCATCCGCTGCACCGGCAGCACATCACCGCCCGAGAGCACCTGCCTCGTCAGTGCCAGGGCGTCAGCCTGATGCAAGGCCATCTGCTCGTACAACGCCGCCGTCAGCCAGAGCGCAGTGATGCCCTCCTGCTTCAGGAGGGCGCCCACCTCGTCCAGCGTCAGCGCGTGCGGCGGTGCCAGCACCAGCTTCGCGCCATGCAGCAGCGCGCCCCACACCTCCAACGTGGACGCGTCAAAGGCCACCGGCGCCAGCTGCGCCCAGACCTCGTCCGCGCCGAAGCGCATGAAGTCATTGCCCAACACCAGACGCGTGATGCCCCGGTGCGGGATGCACACGCCCTTCGGACGGCCCGTGCTGCCCGACGTGAACATCACGTAGGCCAGGTCGTCGCCGTTCACCTCCACGTCCGGCGCCGTCTCCGACTGGCGGGCCATCTCCTCCCACGCCGTGTCCATGCAGAGCGGTGCTCCTGCCCCCGCAGGCAGCTTCTCCAGGAGCGCCTGCTGCGTCAGCGTCACCTCGACGCCCGCGTCCTCCAGCAGCAGCGCGATGCGCTCGGCCGGATAGTTGCGGTCCACGGGCACGTACGCGCCGCCCGCCTTCAGAATCGCAAGCAGCCCCACCACCATCTCGAACGAGCGCTCCACGTACACGCCGACCCGCGTGCCCCGCGTCACGCCCAGGCCGCGCAGGTGGTGCGCGAGCTGGTTCGCCCGGCCGTCCAGCACCCCGTATGTCAGCGTCCGTCCATCCTGCGCCTGCTTGAGGGCCACCGCGTCCGGTGTCCTGCGCGCCTGCGCCGCGAAGAGCGCATGAACAGACTCGTCACGCGGGTACTCGGCGGCCGTCCGGTTCCAGGCCTTGAGGACCTGCTCGCGCTCCAGCACCTCCGACATCGGAAGGCGGGTCACCGACTCCTCGGGCCGCGACAGCGCGCCTTCCAACAGGACGCGCAGGTGCTCCACCATCCGGCGCACCGTCACGGCCTTGAACAGGTCCGTGCTGTACTCGAGCGTTCCCCGGAGCCCTTCGTCCTCTTCCACGAAGAAGAGGCTCAGATCGAACTTGGCGGTGCGGCTCTCCAGGACCACCGGCTTGAGCGTCAGGCCCGGCAACCGCAGGTCCCCTTGCGGCACGTTCTGCAGCGCCAGCAGTGTTTGAAACAGGGGCGAATGGCTCAGGCTCCGGTCGGGCTGGAGGGCTTCCACCAGCTTCTCGAAGGGCACGTCCTGGTGCTCGTAGGCTTCGAGCACCGTGCCTCGCACCTGCTTCAACAGTGCGCGGAAGGAGCGGTCCCCCTCCACGCGCGCGCGCAGCACCAGCGTGTTCACGAAGAAGCCGATGAGGCCTTCCAGCTCCGAGCGCGTCCGGCCCGCGATGGGCGAACCGACGCTGACGTCATCCTGTCCCGAGTAGCGCGACAGCAACACCTGCCAGCCCGCCAGCAGCACCATGTACAGCGAGGCGCCCTCGCGCTGGGCCAGCGCCTTCAGGCCTCGCGTCAGCGCGGGGGACCAGTGGAAGAAGTGCATCGCGCCTGACTGGCCCCGCACCGCGGGCCTCGGCCAGTCGGTGGGCTGCTCCAGGACCGGCGGCGCTCCCGCGAGTCGCTGCTTCCAGTAGTCCACTTCCCGCTCGAGCGTGTCGCCCTGAAGCCAGCCGCGCTGCCAGGCCGCGTAGTCGGGATACTGCACGGGCAGCTCCGGCAGCGTCGGTGTCTGTCCTTGCGCGAACGCGGCGTAGCTCGCGCCGACCTCGCGCACGAGCACGCCCAGGGACCAGCCGTCCGACACGATGTGGTGCATCGTGATCGCCAGCAGGTGGTCCCGTTCGTCCAGCCGGATCAACTGCGCGCGGACGAGAGGCCCCTGCGCCAGGTCGAAGGGCCGCAGTCCCTGCGTCATCACCTGCCGACGGGCTTCATCCTCCCGGAGCCCCGCGTCGAAGTCGCGCAGGTCCACCACCTCCAGGGACATCGCGGACGGCGGGTGTACGATCTGCTCGGGCGCTCCGTCGCGCACGTTGAACGTCGTGCGCAACGCCTCGTGGCGGCGCAGGACCTCGTCGAGCGCCGCCTGGAGCGCGGTCACCTCCAGCATGCCCTCCAGCCGCACCGCCAGCGGCACATGGTAGAGCGGGCTGCCCGGCTCCAGCTGGTCGATGAACCACAGCCGCTGCTGCGCGAAGGACAACGGCCGGGTGGGGTCTCCCTCCGTCGACCGCATCGCCGTCAGGCTCGGTCGGGACGCCTGTTCCAGACGCCGGGCCAGGGCCCCCACCGTGGGCGCTTCGAACAACGCGCGCAGCGGAAGCTCCGCGCCCAGCTCCGTGCGGACGCGGGACACGACCTGGGTCGCCAGCAGCGAGTGCCCGCCCAGCTCGAAGAAGCTGTCGTGCACGCCCACGCGCGGCACCCGCAGCACCTCCGCCCAGATGGCGGCCAGCTTCGCCTCCACCTCCGTGCGCGGCGCCTCGTACTCCTGCTCCGAGCGAGGGGCCTCCGGCTGAGGCAGGACCTTGCGATCCACCTTGCCGTTGGCGCTCACCGGCAGCGCGTCCAGCACCATGAAGACGGCGGGCACCATGTACTCCGGCAGCCGCTGACGCAGGTGGGCCTTCAACTCCATCGCATCCAGCGGCGCGCCCGCCTTCGGGACCACGTACCCCACCAGTTGCTTGTCCGCGCCCACCACGCGCACCACCACCACCGCCTCCGCCACGCTGGCGTGCAGGGTGAGCGCCGCTTCCACTTCGCCCAACTCGATGCGGAAGCCGCGCACCTTCACCTGGAAGTCGGTGCGGCCCAGGAACTCCAGCGTGCCGTCCTCCTTCCATCGCGCCTTGTCGCCCGTGCGGTACAGCCGCGCGCCCGGCTCCGTGCTGAAGCCATGCGGCACGAAGCGCTCCGCCGTGAGCTCGGGCCGGTTCAGGTAGCCCCAGGCGATGCCTTCTCCGCCCACGTACAGCTCGCCCGGGATGCCGATGCCCGTCAGGGCCCCGTGTGCATCCAGCACGTACGCCGTCGAATTCCCGATGGGACGGCCAATGGGAACCGAAGCCTCCAACTCCGAGCCCTGCCGCAGCGCATGGGTGGTGGAGAACGTGGTGTTCTCCGTCGGGCCGTAGGCGGCCACCAGCGACATGTCAGGCTTCAACCGAGCCACGTGCTCGCGCATGCGCTGCACCGGCATCACATCGCCGCCCGAGAGCACCTGCCTTGGCAGCGCCAGGGCTTCGGCCTGATGCAGCGCCATCTGCTCGTACAGGGCCACCGTGAGCCACAGCGTGGTGATGCCCTCCTGCTTCAGCAGGGTTCCCACTTCCTCCAGCGTCGGCGCGTGCGGCGGCGCCAGCACCAGCTTCGCGCCGTGCAGCAGCGCGCCCCACACTTCCAACGTGGATGCGTCGAACGCCACCGGCGCCAGTTGCGACCAGACCTCGTCCGCGCCGAAGCGCATGAAGTCATTGCCCAACACCAGACGCGTGATGCCCCGGTGCGGGATGCACACGCCCTTCGGACGGCCCGTGCTGCCCGACGTGAACATCACGTAGGCCAGGTCGTCGCCGTTCACCTCCACGTCCGGCGCCGTCTCCGACTGGCGGGCCATCTCCTCCCACGCCGTGTCCATGCAGAGCGGTGTGCCCGCGCTCGCAGGCAGCTGGTCCAGGAGTGCCTGCTGCGTCAGCGTCACCTCGACGCCCGCGTCCTCCAGCAGCAGTGCGATGCGCTCCGCCGGATAGTTGCGGTCCACGGGCACGTACGCGCCACCCGCCTTCAGGATGGCCAGCAGCCCCACCACCATTTCGAACGAGCGCTCCACGTACACGCCGACCCGCGTGCCCCGCGTCACGCCCAGGCCGCGCAGGTGGTGCGCGAGCTGGTTCGCCCGGGCATCCAGCACCCCGTACGTCAGCGTCCGTCCATCCTGCGCCTGCTTGAGGGCCACCGCGTCCGGTGTCCTGCGCGCCTGCGCCGCGAAGAGCGCATGAACAGACACCTCTCGCGGGTACCCGGCCGTCGTCCGGTTCCACTCCACCACGAGTTGCTGGCGCTCACCGTCGCCCATCAAGGGCAGACGCGACACGGGGAGCGCCGGATGCGCCGCCACGCCCTCCAGCAGCACGCGCAGGTGCTCCGCCATCCGCGCCAGGGTGGCAGCGTGGAAGAGGTCGGTGTCGTATTCCAGGTAGCCACGCAGCCCCTGCTCCGTCTCCGCCAGCTGCAGGAGCAGGTCGAACTTCGACGTGCGGGTGTCCACCTCCATCGCGTGCAGCTTCATGCCCTGCACGGCCACGGGGCCGCGAGGCGCGTTCTGCAACACGAACATCACCTGGAAGAAGGGGCTGCGCCCCAGGCCGCGGTCCGGCTGGAGCGCCTCCACCAGTCGCTCGAAGGGCAGGTCCTGGTTGTCCGTCGCCCCCACCAGCGTCTCGCGCACCTGGCGAAGGAGCCCCTGGAACGAAGGGTCCGCCTGGAACCGCGTGCGCAGCACCAGCGTGTTGACGAACATGCCGATGAGGCCTTCCAGCTCCGAGCGGGTGCGGCCCGCCATGGGAGACCCCACGCTCACGTCGTCCTGCCCGGAGTAGCGCGACAGCAGCGTCTGCCAGCCGGCCAGCAGCACCATGAACAGCGTGGCGCCTTCCTGCTGCCCCAGCGCCTTGAGCGCGTCCATCAGCCCGCGCGACCACTGGAGCTCATGCCGCGCGCCACGGAGGCTCCGCGCCGCGGGCCTCGGCTTGTCCGTCGTCAGCTCCAGCGCAGGGGGCGCCCCGTGCAGCTGCTCGCGCCAGTACCCGAGCTGCTTGTCCAGCAACGCACCCTGCAAGGTGTCCCGCTGCCAGGCCGCGAAGTCCGCGTACTGCACCGCCAGCTCCGGCAGCGGCGAGGGCTGTCCGCGCGCGAAGGCGTCGTACAGCACCGCCACCTCGCGCACCAACACGCCCAGCGACCACCCGTCCGAGACGATGTGGTGCATCGTCACCAGCAGCAGGTGCTCCAGGTCGCCCAGCCGCACCAGCAGCCCGCGCATCAACGGGCCCTTCGCGAGGTCGAACGGGCGCAGCGCCCCCGCCGCCACCCGGCGCCACGCCTCCGCCTCACGCGCTGACGCGTCCCCCTCCGTCACCTCCACCCGCTCCAGCTCCAGCACGGGCGTGTCCAGGAAGCGCTGCACCGGCCCGGTGTCACCGCCGTGGAAGGTGGTGCGCAGCGACTCGTGCCGCCGCACCACTTCCAGGAGCGAGCGCTCCAGCACCGCCACGTCGAGCGCGCCCTCCAGCCGCACCGCCACCGGGACGTTGTAGAGCGGGCTGCCCGGCTCCAGCTGGTCGATGAACCACAGCCGCTGCTGCGCGAACGACAGCGCCGCCGGCGCCGAGCGATCCCTCGCCATCAGCAGGCCGCGACCCGTGTTCCCCGTGGCCAGCTTCTGCGCGGCCAGCTTCTTCAGGAGCTCCGCGCGCTTTTCCGGAGACAGGTTCGCGATTCGCTTCGACAGGTCGCTGCTGCTCATCGAACGTACTCCGCACTCTGGACGCGACAGGGCCCGCGAAGGACGCCCGGAGCACCGGGCACCCTGGGTGCCTCAACGCTGCGTCGGCTGATGTCGCATACGCGGCCCACCGCTCTGGAACGAGTGGCGTGGGGGTGGCCGAAAACCTGCTGTTCACATTATTCGGTCGAGTCCCCGCCTGCCATGCTCACGCCCCCCCGCGCATGAACGGAAAGGGCTCGCCATCTCCCCCAGGGGCCGGACAGGCCATGAGGCCCCGCCATGAGGCTCTGGAGACCGATGCGTGAAACAACGTGTCTCACGCACCGTCCCAGAACCTGAGGAGTCGGGCCCCGCGAGGAAGGTCAGTGACCCGCGGAGCCGGGCGGCTCGACGCGTTCCACCTGCTGCTGGACGGCGGAATCGGAGGCGACGTCGGCCCCCAGCTGCACGTACGACAGCAGGTAGGTGCGGCCCACCGTGGGGCCCGTGGCCGCCGCCGTGCGCGCCAGGGCGTCGCGCCGGGCCTGGAAGGAGGCCAGCGTCTCCTGGAGCGAGCGGCGCGTGGCCTCGTCCTTCTCCGCCTTGAGGCGCTCGCTCACCCGCGCGATGTTCGCCTCCACGAGCTTCTGGCTCTCGCGGGCGCGGTTCGACTCGGACAGGTCGGTGAAGGGGCCGGTGCCCTCCACGGACACCTCCAGCTTCGCGACCTGCCGGCCCCGCTCGCCGGGAGGCACCAACGTGGACACACCCTGGCGCTGCGCCATGCCCACGCCCCGGCCGTCGTGCGACTGGACGACGAAGTCCACGCCGTCCGCGCCCTGCGCGAGCCGCACCGCCTCCACGTAGGGCACCGCCGCCAGCACCACCACCAGGTCCACCTGCTCCTTCTCACGCAGGCGCTTCACCTCGGCCGCCACCGCCGGCTGCACGGGCTGCCCCTGGATGCCCGCGGGCAGCACGGCGGAACCATCCGCCCCGGCCGCCGGGACCTTGGGGTCCGCGGACGCGGGCGACACGCCGACGATGCCCACCTTCAGGCCTCCCGCGGTCGTCACCACCGACGCGGGGAAGAGGCGCTGGCCCTTGGCGTCCACGAGGTTCGCGGACAGCAGCTTGAGCTTCGCGCCCTTCGTCTTCTTCTTCAGGAAGTCCACGCCCAGCACGAGGTCGCGCTGGCCCACGGCCATGGCCGTGTAGCCCTGCGCTCCCAGTTGCTCCAGCAGCAGCCCCGCGCGCAGCTTCGCCGTCGGGTCCTGGCCGTCCGCCAGACTCTTGAAGAGCGCATTGCCCGCATCCAGCGCGAGCACGGGCACGCCCCTGGCGCGCTCCTGATTCAGGACCGTCTTTCGTCTGGCCAGACCGCCAGACGGGTTGTGGCGTCAACCACAGGGGGCGATTTCGCCCCCATTGTCTCCCGTGAAGAGCAGCACGAGCTTCTTCGGCGCGGCGCCCGCCACCAGCGGCAGGAGCAGCAGCCCGAGCGCGGCCAACCGGCGGGGGCTCACTTCTTCCCCTTCTTCGGCGCGGGCGCGGCCTTCTTGTCCAGCTCCGCCAGCTTCGTCTTGGCCGCCTTCGCGGCGTCCGACTTGGGGTAGCTCTTCACCAGCTCCTCCAGCGCGAGCTTCGACTCTTCCTTCATCTTCAGCTTCTGGAAGCAGTCGGAGGAGCGCAGGTACGCGTCCGGCGCGGAGGCCGTCTTCGGGTAGTCCTGCACCACCTTGCCGTACTCGAAGAGGGCCTCGCGGCACTTGGCTTCCGTGAAGTACGTCTCACCCAGGCCGAAGTGCGCCTCGCCCACGAGCGAGTCCTTGGCCCACTTCTTCAAGAACTCGTTGTACAGCTGGCGGGCCACCAGCACGTCCCCGGCCTTGGACTTCTCCTGCGCGAGCGCGAGGAACTCCTTCTTCTCCGTGGGGCGCTGGAGCTCCTCTGCCTTCTTCTTCGCCTCGGCTTCCTTCACCGCTTCGGAGCCCTGGAGCGCCAGGAGCCGCTGGTTGGTCTCCTCGGTGTTCTTGCCGAGCGCCGCCTCCAGCTCGCCAATCTTGTAGAGGTACGTCTCCACCTGTCCGCGCAGCTGCGACAGGTCCTCCACCGTCTTCTGGAACTGCACGCCGATGTCCGCGTCCTTGCGGCGCGCGGCGGTGTCCAGGCTCTGCAGGGCCTGGGTCACCTGGGCGACCTTCTCGTCGATCTTCGGCAGGGTGGCGACGAGCTGCGAGCGCGCCTCCTTCAGCTCCGCTTCGAGCCGGGCGTTGTCCGCCCCCAGCTTGTCCACCTTGGCTTCGAGGGCACGGCCCCGGTCGGCGGGGTAGAAACATCCGGGAACGGCGGCGGTCAACAGGGCGAAGAGAACGAGCCTGCGCATGGGGCCGGCATCCTAGGTCCAAAGCCCTCCGCGCGCCGCTTCTGTTTGTCTCCCGGCACCGTCCAGGCGGGCGGCCTGCCCCCTGCCTTCAACGGGGGCTTGCGCCCTCCAGGCGCTCCACGGCCCTGGCGCAGGCCACCCGGAGCCGGGCCAGGTTCAGGAAGAAGGGCACCACCCGCGCCCGGCCGGAGTCCACCGCGTCCCGCGCGCGGCGGTACTCGACCATCGCCGCGCGCTACCTCCTGGGGATGCTGCTGGAGCAGTGCGGCCGTCCCGACGGGGCGGAGGGGCTGGCTCGGCCGGCGCCTCCACGCGCACGTAGAAGAAGGCCTGCTCACAGGGCAGCAGCCGCAGCTCCGGCGGAACCTGGAGCAGGGGCTCCGTGGCCGACAGCACGAGCACGCCGCCGGGGGCGAGCCGCTCGCTCAGGCTGCGCACCGTGCGCTGGAAGGCCTCCGGGGTGAAGTAGATGAGGACGTTGCGGCAGAAGATGACGTCGAACCCGCCGTCCGCTTCCGGATACGGCGTCTCCATCAGGTTGTGGCAGCGGAACTCGGCCTGCGTGCGCAGCGCCTCCACCAGCACCTGACGTCCGGCGCGGGGCTCGAAGTAGCGCGTGTGCAGCGCCTCCGGGACGCGTCGCAGCGCGTCCGAGGGGAAGCTCAGCGCACGCGCCCGGGCGAGCGCCGGTTCGGAGATGTCCGTGCCCAGCACCCGGCTTCCGGGGTCCGCGCCCTCCTGCGCCAGGAGCACGAGCAGCGTGGCCACCTCCTCGCCGGCGGCGCACCCCGCGCTCCATATCCGCAGCGGCCGCTTCGAGCGCTGCACCCGGGGCGACAGCACGTGCTCGCGGAAGGCGGCGAGCTGCACGTCATCCCGGAACAGCTCCGAGGTGTGCACCGCCACCGCGCCCACCAGCCGCGCCAGGTCCGCCGCGCCGCCCTCCGTTCGCAGGTGCGCCACCACCTGCTCCGCGGACCCCGGAGGGCCCAGGGCCTCCAGGCGCGCGTCCAGCCGCCGCCGCTGGGCCACGCTCAGCGCCATGCCCGTATGCGCTGACAGGAACGCGTGCACGGGAGCCCAGCGCTCGGAAGGGGACGTCACGGCACCCGCTCAGCGCCCCGCGGGCAGGGACTCTCCGCGCGCCAGCCGCGCCAGCGTGGCCGCGACGTCGTCGCCGTGGATGAGGTGGTCCACCGCCTTGCGCTCCACCGCCGCGCCAGGCATGCCGAACACCACGCAGGACTCCTCGTTCTGCGCGAGCGCCAGACCTCCGGCCTGCTTGATGGCCAAGAGCCCGTCCGCCCCGTCCGCGCCCATGCCCGTGAGCACGACGCCCACCGCGCGCCGGCCGTACGTCTTGGCCACGCTCTCCAGCAGCATGGTGCCGCTGGGCATGTGCCCGTCGCGCTCCACGCCGGGCTTGAGCACCACGCGCCCGCGCAGCGGCACGAGCGTGTGCTGGTCCGGCGGCGCCACGAGCACCAGCCCCGGCGCCAGCGTGTCGCCGTCCTGGGCGAGCCGCACCTTGAGCTTGCTCGCGTTGGCGAGCCAGCTGGCCAGCGACTCCGAGAAGGCCGCGTTGATGTGCTGCACGATGACGATGGGCGCCGGGAAGTCCGCCGGCAGCTCCGACAGCATCCGGTAGAGCACCTGCGGGCCGCCGGTGCTGGCGGCCACCGCCACGATGCCCATGGAGACCGCGGGCAGCACCGCCGTGGGGTGCGGCGTCCCCGTCTGGATGCGCTTGGGGCCGCGCACGTGGCGGATGACGCGCACCGAGGAGATGAGCTTCACCTCCTTGGTGAGGTTCCACGCGTCCGCGCCCGCGTCGATGGAGGGCTTTATCTGCAGCGCCAGCGCGCCCAGCTCCAGCGCGCGGTAGGTGAGCGCGGGGGCCTGCGAGCGCGGGTCGCCCGTCAGCACCAGGATGGGCGTGGGGCACTCGGCCATGATGTGCTCCACGGCCGTGAGCCCGTCCATGACGGGCATGTCCACGTCCATGGTGATGACGTGCGGGCGCAGCTCCTTCGTGAGGGCAACGGCTTCCAGGCCGTTCGCCGCGGTGCCGACGACCTGGACATCCGGGTCGTCGCTCAACGCCGCGCTGATGAGCTGTCGGCAGATGAGCGAGTCATCGACCACCAGCACCGACACTTTCTTGCCCATGGACGTTCCATACCCCGTACGCGCGACGGGGAGTATAGCAATGCGCGTGGAGTCCCTGGGACGCTCGGCGCAAATCCAGCGCCCGGCTTCAGGCCAGGAGCCGGCCCACCACGTCCACCAGGTCCTGCCGGACGAGGTCCCCCTTGGTGATGTAGCCGTCCGCCCCGGCCGCCAGCCCTCGCGCCCGGTCCGCCTCCCCTCCCCGGGTGGTGAGGATGACGACAGGCAGGCGAGCTCGGGTGGGATCGCTCTTCAGGCGCCGGGTCAGCTCCACGCCGTCCATTTCCGGCATCTCCAGGTCGGTGACGACCAGCTCCACCGGGGGGCCGTCCTGCCCCAGCAGCTCCAACGCCCCGTTGCCGTCCGGCGCCCGGAGCGTGTCGTACCCCACCGCCTCCAGCAGGTTGGCCACCAGTTCGCGCGTCAGGGGCGAGTCGTCCACCACG
>NZ_RAWG01000329.1 GCF_003611735.1 Corallococcus sicarius | reverse complement strand
GGGACGCACTTCGGTGAACCCGACCGGGTGGTGGGGGGACGGCCCGGCGGGCTTCCACCAGGCTCCGGCGCCTGTCCGGGAGCGCGCGAACGGATGCATTGTCCATGGCCCTGGGGCGCACGGTGTGCGAGGACTCGGGAGTCTCCGCGGGACGGGGTTCAACAGGAAAGCAGGAGGAACGGGATGCGTCTGCGACAGGGGCTGTGCGTGCTGGGACTGGCGGGCGGCCTGCTCGGCGCGGGGTGTGAGAAGCCGGAGCCGCCGACCGTGCCCATGGACGTCCCGGCCGTGACGCCGCCGACGAACACCGTGCCCCGGGAAGGGACCGCCGCCGCCACGCCGCCCGTGCACCGCGTGCTGGCCGTGGACGCGGGCCTCCAGCCGGCCCCGGGCAGCGCGACGGCGCCCCCTGGCAGCGCGGTGACGGATGCGGGCAGCAGCCCCCTGGCCGCGGACAGCGCGTGGACCACGGACGTGGTGGAGAAGAAGCGCGGCGAGCCGCCCTCCATCACGCTGCGTTCGGTGCGCACCGGCACGCACCCGGGCTACGACCGCACCGTGTTCGAGTTCGAGGGCCCCCGGCTGCCGGGCTACCACCTGGCGTACGTGAAGACGCCGGTGCAGGAGTGCGGCTCCGGCAACGACGTGACGCCCCCGGGGAAGGCCGCGCTGGAGGTGCGCTTCACCCTGGCGCAGGCCCACACCGACGAGGGACAGGCCACGGTGGCGCAGCGCACGTTCAAGCCCGCGCTCCCGTCCGTGCTGGAGCTGACGCGCCTGTGCGACTTCGAGGGCGAGGTGACGTGGGTGCTGGGCACCACGCGGCGTGCCCCCTTCCGGGTGCTGGAGCTGCGAGAACCCACGCGCCTCGTGCTGGACGTGCAGCACTGAGGCGACGGGCGCCTTCAAGCCTTCGGCGGCTGCGCGCGCTTCTTCGCGATGAGCTCACGCGCGGCGCGCTCCGACTCCGCGAAGTCCACGTCCACCGTCCACTTGCCGGTGAAGTACAGGGCCAGCATCAGCGCCTTGGCGCCCGCGCGCTGCAGCGGGCCCGTGCCCAGGTAGATGTGGCCGCGGAACCACTCCGACTTCGCATGCTGCACCAGCAGCTCGCGCGCGTCCTTCTCGATGGTCGCGCTCGACACGTCGGAGATGACGAACACCGGCTGCTTCGTCCCCACCGCCTCGCAGATCTCCAACACCTTGCGCGAGTCCTCCAGCTTCGCGGGCCCAACGAACTTCATCACCAACAGGTCCGGCTCCTCGAAGTACGCGCGATGCGTCCCGAACACCCACTCACGATGATTCTGCATGCGGTCCTCGCCTTGCCCTCTCTAGAGTTGCTTAGGCCGGATAACACTTAGAACAAGATTTTCAACGTGAAGGATTTCAATGCGAGACGACCTCACCTTCTTGGAATGAGAACTGTCGTTCCGGACCCAGGCCCCCCCCGGGAGCTGGGTGCTCCAGGCGCATTTCGACCTGCGGCGCATCGCCCGACCTATGCGCCCCCGCGAAGATGGGAGGCAGCGCGGTCCAGGCGCGCGAGGAGGTCCGCGTGGCGGATGCGGGCCTCCGCCCCGCCCGCGCGCAGGGCCAGCGCCAGCACCTGGGGCAGGTTGAGGGCAGCGCCCGCGCGCAGGCGCTGCCCGTACTGATGGGCCCAGTCCTGGGGGATGCGCAGCGACCAGTTGCGAGCGTCGATGGTGCCCGGGGCGTTGTACGTCTCGGGCATGCCCAGCAGGTCCGCGAAGAACACCATCACGCTGCGCGCGCGGCTGGCGAAGAGGTCCGCGAACTTCGCCTGCGCGAGCAGCCCCGGGTCGTGCGCGAGCTGCCGCGCGAAGGCTTCACGCCCTTCCGCTTCGGGGTGCAGCCGCTGCGCGAGGTAGTCCGCCTGGGCGCGCAGGGCGTGCTTCCACTGCCATTCCGAGACAAGTCGCCAGAGGGACTTCGTGTCGTGGTTGCCCACCATGACCCAGTCTTCGGGGGCTACGTTCTCGCTGCGGTACACGTCCGCCGGGTTGTTCAGGTCCGCCTTCTGCGTGACGCGGAAGCGGCCCAGCCCGTCGCGGGCCATCACCTGGGACAGCTCGAAGGGCAGCGTGCTCAGCACCTCGCACAGCACGTCCTCCCGCGCCCTGCCGCGCTCACGGGCCGCGCGCACCACGGTGTCGAAGACGAGCGCGTAGCGCCGCACCTGTTCGGGCGTCAGCCACTTCACCCAGCCATCACCGTGACGCGGCTGGGAGCGGTCCAGTTGCTCCGGAGCGACGAGCGCGTAGCGGGACAGCTCCGGGTGGTCCGGCAGGTCCGGCGAGGAGAAGAGGCGTGCGCCGCCCTGCACCGAGCGCAGCGGATCCGACGCGCCCGCGCGGTACACCCATGGACACACGAGCCCGTGCGGATGGTCGATGCGCAGCCCGTCGTACTCGGAGAGCATCTTGCCCAGCCGCGCTTCCATGAAGCGCAGCACCGGCCCGGGCGTCCCGCCATCCGGGGTGAGGTACTGCTCGGGGTCCAGCACCGGGTAGTTCCACGGCTGGCCCTCCGGGTTGGTGCGGCTGGGCGGCGCGCCCATGAAGTACGCGCGCAGGAACAGCCCCTGCCGCGTCCATGCGTCCCGGGGTGAGAAGCCAATCTGGAGGTCGCCGTAGAGCTTGAGTCCCCACCCGGCCGCGCGCTCGCGCAGGACGCCGTGCTGCTCCGCCACGAGGAGCTGGCGGAAGGCGTACTGCTCCACCGCTTCGGCTTCCAACGTGAGCAGCTCCCGGATGCGAGCCTCCGCGCGGGCCTCTTCCCCCGGGCGTGGCGCGAAGAGCCGACCGTCCAGCGAATCCGCCCAGTCGCGCCAGTCGTCCGGCGTGTGTTTCTGCGCGCCGAGCACATCGAAGAGGGCATCGGGTTCCAGCCACGCCCGGTGCTCCTCGCGGAAGGCCGCGAAGCGCCGGGCCAGGGACGCGATGGACGCAGGCGCATCCGCGCGGGCGCGCTCCCGGCGGAACGTGTCCCAGGCCTCCTGGAGCGCCTGGGCCTGCGAGCGACAGGCGTGGTGGTAGCGCGCGGCCGGCCCGCCGCGTTCGGGCATTCCGGAGACGAGCCGCGCCAGCGTGTCCGGGGACAGCAGCGCACCCCAGGGCCCGCGCGGATCCGTGAGCGGCGCGAGCGCCACGTTGAGCGTGTTGCGCGAGAACAGCGTGCCGTCATACGGCGACGGGTTGTGGGCGCTCGTCTGTCCTTGCGGCCCCAGCTGGATGCCGGTGAAGCCCAGGTCGCGGGCGAAGGCGAGGAAGCGCGCGGCGCCCTCGGAGTACGGCGAGCCCCGGCCCAGGTCCTCGCCAGGGAGGCCGGGGAAGCTGGGGTCGTGGAGGCTCAGCACCCAGCGGGTGACGCCCAGCGCCTCCAGGGCTTCGGTGACGAGCGAGCGGTGCGAATCGGGCAGCGGGGACGGAGGCTCCACCCCCCGACCCTACGGCCCCGCGCGCGGAGCGCCAACCGTTCCCTGGGGTGACGCGGGGGTCCGCCCCGCATCAGTCCTGACGGGCCTGCGGTTGGGGTCGCGGCTCACCACCTCCGTGCACCGGACCGTGCCCCTGCGTGTCGCCCTTGAACACCTTGCGCAGCTTGCGGGTCATCCACGTCCGACCGTCCGAAAGAATCTCATACACCGTCGGAATCACCAGCAGCGTGAGGAGCGTGGAGGTGATGACGCCGCCAATCACCGCGCGGCCCAGCGGCGCCCGGAAGTCACCGCCCTCGCCGCTCCCCAGCGCCACCGGCACCATGCCGGCGATGAGCGCGAAGGTCGTCATGATGATGGGCCGCAGGCGGATGCGCCCCGCCTCGATGAGCGCTTCGCGCAGGGGCATCCCCTTCTCGTGCTGCCACTTGGCGAAGTCGATGAGCAGGATGGCGTTCTTCGCCACGATGCCCATCAGCAGGATGACGCCGATGAGGCTCATGATGTTCAGCGTGTCGCCGGTAATCACCAGCGCCAGCACCACGCCGATGAGCGACAGCGGCAGCGACATCAGGATGGCCAGCGGATCCAGGAACGAACCGAACTGGATGACGAGGATGAGGTACATCAACATCACCGCCACGCCCAGCGCCAGGAACACCCGGCCGAACACCTCCTCCTGATCCGCCGACTCGCCGCCCGACGACAGCTCGTAGCCCGGCGGCAGGTTCACGGCCTTCAGGCGCGTCTGCACATCCCCCATCACCTCCGACAGCGACCGCCCCGCCACGTTCGCCTGCACGTTGATGACCTTCTCGCGGTTCAGGTGGTCGATCTGCGCGGGGCCAATCGTCTGGTTCACCTTCGCCACCTGGCCCAGCGGCACCACCACCGGTGCGCCCGTGGGGCCCGCGCCAATCACCAGCGGGAGCTGGGCCAGGTCCGACGGGTTCTCACGGAACTGGGGCGCCAGCCGCACCATCACGTCGCGCGTCTCGCCAATCGGATCCACCCAGTCCCCGGAGTCCAGCCCCGCGAAGGCCGGCCGCAGCGACTGCGCCACCATGCCCACCGTCACGTTGAGCTGACCTGCGACGCCCCGGTTCAGCTCCACCTCCAGCTCCGGCTTCTCGCCGCGCGTGGACAGCCCCACGTCCACCGCGCCCGGCACCTGCTTCACCTCCTTCATCACCCGCTGCGCCACCTCGTTGAGCCCCCTGGACTCCGGCCCGCGCAGCTCCAACTGGATGGACTTGATGGCGCCACCGAAGCCGCTGGTGAACACCGACACCGACGCGCCACCCACCGCGCGCAGCTCGTCGCGCAACGTCTTGCCCAGGACCTCCTGGCTCGCCTTGCGCTCGTCCTTCGGCTTGAGCCGCACGTACACCAGGGCCTGATCCACGCCCGGCGAGCGCAGGGGCAGCGGCACGCCGATGGTCGTGTACGTGTACGCGACCTCCGGGTGCGCGCGCGTGAGGCGGGACACCTCCTCCACCTTGCGCCGCGTGTAGTCCAGGCTGGAGCCCGCAGGCGTCTCCACCAGCATCTCGATCTCCGCGCGGTCGCTCACCGGCACGAAGCCCGCGCCGCCGAAGAGGCCCTGCAACGCCACCGCGCCCACGAGCGAGCCCACCGCCAGCAGCACCATCGCGAGCCGGTGGTCCAGCGCCCACGCGATGACGCCCTTGTAGCGGTCCGCCTGCCGGTCGAACCAGTGGTTGAAGCGCGCGAGGTTGCGCGAGATGAAGCCCCTGCGCTGGCCCTTCTCCACCTGCGGGTCGGGCCAGTACGCGCTGAGCATCGGGTCCAGCGAGAAGCTGACGAACAGCGACACCAGCACGGAGATGGCGATGGTGAGCGCGAACGGCTTGAACCACTGCCCCGCCACCCCGTACATGAACGCCACCGGGACGAACACCGCCACGATGGAGAACGTCGTGGCCGCCACCGCGAGCCCAATCTCGTTCGTGCCCTCGCGCGCCGCCGTGTAGTGGTCCTTCCCCATCTCCACATGCCGCACGATGTTCTCTCGCACCACGATGGCGTCGTCGATGAGGATGCCGATGGCCAGCGTCAGCCCCAGGAGCGACATCGTGTTGAGCGTGAAGCCGAACGCCCACACGCTCACGAACGACGCCAGCACGCTCACCGGCAGCGCGAGGCCTGTAATCACCGTCGAGCGCCACGAGTTGAGGAACAGGAACACCACCAGCACCGTGAGGAGCGCGCCCTCAATCAGCGCCTCCTGCACGTTCACCACCGAGTCCTCCACGCGCGTGCCCGCGTCGCGGACGATCTCCAATCGCGCATTGGCGGGCAGCCGCTGCTGGAGCGCCTTGACGCGCTCGCGCACGCCGTCCGCGACCTCCGTGGTGCTGTAGCCCTTGGACTTGATGACCTCGATGCCCACCGCCTGCGCGCCGTTGTAGAGCGACAGGGTGCGAGGCTCCTCGGTGCCGGCGAACACGTCCGCCACTTCGCCCAGCCGCAGCGTGCGCCCGTTGCGCTCCGCGATGGGCACCTGCGCGAAGTCCTCCGGCGTCTCCAGCCGGCCCTTGAGCCGGATGGTGCGCTCCTGCAGTTCGGAGTTGAGCCGGCCCACCGGCGCCGCCAGGTTCTGCGCCTGGAGCGCCCCCACCACCTGCGCCACCGACAGGCCCGCCGCCTGGAGCGCCGCGGGCTTCACCTGCACCGTCATTTCCCGGTCCACGCCGCCCACCACCGTGGCCTGCGCCACGCCGGGCACCGAGCGCAGGTCGCCCACCACCATGGGGTCCGCGATGAGCGTCAGCGCGGGCACGTCCATCGCGGTGGACGTGAGCACCAGCGACACGATGGGTTGGTCCGCCGGGTCGAAGCGCGTGAGGATGGGCTCCTCCATCTCCTGCGGCAGGTCCGCGCGCTTGCTGGAGATGGCGTCCCGGATGTCCTGTGACGCCTCCTGGATGTCCTTTTCGAAGTCGAAGAAGACGGTGAAGTTCGCCAGGCTGTCCGTGGAGCTGGAGGTCGTCTTCTTCCCGTCCACGCCGGAGATGCTGAAGATGGCGTCTTCGATGGGTTCGACGATTTCACGCTCTACTGTATCCGGTGATGCGCCCGGGTACGCGATGGTGACGTTGATGACCGGCTGCTGCACGTCCGGGAACTCGTCCGTCTCCAGGTTGATGAGCGCGACGATGCCGAACACGACGAGCGCCACCATCGCCGTGACGGTGATGATGGGGCGCTTGATGGCGAAGTCGGAGATGAACACGGACCACTCCTGCACTGCCTGAAGAGGTGGGGCGCGCGGTCGCGCCTACGGGGTCTGCTGGGGAGGCGTGGGCGTGCCGGCGGCGCCGGCCGGCGCCGGTGCTCCGGACGCATTGCCCGCGCCGCCCACTCCGGCGGCCTCCCGCGGGGCCGCGGGCTTCTTGTGTCTTTCGGGCGGCGCGGTGAGCTTCACCGGCGTGCCCTGGGTCAGGTCGCGCGCGGAGCCCAGGAGCACCACGTCCCCGGCCTTCAACCCGGAGCTCACCTCCACGGACTGCGCCACGTCGTCCCGCAGGCCGAGCTTCACCGCCACCTGCTCCACCTTGCCGTCGGTGATGCGCAGCACGGTGGGCGGCTCCTGGCGCGTGTCCAGCGCGTCCACCGGCACCGCGAGCGCCTGCTTCGACTGCGACGCCACGCGCCCTTCCGCGAACAGGCCCGACAGCAGCGTCTGCTCGCTGTTGGGGATGCGCACGTAGATGCGCACCTGGCCCGTGGCCGGGTCCACGGCCGGGTTGATGAGCGCCACCTCTCCCTTGAACTGGCGGCCGGCGTAGCCGTTGACGCGGAAGTCCACCGGCGTGCCCACCTGCACCTGGTCCAATTGCGCCGCGGGCACGGAGGCTTCCAGTCGCAGCGTGGCGGGGTCCACCACCGTGAAGAGCGGCGCGCCCGGCTGGACGATGTCGCCCGTGTGCACCTGCCGCTCGCTCACCACGCCCGTGAACGGCGCGGTGACGCGCGTGCGGCCCAGCTGATCCTGCGCCAGCTTCAGCCGCGCCTGCGCCTCCGCGAGCTGCCCTTCCGCCTGCGTCCGGGACAGCTGCGTGCGTTCGAATTCGCGGCGGGTGATGACTCCCTGTTTGACGAGCTGTTGGAGCCGCTGCTCGTCCGCCTTCGTCACCTGCAAGGCATTGCGCGCCACGCGCACCGTGGAGCTGGCCGCCAGCACCTGCGCGCGCAGCGTGCCCTCCTCCACCAGCGCCAGGAGCTCCCCCTCCTTCACGGCCTGCCCCTGGTCCGCCTTCACGTCCAGGATGCTGCCCCCCACCTCCGCCCGCACGCTCGCCACCCGCCGCGCCTGGAGCGAGCCGGAGATGACAGGGCCGCTCTCCAGCGTCATCGGCTCCACGCGCACGGCGTTCTCCGGGCCCAGCGACACGACCGTGGGCGTCCGGGGTGCCGTCGCCTCCTCCGAGCGCTGCCCGCATGCAGCCGACAGCCAGACGACCCCCAGCAGGGCCCCCAGCCGGAGCCCCGCGCGCGGGGCCCGACGTCCCGGTATTGATTCGGCTCGTGTCACGGCCTGCCTCCCACGCCCCTGAAGCGCTCCTCCTGTGAAGACAGGGGCACCCCGGGGCCGGGTAAACGTGGTGCCGCCTCCCCGGCCGGGGAAGTCGGCAGGGGGTCCAGGGTGGGTCCAGAGGACACCCACTGCCCCTTCGCACGGTGGGCAGACAGGCGAGCAAGAGGTCCAGAAACGCCAACGGCCTCCGCCCCCAACGTGGGAACGGAGGCCGCGAAAGACACACAGCGGAAGGCGCTTAGTGGACCGCCGCGCTGGTGCTCAGGAACGGCAGGGTCAGGCAGCTCTGGTTGGCCGTCTGGTCCAGGAACGTCTGGCGGGCCAGCACTTCGTTGAAGTTGCGCATGGGCGCGCCGTCCGCGCGGTCCGGGAAGGACAGCGGGCCGCTGAGGAAGGGCGACAGTCCGCCGGTCTGGTTCACGTGGGTGAAGTTGTTGCCCAGCTCGTCGCCGTGGCAGCCGTCACAGGTGTTGAGCGAGAAGATGTGACGGGCCTGACGGTTGGGGATGGACGCGGCGGGCAGGTTCCAGAAGGGCGTGGCGAAGGGCGCGGGGACGACGGAGCGACCGCCGCGGAACGCGCTGGCGGCCCACACCAGCGGGACGGTGTACGTGGGCGGCACGGCGACGATGGCGGGCACGTTGCCATTCACGTAGGGCGCGAACACCGTGGGCTTCGTCGACCGGTCCGGCGTCTGGGCCACGGTGTGGCTGTTGAGGTGGGCCAGCAGGGGGCCAGGGGCGGCGAACGAGTTCGGGTTGATGGTCGTGTTCCACAGGCGGAACTCACGCAGCTCCCACGGCGAGCCGATCCACAGCTCGTTGGTGCGCACCTGGTTGATGGAGCTGCGGTTGGGCTTGCGCGGCGACAGGTCGCGCTTGGCGAACTGCTCCGTGAGGGCCTCCAGCGCCGCGTTGTACGCGGGGCTGCCCAGCACCAGCCCCGACAGGGCCTGCCACTGCTGCGCGTAGGTCTTGATGGACAGACAGTCGTTCTTGTCCACCCCGTACTCCAGGATGACCAGGAAGGGCACCGTGTGGCAGGAGGCGCCCGTGCCCTCGGTGGCGGCGAAGATGAAGCGTCCCTCGCCCGCGCGGCCGGTGCCGTAGGCGGGGTTCGCGCCGGCCAGGTCCAGCCGGTTCACGATGGCGATGAGCTTGAAGGGCGACCGCGCCAGGTTCAGCTCACCCGTGGTCAGCTTCGGCCAGGGGGTGACGAGCTTGGGCACGATGTTGGGGCGCGCGGGGCTGACGAAGGTGTTGATGCTCTTCGGCGTCTCCCACTGCTTGAGCCAGTCGCGCACGAAGGTGGTGGGGGCCACGCCCGTGAAGGGCTGGTTGGCCATCTCCGTCATCAGGTAGTTGAACGTCCACTTGCCCGTGGGATTGCCCGCGTTGGTGCAGGGGTCCCAGGTGCGCGTCGGGTCGTTGACGACCGAGGGCGCCCGGATGATGAGCGAGCGCGCCGGGTCCACCAGCGTCGCCAGGCCAATGGGCCGGATGGGCACGCGCTGGCCCACCTGGAAGACGCTGCTGTTCAGCGCCGTCACCGGGACGGTGCGCACCAGCGCGCGACCTTCGAACACCGCCGTCGTGAGCGGCTCCTGGGAGCTGGCCTGCGCGTCCCGGATGCGCTGCTGCTCCGCCTGGAGCGCCACGAAGTCGAAGGTGCCGCTGGCGCTGAAGAGCAGGTCTCCGGCCACCGCGTCGCCGCTCTGGCCGTCATCGCGGAAGAGCAGCTGCTGGGTGCCGTCCAGCATCGCCAGCGTCTTGCCGCGGAACTGCTCGTTCTGCGGGCGCTGCGCGTCCAGCTTCAGCTCGAACACCGACGCCGTCGCCTTGCTCATCGCGCCCTGCGGGATGGCGACCAGCGACTCGACCACCGGGCGCGAGGGCGCGTCTTCCGGATCATTGGTCGCCGACGCCAGCTCCGCGTCCAGCGTGGCCACCGGGTCCGCCACGGGCGCGGAGGGCTCCGAGGCCTCGGGCTCGGGCTGGCCACAGCCCACCGCGAGGGATGACGCCAGCAGCGCGAACGGCAGACGCCAGCGCACGCTCCGGGAATGCTTCCACAGCGAAGACAGGTCAGGCTTCATGGGTGCTCCTTCCACGACGGGGAACCGCGACGACGGGCCTCCGGTGGAGCTCCCTCCCCTCC
>NZ_RAWG01000328.1 GCF_003611735.1 Corallococcus sicarius | reverse complement strand
CCCCTGAGCCGGCCCGGCCACGCGCCCCGGACGGCCCTTCCCGTCCCCGCCGGTTGCACGTAGGGTTCCGGGCCATGGTGTCCGTGAATCAGCTCCGTCCCTTCGCCGGGGCCTCGCTGGAGTCCTTCCGGGCCGCGTCCGGTACCGTGGCCCTCATCCAGCAGCCCGTGGAGGCCTTCTTCCGCGACCTGGCGCCCGCCCTCATCGGCGCGCGCACGGTGGGCATGGCGCACCGCTCGCGCATGGGAGAGCGGCTGCTCACCATGCTGCGCGACTTCGACAACCTGGAGGTGCACTTCCTCCAGCCGAAGCAGGACGGCGAGGAGTTCACCGTGGGCCGCACCGACTCGTGCGACCTCGCGGTGCCGGAGCCCTCCGTCTCCCAGCACCACGCCACCCTGCGCTGGAACGCGACCGCCGGGGACTTCTCCGTGCGCGACGCCCAGTCCATGAACGGCACCTTCATCAACGGCGCGCCCCTGGGCTTCAAGGCCCAGGTGATGCTCCACGACGGCGCCACGCTGGCCTTCGGCGACGTGCAGTTCCTCTACCTGCGCGCGGAGACGCTGCACGAACACCTGCGCCTCGCGGGGCCCGGCAAGCCCGCCCCCTGAGACGACGAAGGCCCCGCCTCCACCTCCGCATGGGGGGAGAGACAGGGCCTTCAGGTGTCGCCCGCGAGGCGGGGGACTACAGGAGCTTCATCAGCTCCGCGCGCTTGGCGGCGTACTCCTCGTCGGAGAGCACGCCCGCGTCCTTCAGCTCCTTGATCTCCTTGAGCCGCACCGCGGGGCTGCGCGTGTCACCCGTGTTCGCCGTGGCCACCACCTGCTCGGTGGGCTGCCCGGGACGCTGCTGCTGCTGCTGCTGGTTGGAGAACATCTGGGCCATGCCGAAGCCCATGCCCATGCCCATGCCCTGCAGTGCGCCGTCGGAGCCGCCACCGCCCTTGGCCATGCCCTCGGACGCGCCGAGCATCGCCTGGCCCTGCGCGTACTGCTGGAAGCCGCCGGCAAGCCGCGAGTACGCGACGTCCTTGGACAGCTTCTTCAGCGTGACTTCGTCCTCGGGCTTGATGCTCACATGGAAGTTGCCCATGCGGACGATGGTGAGGCCGTAGCTGTCCACGTGCGGCTTGAGGCCGGCGAGGATTTCGGTCTCCATCTCCTCCACGTAGGCGCCGCTCGTCACGTCCAGGAGCGGCCACTTCTTCTTCACCAGCAGTTCGGCGGTGCGGTCGCGCGTCACCTTGAGGACCTGGCCCTTGAACCAGCCCAGGAACTCCTCGTTGCTCGCGCGGCCCATGCCGACCAGGCCCACCACCAGCTTCTCCGGCTCCGTCACGCGGATGGAGAAGTCGCCGTACACCATGGTGCCGATGCCCAGGCCCGTCTCCGGGTCGCGCACGTCACCAATGGGGCCGCCGAACTTCACGCCCGTGTGCTCGCGGGTGGAGACGAAGAAGATCTCCGCCATGAACATGTTGCCGCCGGTGAAGCCCTCCATCAGCCGCGACAGGAACGGGATGTTGCTGGTGTCCAGCGAGTGCCGGCCGGGCCCCAGCTTGCCCTCCACCTTGCCGTCCTTGACGAACAGCGCCACCTCGTCCGCGTCGACGGTGAGCTGCGTCATCATCCGGACGTTCTTCTCCGGATACTTGTAGACGATCTCGCCCTTCGCCTCGTCCGCCCGGGCGATGAAGTTCCGCTTCGCCTCGCCCTTGATGCTGTCGAAGATCCCCATGTCTGTTCAGCGCCTCCGTGGCCGCGTGGGCGGCAGGACTTCAAAGATCCGTAACCCCAACCCCTAAATGCATGGCCACCGGCACGAAAGCGCGATCCGCTTCCACCAGCGTCCTGCCCGGAACATAACAGCTTCGCGGGCGCCCGCCCGTCTGGCCGCCGTCCAGGAGTCCGGTGCAGGACCGCCCGTGGTTCAACCCCAGCGACTGACCAGACGTTCCCGGTCGAGCAGCCGGATGCTGGCCGCCAGCAGCACCAGGTCCAGCACCAGCACCACGGCGCCCTGGATGGCGTAGTACCCCAGGCCCGCCTTGAGCACGCCCGCCACCTGTCCGCCCACCAGCCCCACCAGGGGCAGCACCACCAGCGCGGACAGCTGCTGCGCCATGCGCGCCTCACTCACCCGGGCGGAGATGAGCACCGCGACCCCGTTGCCGAAGAAGGCGAACAGCGGCGCGAGCACGAACACGCCGAAGCCCCACAGCGCGTTGGGCATCAGGGGCCCTCCCACCAGCGGCCACGCGACGATGTCCACGCCCACGCAGAACAGCGCGAACGCGAACCAGGTCATCAGCACCGCGGGCACCAGCGCCGCCAGGCTCTTGCCCGCCACCAGCTCCGCGGCCGACACGGGCGAGGCCAAGAGGGGCTCCAGCGTGCGGCGCTCCTTCTCCCCCGCCACGCTCTGGGACGCGATGAGGATGGGGATGAAGACGGGCATCACC
Source organism: Corallococcus sicarius (assembly GCF_003611735.1). Classification (GTDB taxonomy): domain Bacteria; phylum Myxococcota; class Myxococcia; order Myxococcales; family Myxococcaceae; genus Corallococcus; species Corallococcus sicarius. The sequence goes on along the minus strand of NZ_RAWG01000328.1, from coordinate 7,910 downwards.
AGGAACATGCCGAACCAGTCGGTGAGCGACTTGTCGATGAGGAAGCGCGCCGCGCTCGCGCCCAGGGGCAGCGTGGGGTCGTAGAAGAGGGCCACCGTGCGCAGGTCCGAGTGGTCCGGCTGCGACACGTACGTCCACACGACGCCAATGGGCACCGTCACCATCACCAGCGGCAGCACCGCCATGGACAAGAGCAGGCCCACGTTCTTGCGCAGGTCCAGCGAGTCCTTCCAGAACACCGCCATCGCGCGTCGCGGCCGGAACGCCATGCCCTTATGCCCCCTCGTCCTTGAGCAGGTCCAGGTACACCTCTTCCAGCGGCCGCTGCGACGGCACCACGCTGTGCACGCGCGCCCCCGCGCCCACCAGGCACGCCACCACGTCCGGGGCCTGGGCCTCGTCCGCCAGCATCACCCGCAGGCGCCCGCCCTCCAGCAGCACGTTGGGCGCGAAGGGCAGCCGGGCCAGGGCGGGGCGGAACGCCTCCGCGTCACCCTCCACGCGCACGTCCAGCGCCTGCCCCGCGCGGCGCAGCTCCCGCACGGGCCCCAGCGCGAGCAGGCGGCGGCGCACCACGGCCACGCGCTCGCACAGCCGCTCCACCTCCGCCAGGTTGTGCGAGCACAGGACGATGGTGCGCCCCTCGGAGGCCAGCTCCGCCACCGCGTCGCGCACGGTGCGCGCGGACTCCGGATCCAGGCCGCTCGTGGGCTCGTCCAGGAAGATGACGCGCGGGTCGTGTACCAGCGTGCGCACGATGGCCAGCTTCTGGCGCATGCCCTTGCTGAAGCTGCCGCACGCGTCGTCCTCGCGGCCGCCCAGCCCGAAGCGCTCCAGGTAGTGCCGGGCCCGGGGCCACGCGGTGGCTTCATCCAGCTCATGCAGCTTCATGAAGAAGCGCAGGTTCTCCCGCGCGGTGAGCCTGTCGTACAGCCCGGGCTGCTCCGTGAGCAGGCCCACCACCTTGCGCAGGGACTCGCCGTCGTTCGTGACGGAGTGACCCCACACGCTGGCGTCGCCGCTGGACGGACGGAGCAGGCCCGTCAGCATCCGCACCGTCGTCGTCTTGCCCGCGCCGTTGGGGCCCAGCAGGCCGAACACCTCTCCAGGCCGCACGTCGAAGGTGAGGTCCTCCACGGCGGTGCGCGCGCCAAAGCGCTTGGCGAGCCCGCGCACGCGGATGCCGCCCTCGGCGGGGAGCTCCGCGTGCGGCGTCGGGAGGGGGCGGCTCAATCGATGGTCACCAGCACGAACTTGTTGTTGATGTCCCGGTCGATGAGGGTGACGGTCTTGTCGGTGCCCACGGCGCTGCGGAGCAGGGAGACGCGGGTGTGCTCCACCAGCGCCCACTCGCGCCCGGGCCGCGCCGCGTACGCGCGCATGCGCGTGTTGGCGTCACCGGAGCGGAACTGCTCCACCGTGTTGCGCGAGTAGAACGTCTCCCCGCGCCAGTTCATCATGTACGCGACGATGGGCTCCCCCGCCTGGCGCTGGGCGTAGTAGCGCCAGAACAGGTCGCGCTGCGTCCAGTGGTGGGACAGGTCCACCCAGTGGCCCCAGTTGAACCAGAGCGCGAAGCCCGCGGCCAGCGCCCAGAACGTGCTGAACAGCAGCACGCGCGAGCGCTGCAACGCGGCCACCACCAGCAGCATGCCGGCCACGCTGAACGCGAAGCCCATGGCGACCTTCACGTTGATGGTGCCGGTGAAGACCTTGAAGAGCGCGTCGGACGCCGCCGGGCCCTTGAGGCCGCGCACCGCCAGCATCACGCCCGCAAGCACCAGCAGGCCCGCCACCGCCTGGAGCACCGTGCGCCCCTGCGCCTCCTCCGGCCGCGACGCCTGCCAGAAGAGGAAGCCCGACAGCACCACCAGCGACAGGCCCCACAGGCCCATCGCGGACACCTGTCCCTGCGTGGCCACCGCGACCAGCGAGGCGACGCCGGTGAGCAGCAGGCCCAGCGCCAGCGTGCGCGCCGCGGCCGGGCGCGCGGGCCGGTCCTTGGAGGAGAACGCCTCGAAGGCGAGGTACACGCCGAAGGCCAGCAGCACCAGCGTCACCAGGTCGCCCATCCACAAGGGGCGCGTGGAGAAGAACGCGATGGGCCGGGTGACCAGCTCCTGCGGATAGGGGCGGTCGTAGTTGTAGACGAACAGGTCGGTGAAGTCCTTGGGGGTCTCCGCCAGGTCCTTGCCCACGAGGACGAACAGCACCCCGCCGAAGATGAGGCTCACCGCGTGTTCGGAGATGCCGTCGCGCCACAGCCGGTCCACGAACAGCGCGATGAGGACGGCCACGCCCGGCAGCACCGGGAACACGTAGTGGTGGAACTTCGTCGCGCTGGAGGCCAGCAGCCAGAACGCGAACGCCACCCAGATGACGGCGATGAGCGCCAGGTGGTCCGCCTTGTCGCGCGAGCGCAGCTTCAGGCGCGACACGACCGCGAACGCGCCCGGCAGCAGCGCCACCCACGGGAAGATGGCGAAGCCGCCCTGTTCGATGAAGTAGGTGAACGACCCGCCCGGCGTGGTGGTGTGCACGCCCGCGGTGAGGCGGTTCAGGTGGTCGTGGACGAAGAAGCGGTACCAGAACAGCTTGCCCTCGTCGTCCACGCTGTCGAAGAGGGACAGCGTCAGGTACCAGGGCAGCGCCACCGCGAAGAACACGAGGATGCCCGTGCCCAGCTTCATCCGGTGCATCTGCGCCCACAGCACCGGCATGGGACGGGTGCCCGCGCGGACCTCGGCCCGGAAGTCGCCGCGGGTGAGCCAGCGCAGGTGCGCCTCCAGGCTCTCGCGGTCCCACGGGATGACGGCGGCGACCGCGTACAGCGCCAGGATGACCGCGGGCAGGCCCACGCCCAGCAGGCCCTTGGCCAGCGTGGAGAGCCCCGCGAAGACATAGAAGCCGTACCACCAGCCCGCGCGGTGCTTCGTCGTGTCGTCCAGCTGGCCGATGATGGCGCACGCCATCGCGCACACGAACGTGGTGACGAAGGGCGTGTCGGTGACGGTCTGCCGGGTGAGCAGGAAGTACAGCGGCATGGTGGCCAGCACGAAGCCCGTGGCGAGCCCCGCGCGCATGCCCACCACCCGCGCCACCGCCAGGGACAGGAGCGACACGGCGGCGATGCTCAGGAGCGCGAAGGGCATGCGCATGCCCCACTCCGTGTAGAGCCCCATGGCGCCGTCACCCCGGAGGGCACCGACGAGGTTCATCCCCAGTGCCTGCATCCACATGGTGAGGGGCGGCTTGGAGAAGAACCACGCGTTCTCCCAGAAGGGATAGACGTAGTCGCTGCGCTGGATCATCTGCCGGCCCACTTCGCCGTAGTGGGTCTCCCAGGGGTCCCACAGGCCGACCGCGCCCAGGTACGGCACGAAGAGCAGCGCCGCGAAGCCCGCGGTCGCCAGGACCACGCGCGCGCTGAAGGACAGGGCCAGCCACTTCTTGCCCCACGTCGTCGTCAGGGTCTCCTCACCGAGGATGGCCTGGGTGAAGGTCTGTTCCCGCTGCGGGGTCTGTTCGCCGTCGCTTGCCACGCGCACGTGCTCCTTCGTCGTCCGGGACGGGCCCTCCGTGCACGGCACGGGGCCGGGGGGCTTATATCCCCCCCACCCCCGCCGGTCGACCGACCTGCGCAGGAGTGCGCCATTCTCGCGTCAGTCGTGCCGCTTCCGTGTGCAGGCGGTGTGCAGGCGGTGTGCAGGCGCCTGCACAGTCGGCCGGGGCCGGCCACTGAACAGCCCGTCCGCCCGTCAGGGCACGCGCCTTGTAAGGGCGGACCGTCGCAAGGTGCACCCGCGCGGCCGGAGCGCGGGGCCCCCGTCGAGGAGACGCGATGCTCGTTTCAGCGGTGACCCTGGGCTGTGCCCTGCTCCTGGGGCAGGTGGAGACGCCGGAGGCAACGGTGCCGGAGGCCCCGCCACAGGAGGAGGCCCCCCGGACGGAGGAGCGACAGGAAGCGGTGCCGGCGCCGCCTGCGGAGGTCGTGGCGACGCCCGTTCCCAAGGTGTGGGATCTCCAGGTGCCCGTCCCGGGCGCGGACTCGCCCCGCCAGCCCTTCGACAGGCCTGTGCTGTGCGTGAGCCTGCCCCCCACGCCCGCGGTCCCGTCGGGCGAGTGGCGCGCCCGGTGCGACGAGTCGAAGAAGGAGTGCCTGGTCACCCCCACGTGGGAGCTGGATGCGGAGGGACATGAGACAGGCCAGCGACTGGCCCGGGTGAACGGGTGCTACGACATGCTGTCTCCGGAGGTGGCGCGCGGCTACCGGCTGGTGCCCGCCATCGCGGAGGCCCCGCCGGGGTGGTACCGCGACGAGCGCGGGCGGGTGTTGCAGTACAACTTCGATCTGCACCGGCGGATCCGCGTGGGAGGAGCCTGGGCTCCCCGCTGGCTGCACGAAACGTCAGGCCGCGATGACCGCGTCCGGGTGGACTTCGGCGTGGACCTGGAGTGGCCGGGAGACACGGGGCGGCTCCACCGGATGACGCTCCTGGACGCGGAGCTGTACCTGGGGGACGCCTCGTCGTTCGACGCCACGCTGCTGCGCTACGACTTCCGCAGCGAGCGCGACGAGCCGCTCTTCCGGGTGACGACCTTCTACGGCAAGCCCCGGCGCTTCGACGTCTTCGCCAACCTGGGCTTCTGGATGGAGATGCTCCACGCGGAGCAGGTCCGCCGCGAGGGCGTGAAGGCGGACTTCCTGGCCCTGGGCTCCACGTACGCGACGCTGGACCTGTGGCATTCGAGGGACCTCGTCTCCTACGTGCGCGTGCGCGCGGGGCCGACGTTGGAGCGAGACCGGACGAACGGCTTCGCCACGCTCGTGCCCGGCGCCGCGCTGGAAGGGGACCTCACGCTGGACCGGGACGGCTTCCACCACCTGCTCTTCGGAGTGGAGGCCCAGAAGATCCTCCTCGCGGAGCGCGTGGAGGGCCGCCCCCTGCGCCCGGAACGGCTGCGGCTGCGCGCGGGCTATGAAGTGATTGCCCTGGCCATCAACGACCAGCCCGTGAGCCTGACGCTGGACGGACGCGGCACGTGGCGCGACGACGTGGCGAACGCGCCCGCGGGCTGGGAGTGGTCCGCGCAGGCGGGACTGCGCTTCTCGCTGTGGGCCCCGGCGAGGCGCTCCGCCCCGGTCGCGCATGACAGGAAGGGGTAGGCGCGATGGTCGCGCTCGCGCTGGCCCTGCTGCTGAGCACCCTGCCCGACCCGGCGATGTCCTGTCAGGGTCGGACGGACTCCGGGGAGACGTTCCCCACCTGCTTCGACCCGGGAACCGGGTGGGTGCTGGGCACCGCGCTGCACATGCAGGACGGGGACCCCGCGCTGCTCCTGCGCACGGGCCTCCTTGTGCGCGTGGAGCGCTCGAGCGGCAGCAAGGCCGAGTCACGGTGGTTCGATTCGCACCGCCTGCTCGTGACGGAGGCCTGGGGCGGCGCGCGCAAGGGGCTCACCTTCACCGGCTACGAGGGGCTGCTGCGAAGGCACGTCGACGAAGGCAACATCCTCGTCTCCATCGGGCGCCCCCGGCGCATCCCCTTCCCCTTCGACGTGGCGCTGGCCCTCCGCGCGGCGCACCTGGAGCGGCGCGTCTGGGAGGGGTCGGGCTGGACGCTGGAGACGGGCCGCGTGGGCCTGCTGCTGGACCCCGTCCGCACGAACACCGAATGGGGCTGGCTGGCCGTGGGCCCCGCCGCGAGCCACGCCCTGCGCCACGGGCGGGACGGCACCACGCATGAGCTGTCGCCCTTCACGTCGCTGCTGCTCGACACGGGGTGGGAGACGCGAGACGGGCGGTGGGCGTTGCGCGTGACGGGGCTCGCGGGCTGGAGCTTCGACTTCGACGGCGGCTCGCACTTCCGGGTGCGGGGCGACGTCGCGGTGGAGCACGTGCTCCTCGCGGTCAACGACGCGCCGGTGTCCCTGCGCCTCGCGGCCACCGGCGTGCGCGGGGACGCGGGGCTCGGCCGGCGCGACGAAGCGATGCTGAGCGCGGGGCTCACGGTGCGCCCGTTTGGCGAGCGCTGAAGTGGGCCGTCACCCGCGCGGAGGCTTCGCCGCCAGGGCCTGGAGCAGCGCCTCCGACACGGCGCCCATCCGCCCCAGGTCCGCGTTCGTGTGGATCAGGAGGATGACGGTGAGGTCGTCCGCGGCGGAGCGGCTGAGGCGCATCTTGAAGGGGCCATTGGAGCCACTGAGCCAGAGCACCGGATGCTCCTTGCCCCCGAGCGACATCGAGCGCAGGCGCCCGCCATACGCGTAGCCCTCGTCCGCGACGTAGACCGTGGACAGGTGCTTGAGCGACGCGGCGGACAGCAGCTGCCCCTGCGAGAGCGCGCGGGTGAGCGTGAGCAGGTCCTTCGCGGTGCTGTAGGCCCCGCCCGCGCACATCATGAACTCCGGCATCGGCACGGACTTGCGCTTCGGCGCGGGCTGGAGCGCTTCGTAGCCGCGCGCACTGGAGGGCACGTCCGTGAAGTCCCCCACGAAGGTGCCCGTGTCCTTCAGCTTCAGGGGCGCGAGCAGGGCCCGGAGAGTGCGCGTAGTCGAAGCGACCTCCGGGCTCGAACTGGAGGTCCCCGCTCGCGTAGCGCGTGACGGCTTCATCCAGGGACAGCGTCCGCCGGGCCAGCTCCGGATCCTTGCGGAACGCGCTGATGACGTCGTTGGGCAGGCCGCTCGTATGCGACAGCAGGTGGTGCAGCGTCAGCCGGGAGCCGGTGTCCGGACGGTACGTGGGAAGCACCTCCACGAGGGGCCGGGACAGGGCCAGCCTCCCCTCGTCCACGAGCTTCAGCACCACGAGCGACGCGACGAACTTCGACACCGAGCCCAGCTCGTAGCGCGTGCCCTGCGTCGTGGGCGTGCCCGCCTCCAGGTCCGCGTGTCCGTAGGCCTGGTGGTGCAGCACGGTGCCACCACGCGCGACGAGGATGACGCCGTGGAAGCCCGTGTCCTTCACGAACGTCGCGATGGGCTCGTCCAGCGTGGCGGCGGAGGCCCGGACACCGAGGAGCGCCGTGCACAGCAGCGGAAGCAGGAACCGGGTGGAAGCAATCATGGGCGCGAAGCTCCGGGGATCAGCAGGAGGAGAACGGCTGCGGACCGCGGGGATTGCATGACCGCGCCTACCGCCCCTGGGTTTCGAGCGCCGCCTTCAACGCCCCCTCGGCCGCGCGCAGTCGCGGGTCTCGAGGATCCACGCGGCGGGCCTCTTCCAACCGGAGCAGGGCCCGCGCGGTGTCCCCTCGTGCCAGCTCGCACCGCACGCCCGCCTCCAGCGCCCCCGTGTCGGACGGTCCGTACACCTGCGCTTCCGCCGCGGCGTGACAGCCCTCGTCCACCTGACCGGACTCGAAGTACGCGCGGGCCAGCTCCACCCGCGTATCGACATGCGCCGGCGCCAGCCGCACCGCCGAGGCCAGGGGCTCCACCGCGTCCGCCGGCAGTCCCCACCGCCGCAGGGCGTGCCCCAGCTCGCGCAGCGGCCCCGCGACGCCCGGCACCAGCAGCGCCCGCGCCCGGGCGACCCGCAGGCCCGCGGGCTCCTCGAAGCGCACGTCCGCCGTCATCCGCTCCACCACCCGCGCGTAGCCGGAGTAGCCCCGGGGCCAGGTGATGACGATCCGGTACACCCACTCCCCCCGGGGCACGAACCACGCCACCAGCTGCGTCGGACCTCCGACGCCGTCCAGCTCCGCGCGGATCCGCTGCGCGGGCCGGCCCCCGAGGGACGCGGGCTGCAGAACGCCCACGGACACCGTGCGCCCCTCCGGGCCCGCCATGCCGGGCACCAGCGCTTCGTCCCGGTAGTGCCGCGCCTGCGCCGTGCCGTCCCCGGGCTCGCCCGTCTCGATGGCCTCCGCCGAGAGCGTGGCCCGCCCTAGGCCCGGTCTCTTATA
>NZ_RAWG01000327.1 GCF_003611735.1 Corallococcus sicarius | reverse complement strand
GGGCCGGGCGGTGCCGGCGGGGTGGATGCGCTCGCGCACGTGCGCGGCGGAAGTGGCGAGGGTCTGGAGGTCGGCGTCCGTCTGCACGGCGTCTGTCTGTCGGGCCACGTCGAGCAGCCCGTGCGCCAGGTCCTGACGCCCCCGCGCCCCCAGCCCCTCGGCGACCGCGGCGACGGTGGAGTGGGAGGGCAGGCCCGCGAGCGGCGCGAGCTGCTGCGTGAGGCCCCGGGAGATGAGCCCCGCGGCGAAGGCGTGGTGCCGGCCCTCGCGGTACAGGCGGCTCATGGCGAAGAGGGCGTCCGTGGCGCCCACGCGCACGGACTCAGGAGGCGGACGCGGCCGGCCGAAGCGCTTCAGGGCGCCCGCCCACAGCGCGACGCCGAGCAGCAGCTGCGCCACCGCGAAGTGCAGGCCGTAGCGGCGCGCGAAGTCCACGATGGAGCGCTCGTTGGTGAAGCCGTGGTGGAACTCGTCGAAGGCGTAGGGGCCGGGGCCCAGGGCGCCCAGGGCGCTCAGCCAGAACTGGGCGTTGTCCGCCCGCGCGAGCGCCCGGTTCATCGCCAGCTCCGGCGCGCCCACCACCAGCACGTGGCCCTGTCCCACCGGAATCACCGCCGCCACCGCGAAGCCCAGGCGTTCATCCTCCAGCACCGTGACGGCGTTCTCCGGAAGCCGCAGGTAGGCCTGCACCTTCGTCTCCACGCGCTCGACGCCCAGCGTGTACGGCGTGGGCAGCGGCGCCACCAGCGTGCGCATGGGCAGCGAGGTGTCCGCCTTGTCCAGCTTCACCCCCAGCTCGTCCAGCAGCGGGTTCTCCCGCGAGCCCCAGGGCACGTACACGAGCGAGTGCCCCGCGCGCACGTGCGACAGCACCCGCTCCACCTCGGCTTCGTCCAGCTGTTGGGCCCGCAGCACGTTGAAGCCCTGGTGCGGCGCCTCCTCGTCGTCGACGCCCGCGTCCGGCTCCGAGGCGAGCCGCGTCTGATCCGGATCCTCCTCGTGCGAGTCCTCCAACTCGACGGCGAGCAGCACCAGCGTCTGCGGGCCGGACACGAGCCGCAGGTCCGCCATGTTCCGCGTCACCGGCAGGCCGCTCTCCTGCGCGAACAGGAACAGCGCGCGCGCACCGTCGGGCTCCGCACGGAAGGTGGACAGCGGATCCGCGAAGCCGCCACGCTGGGCGCCGCGCACGAGGAACGCACCCAGCACGCCGGCCAGCAGCAGGCCTCCCAGGACGAGCAGCGGAAAGCGGTCACGCACCGGCGGCCTCCTGCACGGGCGGCGCGGCGAGCAGCGGGGCGGTGATGGCGCGGAACTCCGCGTAGCCCTCGCGGCCCACGGGGAGGTTGCCGTACCAGACGAAGTCGAAGCGGCGCGTCAGCTCGCGGAAGGGGGCCTTCACCTCCGGCCGGCCCCGGAACGCGCGCAGGTAGTCCCAGTTGCTCAGCGTCTCGTCGTACAGGATGGCGCCGTCGCGGTGCAGGCGCGACAGGAGCGCGAGGTACAGGTTGCGCACCGCCTCGCGGTACTCGCCCTGGGCGGCCAGCGCGTCGGCCAGGTGCGCCCAGCCCTCGGGCGGACGCGACAGGGCATGGTCCGGGTTGCCCGCGAGCGCCGCGGCATCCACGGTGCTCACCTCCAGCGCCGGGCCTGTCCCGCCGGGCCGCCGCTTCAGGACGCCCACCACCACCACACCCAGCACCGCCAGCGTCAGTGCCACCAGGGCCACCACCAGGACATTGGCCGCCGCACCGCCGCTCACCGGCAGGGCCGTGTCCCTCTCGGGCGCGGGCCTTTCGCGGCGGAAGAGTTCCTCCAACCACTTACCCAGCTTGTCGATGAAGCGGCGCCACCAGCTCGGCTCCGGAGGGACCTCCTCCTGCTTCGGATCCGCGGGGTCCTTCTCTGGCCGCTCGTGGAACTCCGGCCGCGCGAGGATGGAGCGCGCCCGGTCCGTCGCCGCGCGGGCGTCCACGCGCGCCTGGGCCTCCGCCGTCGCCGTCACCTGCGCGAGCCCCGACTCCAGTGCCGCCGTCGCCGCCTCACAGTCCTCGTCGTCCAGGGCCAGCTGCTCCAGGTGGCGCACGAAGCGCTCCAGCTTCGCGCTCTCGGCCGCGCCCAGCGCGTCGAGGTCCTGGATGGTCTTTTCCTCCACCAGGTCGGGCACCTCGCAGTGCACCACCACAGTCACCAGCCGGTCGCGCACGGCCTCACGCTCCGCCGTCGCCGAAGCCTTCGTCGGAGCCGTCGCCGGAGCTTTGGGGGGAGCTGCATGGGCCGGGGTGGGGAACCCGAGGAGCACGCCCACGGCCACGAGCAGCGCGGCGGCGACGCCCTTCGAATCGGCCGAGCCGCCCGAGCCGCCCGAGCCGCGCTTCGTGCTCCGCTCCGGCAGCTGCTGCACGGCGGCCAGCAGGTCCAGCCCCTCCTGCCGCACGCGCCCGTCGATGAGCAGCAGCGTGGCCGTCGCCGCGCGCAGCGGCTCGAAGAGGGCGAACGTCGTCGCCACGAGGAACATCAGCCACGGCGGGTTGTCCAGCGACGCGAACCGCTCCGCGAACGTCAGGTCGATGCCCAGCAACTGCCGCGCGAGGTACAGCAGGAAGTTGAGCCCCACGTGCAGGTTGAAGAACACCAGCACCTGCACGGCCATCAACCACCGCACCCCCGTGGCCGTCCCGCGCGAGGGGCCCAGGAGCCGCGCGCACAGGCCGTACAGCCCCAGCGGGCTGCCCCGGCCCTGCATCGTGGCCGCGTAGCCCACGCCCTGCGCGGAGAGGATGAACAGCGCGATGCCCAGCGACAGCACCACCGTGAACACGTTGAAGAACGCCAGGTACGCCACCGCGATGAAGAGGCTGGGCAGCCGTCCCAGCGCCGCGCGCATCGACGGACGCACGGAGGGCTCCGCCTCCGGCCCCAGCAGCACCGCCTGCACGTAGTGGCACGCCGCGCCCTGGCCCACGCCGCGCAACAGCCACGCGAGCGTGAGGTACAGGGCGGGCAGGGTGGGGGAGCGCCCGTGGTCCACGGCGTCCACCAGGTGCAGCAGCGCGGCCACCACCGCGGCACCGCCGGGCAGGGTGAGCGCCCAAAGGCCGGCGTTGCGCGCGCACAGCCGCAGCGCCGCATCCATCAAGGCCACCGCCCCCCGGGGGCGAAGTTCGAGCGCGGAGACGGCCATCGCTTCAGCCCACCGCGTGGGCCGCGAGCACGACGCCGCCCCACAAGAGGGCAGCGCCCACCAGCGCCATCACCACGTGCGCCACGCTCCACTCCTGCCGGGGGGGCGGCCCCTCCAGCGTCTTGCGGCGCGTGTCGAGGCAGCTGGCGCAGCGGTTGATGCCCTCGAACTGCGTGGTGCACTCGCGGCAGATGACGCGGCGGCACTCCACGCAGACGCCCAGGCCCGCGCGGTCGGGGTGGTAATGGCAGCGGCCCGAGCCCTGAATCATGCGTTCACCTTACGTGAATCCAGAACCCGCCACACCACCCCGCGAGGGGCCTGCGCGCTACATCTCGTCGAAGAACTCGTCGTTGTAGGTGTACCGACCGAGCCGTTTGACGAGCGCCTCCATGGCCTCCACCGGCTTCACGGAGAAGAGCATCTGCCGCAGCTTCTTCACCTTCTCGTATTCGCGCAGGGTGAAGAGCTTCTCCTCCTTGCGCGTGCCGGACTGGGGGATGTTGATGGCCGGGAAGATGCGCTTCTCCGCGAGGAGGCGGTCCAGGGTGACCTCGGAGTTACCCGTGCCCTTGAACTCCTCGAAGATGACTTCATCCATGCGGCTGCCGGTGTCGATGAGCGCCGTGCCGATGATGGTCAGCGAGCCCGCCTCCTCCGTCGCGCGCGCGGCGCCGAAGATGCGCTTGGGGCGCTCCAGGGCGCGGCTGTCCACGCCGCCCGTCATCGTGCGGCCGGAGCTGTCGACCTCCTTGTTGTAGGCGCGCGCGAGGCGGGTGATGGAGTCCAGCAGGATGACCACGTCCTTGCCCGTCTCCACCAGCCGGCGCGCACGCTCCAGCGCGAGCTCCGCCACCTTGAGGTGGTCGCCCGTGGGCCGGTCGGAGCTGGAGGCGAGCACTTCCGCCTTGATGCTCCGGCGCATGTCCGTCACTTCCTCGGGCCGCTCGTCGATGAGCAGCACCATGACGTGACACTCGGGGTGGTTGTTGATCACCGCCTGCGCGATGCGCTGGAGCATGATCGTCTTGCCCGTCTTCGGCGGGGCGACGATGAGCGCGCGCTGGCCCTTGCCGATGGGCGCGATGAGGTCCAACACCCGCGTGACCATCTCCTTGTGGCCATTCTCCAGCTTCAGCCGCTCGGTGGGGTCCACGGAGGTGAGGTCCGCGAAGTGCGGCAGCTTGGGCGCGCTGTCCAGCGGGCGCCCGTCCACCAGGTCCACCTTCTGCACCACGCCCTTGTGGCCGCGCATCTGCGCGAACGCGTTCAGGTACTGACCCTGACGCAGGCGCAGCTTCTGCACCAGGTTCTTGGGCAGCTCCGGGTCGTCCGGCGAGGCCAGCAGGTTGCGCTTCACCTGGCGCAGGAAGGCGTTGGGGCCCTTGGCCTCCATGTCCAGCACGCCCTCCACCGGCGCCAGGTTCTGCTGCGGCGCGGCCTGGGCATGGCCTCCCCCGCGCTGCTGCCGGGGGTGCTCGTGCTGCTGCTGCTGCCGGCCCTCCTGCTGCGGGCGGCCCTCCTGCTGGGGACGGCCCTCCTGCTGCTGCGGCGCCTGAGCGGCGGCGGCCGCCGGGGGCTGCTGTTGCTGCTGCTGGGCCTGGCGCTGGCGGTACTGCTCCAGCTCCTGCGGCGTCAGGAACACCTGCACCTGCTGGCCGTCCGGGCCCGGCTGCATGCGGTAGGCCTGACCCTCCGGGGTGAAGTGCACCTGCGCGCCACGGCGGCGGCGGCGACGGCGGCGGCGGCGGCCACCCTGGCCGGCGGGGCTTCCGGGCGCGCCGCCCTGCTGGGCACCCCCTGCGGAAGAATCACCCTCGTCGGGCCCCTCGTCGCCTTCGTCGTCACCCCCATCGTCGTCCGCCTCGGGAGGCGGAGCGGGTCGGGCGGCCACGGGCGGCGGCGGCGGGTTGCGGGTCTCGGGGTTGTCGGAATTCTCGCTCATGGGGCTCCACGCCATGACGACCCTGGAGTGCGGCGGCCACAAAAGGGGCGCCGGGGACGTCAGGAGGCAGGTTTTGGGACAGGAAGCCGGACGCGGGGCCTGCGAGAAGGCCGAAACCGCCGGTTCCTGAAACCCCCCGACGGCCCTAGCGCCGGCCGGGAGGCACTCACCACCCTAACAGAGCGCCCGGATTCGGCGCCCGGATTTTCGCCGCCCGTGCGCGTGGCGTGTTCTCCGGGCGACCCCTGAGCCCCTTCAGCGGATGCGCACGCTGAAGGGGAGCATGGCCTTCAGACCGGGGCGCAGCAGCTCGGGCGACCCCAGGCCCACCTCCCGGGCAAGCAGGGACAGGGCCTCCGGGGGACGCTCCGACATGGCCGGCAGCAGGAGGCCCGCCAGCGCGTGCACGCCGGGCTCCCCGCCCAGGCCGGAGAGGAAGCCGCGGGCGCCGCCCATCACCTCCAGCTCCAGGTCCTCGGTGGGGGACACCTTCGCGCGCTTCCGGGCCGCGAGCGTCGCCTCGTGCAGGCCGCCCAGCCCGTCCACCAGCCCGCGCGCCAGCGCGTCCTGCCCGCTCCACACGCGGCCCCGGGCGACGGCGTCCACCTTCGCCTTGTCCATCTTCCGGTTGAGCGCGACCTCGGTGATGAACGTGTCGTAGGAGTCGTCCACCCACGCCTGCACCGCGGCCTGCTGCTCCGGCGTCCACGGCTGCCACCACTCCAGGATGTCCGCCAGCTCCCCGCGCTTGAGCGTCTGCTGGTTCAGCCCCAGCTTCGCGCCCAGGCCTTCCAGCGCGGGCTTCAGGTAGTAGACGCCGATGCTGCCCGTGAGCGTGGTGGGCTCCGCCAGCACCTCGTCCGCGCCCACCGCCGCGTAGTAGCCGCCGGACGCCGCCGCGTCGCCCATGGAGGCGATGACGGGCTTGTGCTTCTTCGCCTCCAGCACCGCGCGGTACATCAGGTCCGACGCCAGCACGTCGCCGCCGCCCGAGTCCACGCGCAGGATGATGGCCACCACGGACGGGTCCGCCTGCGCCTGCGCGAGCGCGCGCACCACCGTCTCCGCGCCGGCGAGCCTTGAGAACCCCAGCGGATCCTCGCGGCTGCGGCCCCCGGTGATGTCACCCAGGATGGGCACCACCGCGATGCGGCGGCGCAGGCCCCAGCGGTCCTCGCGCTCGTCGCGCGGCGCATACGTGGGGGAGAAGCGCATGCCGGGGAACCACTCCGCGACGCGCGCGTCCAGGTCCGTCGCGGACACCACGCCGTCCAGCAGGCCCGCCTTCTGCGCGAGCCGCGAGGACAGGATGCCGCCCGTCCACGCTGCGCGCAGCTTCTCCGGCGACAGCTTGCGTCCGGCCTCCACGGCCTTCTCGTAGTGCGCCACCTGGCCGTCCAGGTACGCGTTCAGCGTCTCCTCCTCCGCCGGGCTCATGTCGGAGCGGGTGAGCTGATCCGTCGCCGTCTTGTATTCGCCCACGCGCGCCACGTCCCAGTGGATGCCCAGCTTCTCCATGGTGCCGCCGAGCGACGTCACGCTGACCGTCAGCCCGTTGATGGGCAGCGACGCCTCCGTCAGCGCGTACACGCCGTCCGCCGCCGACGCCACGAGGTACGAGCGGTCATCCCCCGACAGCATCACCACCACGACCTTCTTGCCCGCCTGCCGCAGCCGCAGGATGGACTGGCGCAGCTCCTCCGCCCCGCCCCAGCCCACGCCGGGCAGGCCCTCCATCTTCAGCACCACGCCCTGGAGCCGCTCGTCGCGCGCGGCCAGGTCCAGGAACTTCAAGAGCCGCAGGTAGGGGTCCGACTCGCTCACGCCCAGCACCGACAGCACCGGGCTCACGCCGCCCGACAGCATGTCGTCCAGGTCCAGCAGCGTCACCACCCCGTGGGAGCCGTTCACGGAGCGGTAGCGCTCCGAGGACAGGCGCAGCGCCAGCACGTGGTCCAGGCCGTTGCCCGCGCCACCCGCCGCGTACGTCAGGCCCGCGTGGCCCAGGTCCACCGTGGCGGAGAACTGGAGCGCCAGCGGGATGCCGCTGACGAAGCCGTGGGACAGCCCGCCGCCCAGCCGCAGGCCGCGCACCACCTCCGCCTGGACCGTGTACGTGGCCAGCCCCTCGCGAAAGCCCCCTTCGGCGAAGAGCCAGTCCACGCCCAGCGTGTAGCGCTCGTCCAGCGGGCGCAGGCCCACGCCGAAGTTGTAGCGGCGCGGCAGCTTGATGCCGTCGCTCTCCGGGGCGTTCAGCTCCTTCGCCACCGCGGCCAGGGAGAGGAAGCGGGCGGGGCGCGCGGTGAGGCCCACGTCCCAACTGGTGAGTCCGCCAATGGCGCGGTCATCGGAGCTGAAGTCGTGCAGCGCCGCGCCCAGTTGCAGCGTGCGGGGCCCCAGCGACAGGCCGAAGGACGTCTTGCGGTAGTCGGGCGCGTTCTCGCCGCGGATCCACTCCAGCGAGAAGCCCGCGCCCAGCCCCAGCAGGCGCGCGCCGAGGAAGACGGCGTCGCCCACGGCGTCCGATTCCAGGTTGCGCTCGTGCAGGTAGAAGAGCTGCCCCGCGTCCAGGAAGCCCAGGCCGGCGGGGTTGAGCGACAGCGCGGGCGCTTCGTCCACGAGCGCCGCGTTGGTGGGCGGCAGCGTGATGCCCCGGGGCGGGGTGGGCGCGCGGACGACGGCGCCCGTCTGCGCGAGCGCGAACGTCGGGAGGAGGGTCAACAGCGGCAGGAGGCGCATGCGGCCCGGGACTCTAGGGGCAGTCCGTCCCGGGACAAGCGCCGTCCGCTACCAATCCTCGGTTCCCGACATCGAATCCAAGGGGTCGTCCGTGGAGCGTTTCTTCTCGGACTGTCGCTGCTGGCCGCCGCGGTCCTCCGCGCTCCAGTCCTCCGCGCCGCTGCGGCCTTCCAGCGGATCCTTGGCCCGGATGACCTTCTCGCCCTCGGTGTTGATGAGCTGGTTGACCACCCGCTCCATCTCCAGCTTGAGCTGTCCGTACTCGTCGCCCTGGAGCACGAGCCGCCGCGAGCCCAGGCGCTTGCCGCTCTTCACGTCGTAGAGCCCCACGGCCAGCTCCGTGCCCTTCTCCGGGATGACACGCACGGTGCCCAGCAGCGTCCGGTCCAACCCCAGCGACTTGCCCAGCGCCACGACGGCGTTGGCCGGCTTGTCGCTGGGACGCGACACGTCGCCCACCACCTTGTCGAGCTGCACGTCGTAGGCCTTGTACGTCGCCGTCGGGACGAGCGCCGCGCTGACCTCCGTGTCGTCCGGCGTCACCTCCGCGATCTGTCCGAACTGGCGGAAGCCGGGGCGCTCCATGCGCACCAGGTGCTTGCCCACCGGCAGCGCGGGGAGCGTCACGGGCGTGTAGCCCACCGCCTCGCCGTCCACGAAGACGCGCGCGCCGGCGGGCCGCGACTTGAAGGTGGCGGTGCCGCGCAGCTGCGACGTGCGGCTTGTCGCCACCTGCACCCGCAGACCGATGAAGTCCCGGCTGAAGCGCTTGGGGTTCAATTCGAAGGTGGGGTTGAGTGCCATCAGGTCGATGAGCAGCAGCTTCGCCTCCTCCACGTCCCCCCGCAGCTGGAGGATGGCGCCGTGCAGCGCGAGCGCGTCGCACAGCGGGAAGCACGAGGGCATGGCCGCGACCGAGCCCTGCACTTCCTTGAGGGTGGCGCGCACCTTGCGCTCCGCGTCCTCGTACTCGCGCGCCTCGAAGGCCTTCACGCTCTCCTCGAAGCCCTTCTTCGCGCGCTGGAACGACGCCTGGGCCGCCGCGTCGTCCGGCAGACCGAAGAGGTCCTTCGGCTTGCGCACGGAGTAGTTGGCGAAGTTGCCGAGCGCGTCGTTCATGTAGTTCTCCATCTGCACCCCCGAGGACTCGGACGACGGGTCCATGGGGATGAGCAGCGCGGAGATACGGCCCGGAGGGGGCGAGGACGACAGCGCCAGGGCGGGCAGCAACACGAGCGCGAGCGAGAGGGCTTTCATGGGGAGTCCTGGACGCTTGACGCAGGCACTAGAAGGAAATTCCACCGGGCAACCCGTTCACGGGGTTGAAGCCGGGCGCGCGGTCCGACGTGGCCACGTACACCACGCCCGCCGTCACCGCCGCCACGCCCGCCGCCGCGGCCCAGAACCAGGGCTTGCGCAGCACGGAGTCACCCGAGGACGCCACCGCGTTCCTGCCCGGCGTGGTGCCCTGGGGCAGGGCGGAGCCGGTGAGGAAGGTGTGCACCTGCTCCGCGGCGTCGTTCGCGCTGCCCTTGCCGTCGCGCTCGCCGAAGTCCACCTCCACGCCGCGCAGCCGGTTCTTCGTGCGCAGGTCCCACGCCTGCACCTCGCCGTGCAGGCGGCCCTTCTTGTCCTGGAACGCCGCCGCCACCACCACGTAGCGCGCGTTGAGCCGCTCGCCGATGGCGCCCACTTCCGGGGGCACGCCGTCGGCGTCGAACGCCTGCTCCGTGCCGGCCTTCGCGGCCGCGTCACGCAGCGCGGACAGGCCGGGCGCGGAGGACAGCTTCGCCTTCACCTCGGTGGGCGCGGACGGCTTCACCTCCGCGTACGTCACGGACGGGGCGTAGCCCGGCAGCACCACCTGCACGGGGTAGCGGCCCGGCGGCAGCTTGACGGACGACAGCGGCGTCGCGCCCACGTCGCGGCCGCGCACCAGCACGCGCGCGCCCTGCGGCTGGGACGTCACCACCAGCGAGCCCTGGGGCTGCGCGGCCAGCTCCTTCTGCGCCTCCGCGAACACCCGCTGCACGTCCTGGCCGAACTGGCCCGCGTCCGGCCGCAGGGACGGCTCCGCCACCATCGCGTTCGTGAAGGCGACCTTCGCGCCCGCCACGTCGCCGTTGAGCAGCTGCGAGGCGCCCTGGAAGAGGTAGGCCTCGCCCAGCTTCTCCGGACGCAGGTCGCCCGGGCGCTGCACGTACGCGTCCGCGGCCGCCTTGAACTTCACCGCCGCGGTGTCGGGATCCAGGTTGTCGTACGCGGAGCGGCCCTCGTCGAAGAGCGCGTCCCCCTTGGGGATGCCCTGGGGCTCCGGCGCCGGGAACGCGGTCGCCAGGTCCACGAACTCCACATCACCCGCCGCGCCCAGCTTCCGCGACAGCGTGTCCTCCAGCTTCGCTGCCTGGTCCGAGGCGGCCGACTGGCGGGCCACGCCGAACAGCGCCACCGCCTGGGACGGCGCCGCGCGCACGACGGGCGCTGCGACGGGCGTCGGGGCAGGGGTGACGGG
>NZ_RAWG01000326.1 GCF_003611735.1 Corallococcus sicarius | reverse complement strand
GGGGGTGGTGGCGTGGGCCACGCTGTCGCCCGCCTGGGGCAGCAACGTCATCGCCACGTGGAAGGACGCGCCGTTCACGTGGGTGTGTCTGGCGCTGCTGCTGCTGCTGCTGCGCGCGGAGCGCCAGCGGGGCCTGCGCGGGGTGGACGCGGCGTGGCTGGGCGTGTGTCTGACGTGCATCACGCTGCTGCGCCACAACGGGCCGATGGTGAGCGCCCCCCTCCTGCTGCTGTGCCTGTGGCGCTACCGCGACCCGCGCGCCCGTGGGACGCTGGTGTGCGTGCTGGTGCTGCTCACGGTGCTGGTGCGCGGGCCGGGGTATGCCATCGCGGGGGTGTCCCCGGCGCCGGCGGTGCTCAAGCAGGTGCTGACCGTGCACCGGCTGGGGGCCGCGGCGAAGGACCCGGAGCTGCCGCCCGAGGACGCACGCGTCCTGTCGGAGTTGATGCCGCTGGAGCAGTGGCGCAGCCGCTACAACTGCCTCTCCGTGGGGCCGCTCGTGTTCGGCTCGCCCCTGAAGAGGCCGAAGCTGGAGGGGCGGGGGCTGGAGCTCGCGGGGATGCTGTGGCGCTTCGCGAAGCGCCACCCGGACGCGTTGCTCGAGCAGCAGGTCTGCGTCACGCGCTACATCTGGTCGCCGGAGTCGGAACTCTACATCGGGCCCTTCAACGGCGGCGGCAACACCGTGGATCCGAACACCGCGGGCGTCCGGCCGCGGACGTGGTTCGCCCCCGCGCAGCCGTTCTTCGAGCACGCCGTCTTCGACTCCTACGCGAAGCACGGCCTGTTGCGGACGCTCGTGTGGCAGCCCGCCGCGTCGCTGTACCTCTTCGTCGCGGGATTGCTCGTCGTCCTCTGGCGGCAGCGCAGCCTGGGGCCGCTGCTGGTGGTGCTGAGCGCGATCCTCAACATGCTCTCGTGGCTGGCGCTCTCCCCGAACCCGGACCTGCGCTTCCTCTTCCCCACGGTGGTGATGGCGCCGCTGCTGCTCGCGTGGGCGCTCGCGCCCCGGCTGCGGCGGGGCGGGGTCTCCACCGCGCCAGTCACCCCCCCCGCGCTCCGGGAAGTCGCCTGGCATTAGCATCCGGAATTGAAGTTCGTCTCCGGGGCCCCGATGATTCGCGCGACGGCCCCGGTCAAGACGGGAAGCCAGCAGCAGCTGCCTTCCCCTTCCGGGCCGGTGGGGGGCGCCATTCTTCAGGGATGAGCTGAGCCATGGACGTGAGCGGGACGGAGCGGAGGCATCCAGGCGGATGGCTGGCATGGGCGCTCTTCGGGGCGCTCGCGCTCTGGCCGTTGTTCAAGTACCAGGCGGGCCCTGACGCCGAGTTGCGGGTGCGCTTTGCCGCGGTGGGGTGGCCGCTGACGGGCAGCGTGTCCTTCCAGCGGCAGGGCCACGGCTTCCAGGAGCGGCCCCTCTCGTCCGACGACCTGGCCCTGCACGTGGGGCACGGGCTGCCGGACGGGGTGCACGAGGTGCGCATCCCGCTGCCCCGGCGGACGGTGTCGGCGGAGGTCACGCTGGCGCACCTGAGCGCACGCACCGTGTCCCAGGTGACGTGGGTGACACCGCGAGCGCCGGCCCTCTGGGGAGACCCCGGGGCGTCGCTCCCGTTCGAGGCGCGCACCGACGCGGACGGCCTCGTGCACGTGCGCGTCCCCGAAATGCGTCCGGGCTTCTGGGTGCCCGACGTGGCGGACGTCCTCATGGTGCTGGGGACGTGGCTCGTCTTCTGGCTCCTGCTGGAGGCGCGCTGGGGGGACGGGCGCGCGGCCGCGTTCGCCCGGCGCCGTGCGGGCTGGGCCCGGTACGCGCTGCCGCTCGTGCTGGCGTGGGGCTTCCTGTGGTTGCTCTACTTCCCGGGGCTCGTGGGGTTTGATCCGCTGCTGCAGTGGGAGCAGGTGACGACGCGCCGGTTCGTCAACTGGCACCCGCCGTTCCACACGTGGTGGCTGTGGCTCATCGCCGGGCCGTTCGACTCCATGGCCTCCGTGAGCGCCCTCCAGGTGCTGCTGTTCGCCGGGCTCCTGGGCAAGGTGCTGGAGGAGCTGGGGCACTGGAAGGTGCCCGGCTGGGCCTGCTGGGGCGTGGTGGCGTGGGCCGCGCTGTCCCCGGCGCTGGGCACCAATGTCATCGCGGTGTGGAAGGACGCGCCCTTCACGCTGATATGCCTGTGGGGGGTGCTCCTGCTCTTGCGCGCGGAGCGCACGGGCGGCCTCACCGTGAAGGCCGCGGCGCAGCTGGGGCTGTGCGCGGCGTGCATCAGCCTCTTGCGCCACAACGGCCCGCTGCTGGCGGCGCCCCTGCTGCTGAGCGCGCTCTGGCGCTACCGGGGCCGCCGCGAGCGCGGCACGCTGCTGCTGGTGGGCGTGGGCCTGACGCTGCTGGTGCGCGGCCCGGTGTACAGCGCGGCCGGGGTGGAGCCCGCGCCGCCGCTGCTCACCCAGGTGCTGAGCATCCACCGGCTGGGCGCCGCCGCCCTCCACGCGGACACCCTGCCGCCGGAGGACCTGCGGACCCTCACCCAGCTGATGCCGCTGGAGGAGTGGCAGAAGCGCTACGTCTGCGAGGCCGTGCTCAGCCTCATCTTGCCCTCCACCCCGCTGTACGACCACCCGGAGCGGCTGGAGGGCAAGGGGCTGGAGCTGGCGCGCGTGGTGGGCCGGTTCGCGTGGCGCCACCCGGACGCGTTCTTCGACCAGTGGGCGTGCGTCACCCGCTACCTGTGGGCGCCGGATTCGCTGCTCTACATCGGCCCGTTCCATCCGTCCGGCAACACGGTGGACCCGAACATCTTCGGCTGGAAGACGCGCTCCTGGTTCCCCAGGCTGGCGCTGGGGTACACCCAGCGGCTGATTGATGCGTACGTCGGTCCGCCTCCGGTGCGCGCCGCGGTATGGCAGCCCGCCCCGTCGCTGTACCTGCTGCTCGTCGCGCTGGGCGTCGTGCTGTGGCGGCAGCGCAGCGTGGGCATGTTGCTGGTCATGCAGTGCGCGCTCACCAACACCGCCGCGTGGCTGGTGCTGTCGCCCAACCCGGACCTGCGCTTCCAGTTCCCGGTGATGCTGTTCGCCCCGCTCACGCTGGCGCTGATGCTGGCGCCGCGCCTCGTCCGGGCGGGGGCCCAGGCCCGGCCCGGCACGGCCACCGAGGCTCCCGACGCGGCCCAGGTCCAGGACACCGCCGCCTGACTACTTGTGCGGCACCACGGTGCCGCCGCGGAAGGCGGAGTCGCGCAGCACGAGCCCCTCCTTGAAGAGGCGCGCGGCCTTGGGGCCGACGAAGAAGTCCTTGGGGTCGCCCCGGCGGAAGGTCTTCTTGATGAACTCCTCCACCTCCAGGTAGAGGCGGCGGAACTTGTCCGGGGCCGCGTCGCGCCGGCCCGTCTGGGACGTCACCTCCAGCTCCACCCACATCTGGCCGCTGAGCAGCTCGCCCTCTTCGTTGCGGCGCGAGCGCTGGATGAAGATGACGGGCGAGCGCACCTCGTCGATGCGCCACGAGCCCTTGTCCGGCCCGCGCTTCACCTTGTCCACCATCGCCGGGCCGATGTCGCTCGCCACCAGGTACAGGTCCTCCTCCGGCAGGTGGGGGATGGTGTCCTTGCTGGCGCGGAAGGGCTTCCAGTCCACGGGCACGCGCCGGGGGTACACCTCCAGCACGTGACGCTCGAGGAAACGGAAGAAGGCGACCTCATCGTCGGGTGCCATGAAGAATTGGAGGATGTTGGCCATCGCCGCGTCCTCATACCCTGGAAGCACGCTAGAAACACAGCCATGGACACCTGGCTGCGCTCCCGGATGCATGAGCTGAGTGACTTGCACGGCGTCATCAACCTGGCCGCCTGGGACCGGGAGGTGTACCTGCCCTCCAAGGCGGCCCCCGCCCGCGCCCAGCAGCTCTCCACCCTCCACGCCCTCCACCACGAGCGGCTGGTGGACCCGCGCCTGGGGGACGCCCTGGCCCACGCGGCCGGGCCCGGCGCTGGCGCCGGCTCGATGACGCCCGACGAGCAGGCCATGGTGCGCGTGCTCACCCGCGAGCGGGAGCGCGCGGTGCGGGTGCCCGCCCGGCTGGTGACCGCGCTGGCGGCGGCGCAGGGTGAAGGCATCCAGGCGTGGCGCGAGGCCCGGGAGGCCCGGAGCTTCGCCCGCTTCCAGCCCGCGCTTTCGGCGCTGCTGGCGCTGCGGCGGGAGCAGGCGGACGCGCAGGGCCACGACGGAGAGCGCTACGACGCGCTCCTGGAGGGCTTCGAGCCCGGGATGCGCGTCCAGCGCCTCACGCCGGTGCTCACCGCGCTGCGCGACGCGCTCATCCCCATGGTGGGCGCGCTCGCGTCCGTCCGGCGGCCCCCGCCCGCGTTCCTCGACGGCCGCGCCTACGACACCGACCGGCAGTGGCGCTTCACGATGCGGCTCCTGGAGGCGGTGGGCTTTGATCTGGAGGCGGGCCGCCAGGACCTGAGCATCCACCCGTTCACCAACGCGCTGCACGCGCAGGACGTGCGCCTCACCACGCGCCTGGACGCGAAGCACCCGCTGTCCGCCCTCTTCGGCACGCTCCACGAGGCGGGCCACGGCCTGTACGAACAGGGCTTCGCGCCGGAGCACCAGCGCACGCCGCTGGCCGCGGTGCCGTCCATGGGGCTGCACGAGTCCCAGTCGCGCCTGTGGGAGAACCTCGTCGGCCGGGGCCGCCCCTTCTGGGTGCACCACTTCCCGGCGCTGAAGGAGGCCTTCCCCCAGGCGCTCGCGGACGTGGACCTGGACGGCTTCCACGCGGGCATCAACCACGTGGCGCCGTCGCTCATCCGCGTGGAGGCGGACGAGGTGACGTACAACCTGCACATCGTCCTGCGCTACGAGCTGGAGCTGGCGCTGCTGCGCGACGAGCTGCCCGTGTCGGAGCTGCCGTCCGCGTGGAACGAGCGCATGCGGCGCTACCTGGGCCTCACGCCTCCGGATGACACCCAGGGCGTGTTGCAGGACATCCACTGGGCCTGGGGCGAGTGGGGCTACTTCCCGACGTACGCGCTGGGCAACCTCTACGCCGCGTCGCTGCACGCCGCCGCACAGCGCGCGCTGCCGGAGCTGGACGCGCACCTCGCGAAGGGGGACACGTCGCCCTTGCGCGGGTGGCTGCGCGTCCAGCTGCACTCGCAGGGCTTCCGGCTGCCCGCGGAGGAGCGCGTGCGCGCCATCACCGGCGAGGGGCTCACGGACCGGGACTTCCTCCAGCACCTGCGCGCGAAGTACGGCGCGCTGTATGGCCTCACGCTGAAGGGGTAGGGGGCGCCGGAGCCGGGCGCCGGAAGCTCAGGCGGCGAACACCAGCGGCCGGCACGCGCGCGCCAGGTGCAGCGCGTCCCGCGCGAGCTCATGCGAGGCCGCATCCTGCGCCTCCAGCCACGCGGCGCGCGCCACCTGGCTGCCCAGCTCGAAGCACAGGCTCGCGGTGCGCCGCGACAGCCTGGAGTCCTTCTGGAGGGCGCGCACGTTGAGCTCGCACAGCTCCGCGCACTGGCGCAGCAGCCGGAACGCCTCGTCGTCCGCCGGGAGCCCCTGGGCCGTCAGGCGCGCCATGCCCCGCTCACAGGAGCTCTGACACCGCAGGCTCGCGGCGATGCACCGGGAAACCTCTGCATGCGCCCCACCTGTCCTGGCTCCCAACATGTCAGCGCCCTCTCGTGGTGGTGCGGGGACAAAGGTACTCACGCCTGCCGTGCTGGCAACCTGCACCCCGGGTCCAGATGGGGCTTGAACATCCAGACCGGAGTGCTGTTGCGCCGCGCGGCCGCAGGTGGATGCCCGGGCGTTTCGCGCGCTCCGTCGCAGTATGCCTCTTCGTCGCGGGAAACGTCAGCTTCCCAGCACTGGGAAGGGCGCCAGCAGGGCGACGAGCTTGTCGCCGTACAGCTTGATCCGCTTCTCCCCGAAATAGGGCAGCTGGCCCAGCTCCTCCACGTTCGCGGGCGGCTTCGCGGCCAGCGCGTCCATGAGGGGGTTGGTGAGGATCACGCTGGGCGTCACCTTGCGCGCCGTGGCCTGCTCCACGCGGAAGGCCTTGAGGGCCTCCTCGCGCTTGCGCCGGTGCGGGTCGCGCGGGCCCTTGCTCTCACGGTCCAGGTCCAGCTCGCCCCGGGCCGCCTTCTCCTGGTTTTCGCGGATGAGCGCGAGCAGCGCGTCGCCATGCGCGCGCACCACGGCGCCCCGGACGCCCGCCGCGCGCGCCAGGTCCTTGTGCGTGGAGGGCTGCTTCAGCGCCAGGTCCGTGATGGCCATGTTGGACAGCATCCGGCCCATGGGCACGTTGTCCTTCTCCGCCCACTCCAGCCGCAGGCGGTGCAGCCCCTGGGCGATGGTGTGCGCCAGCGCGTACTGGGTCGCGGACAGGCCGCTGCGCGACAGCTTGGGCTTGTACTCGGCGCCCGTCTCCGGACGGGCCGCGGCCTCGTCGCACATGCGGGTGCAGTCGAGCAGCACCTCTTCCAGGATGTCCGCCTCGCGGCACGCGTCGCGCACCTGGCGGCCCAGCTCGCACAGGTAGCGCACGTCGTTGGCGATGTAGTCGCGCATGCCCGGGGGCAGGGGCCGCAGGGAGAAGTCGGACTGCTGGTGCTCCTTCGGCAGCTCCACGCCCAGCCGTTCACGGGCCAGGTCCGCGAGCCCCACCTTGGGCCACCCCAGCAGCGTCACCGCGCGGTGCGTGTCGAAGAGGCCTCGCACGCGCACGCCCGCCTCGGCCAGGTACTGCAGGTCGCCCTGGGCGGCATGGAAGAACTTGGTGCGCTCCGGATCCGCCATGAAGGGGACGAGCAGGCGCGGATCCACGCCCGGCTGGAGGGTGTCGAAGAGGAAGATGTCCGCGTCCGTCCCCAGCTGGAGGAAGCACAGCCGGGCACGGAAGGCGTGCATCGCGTCCGCTTCCAGGTCCACCGCCAGCTCGGGGGCGGCTTCGAGCACGCGCGTGGCCGCCTCCGCGCCCGCTGCGTCCACCACATCCAAGGCACCTTGAGGGAAGGTCGGCATCGCGGAGAGCAGGCTAGCGGACCGGCCCGCCCCTTTGACGTGTTTTTTCCCGAACCGCCGCTAGGATGGCCCCGCCGATGAACGACGCCCAACGTCTTGAAAAGAGCCTGCTTGGCCACATGGGCCGGGCCATCGCGGACTTCCGCCTCATCGAGGCGGGGGACCGCATCATGGTGGGCGTGTCGGGGGGCAAGGACTCCTACACGATGCTCCACCTGCTGCGGGAGCTGCAGCGGCGAGCCCCCGTGAAGTTTGATCTCCTCGCCGTGAACCTGGATCAGGGACACCCTGGATTCCCGGGGCACATCCTGGAGGGGTACTTCCAGAAGGAGGGGTACGCCTACAAGATGCTGAAGGAGGACACCTACAGCATCGTCCTGGAGAAGACGCCGCCCGGGAAGACGCAGTGTTCGGTGTGCTCGCGGCTGCGCCGGGGCATCCTCTACAACGCCGCGGTGCACCTGGGCTGCAACAAGATCGCCCTGGGGCACCACCGCGACGACCTCATCCACACGATGCTGCTGAACATGTTCTTCGCCGGCAGCCTGAAGGCGATGCCGCCGCTCTTGAAGAGCGACGACGGGCGCAACGTGGTCATCCGGCCGCTGTGCTACGCGCCGGAGAAGGAGATCATCCGGTTCGCCGAGGAGAAGCAGTTCCCCATCATCCCCTGCGACCTGTGCGGTTCGCAGGAGAACCTCCAGCGCAAGCGGATGCAGAAGCTGGTGGAGGACCTGGGCAAGGAGATCCCCAATGTCCGCCAGAGCCTGCTCAACGCGATGTCGAACGTGCGGCCCACGCACCTGTTGGACAAGACCCTGAACCCGGACCCACTGAACGCGCTCGAAGAAGGGCCCGGGGTCCCCACCCCTACCGACGACACGCAAGGGAGCGCCAGTCCATGGCTCGAGACCAGGCAATAAAGACGCGCAAGGAGCGCAACGCGGCGCTGGTGGAAGCCATGCTGCTGGCGGCGATGGCGGACGGCAGCGTGTCCCAGCGGGAGATGCAGACGCTGCTGGCGCGCGTGCTGGAGCGCCCGGAGTTCGAGGGCACCCAGTCCGGGGAGCTGAACCTGCTGGTGGAGACCAGCGCGGTGCGGCTGGCGGAGGCGCGCAACCTGGAAGAGGTGATGGCGTCGCTGCGCCGGCGGCTGCCGGACCACAAGAACCGGATGCTGGCGTTCGGGCTGGCGGCGGCGGTGGCGCTGGCGGATCAGCGGGCCACGCGCTCGGAGCTGGGGCTCTTGAAGACGTTCCAGGCCGCGCTGGGCATCTCCGAGGACGAGGTGGCGCAGATCATCGACGTCATCGAGCAGGGCGGCAGCCTGTCGGAGGCGCTGGGCGAGCCGCTGGAGCGGCTGTTCGCGGAGGTGATGGTGCTGGTGCTGGCGGCGGACGGCCAGCTCAAGGAGTCGGAGGCCCGGGCGATGGTGGAGAGCTTCGCGGCGGATCCGCTCTTCCAGAACGTGAGCCCGGAGCGGGCGCAGGGCTTCGTCAGCGAGTCGGTGGCGGCGCTGGCGTCGGACGGGTTGCCGCACCGCATGCACGTGCTGGCGCACGGGCTGGCCACGCATCCGCAGCGGGTGAAGGCGTACCAGCTGGCCACGAAGATTGCCCACGCGTCCGGGAAGACGAGTCACGCGGAGCAGCGCATCCTGGACCTCCTCCAGGCAACGTTCGGTCTGGCTGACGATGAAGTGGCGCGGTTGGACCAGCAGGGGTAAGCAGGGAGAGGCATGACCTCGCACGTCCCCCCCGGCGGTTCGCGGCACACCTTCCGATTCGGTCTGCCGCCCTCGTTGGGCAGCGAGTCGGCGCGCGAGCGTGCGGAACGGCTCGCGTCGTTCCTGCAGCGCGCGCTGGGCAAGCTCGTGGAGGTGGGGGTCGCCACCAGCTACGAGACGCTCGCCAAGGATCTCCTCTCCGGGCGGGCGGACGCCGCCTGGGCGCCGCCCTTCGTGTGCGCGCGCATGGAGGCCATGGGCGTGCGGGTGCTGACGCGCGGGGTGCGCCGGGGCATGTCCAGCTACCGCTCCGCGCTGGTGGGCCGGGCGGGCTCCGGGCTGACGGTGGAGAAGCTCAAGGGCGCCACGGCGGCGTGGGTGGACCGCGATTCGGTGGCGGGCTACCTGCTGCCCAGCGCCTATCTGAAGACGCAGGGCCTGGAGCCGTCGCGGGCGTTCGTGTCGCAGCAGTTCACGGGCTCGTACCAGGGCGCGCTGGAGGCGGTGCTGGAGGGCAGGGCGGACGTGACGAGCGTGTTCTGTCCGCCGTCCTCCACCGGGCTGTCCTTCGCCACGGGCGTGGAGGACGTGCTGGGGCCGGGGTCGGGCCGGCGCTTCGAGCTGCTGGCCTACACGGACGAGGCGCCCAACGACGGCGTGCCGGTGGCCATGGGGTTGCCGGCGCCGCTGGTGACGGCGCTGGAGACAGCGCTGCTGGGGTTGCAGTCCACGCCGGACGGGCAGGCGCTGCTGCGCGACATCTTCAACGCGGAGCGCTTCGAGGTCGCCCCGCGCATGGGCTACCGCGCGCTGTACCGCGTGGCGCTGGCGAGCCTGTAGGCGTCGCGGTCCCGCACCGGGGCCGTGGGTGCGCCACTCTCGCGGCCGGGGCATGCCGCCGATGCGGGAGCGGGCGCTGACGTCGTGCCCCTCACGCGAGGCAGGAGCTACTTGTCGGAGTCGGGGCCGTTGCCGCGCACGGGGCGCCGGGCGCTGGAGACGGAGCCCTCGGCGGGGCGGGCCACCTTCGCGGGCGCCTTGCCCGACACGGAGTCCTCCGGTGCACGCACGGGCTTGGCGGCGGAGCCTTCCGGCGCACGCACGGGCTTGGTGGCAGGGCGGCTGTCAGAAGCTTCTGCCGAAGCACGCACGGGCTTCGCGGCAGGGTGGCTGTCGGCGGCCTCTTCCGGTGCGCGCACGGCCTTGGCGGCGGAACGGCTGCCCGTGGTGCCCTCCGGCGGACGGACGGGCTTCGCGGCCGCTCTGGCTGCCACGGACTCGTCCGGCGTGTGCACGGGCCTGGCGGGCGCACGGCCTTCCACCGGCTTCGCGCCAGGATGGCTGACGGCCGCGTCCCCATCACTCCGCACCGGCTTCGCGGCGGGGCGGCTCACGGCCGCGCCTTCATCACTCCGCACGGGCTTCGCGCCAGGGCGGCTCACCCCCGCGTCCTCTTCACCTCGCACGGGCTTCGTGTCCGCGAGGCTCAGGCCGGTGTTCTCCTTCGTCCTCACGGGCCTTGCTTCGGGACGGCTGAGGCCGGAGTTCTCCCTCGTGCGCGCCGGACGGGCCACGCCGGAGTCCTCCGGCGACGTCGCGGCCTTCGTCGACGACTGGCTCACCCCGGAATGCTCCGGCCCCTTCGCGGGCGCCCGGGCCTGGGAGGCCGTTGCAGGGG
>NZ_RAWG01000325.1 GCF_003611735.1 Corallococcus sicarius | reverse complement strand
CGGTGGGGGCGGCGATGCTGGCCGCCTTTTCGATTCCGCTGGGAGGTGGCGCGGGTGGCGACGGTGTCCCTGGAGGACGTGCGCAAGGTGTACCGGGGCGGGGTGGCGGCGGTGAAGGGCGTGACGCTGGACATCGCGGACGGCGAGTTCGTGTCGCTGGTGGGGCCGTCCGGGTGCGGCAAGTCCACGACGTTGAACCTCATCGCCGGGCTGGAGGAGCTGTCGGGCGGCACGCTGCGCATCGACGGGCAGGTGGTGAACGACCTGTCCCCGCGGGAGCGCGACATCGCGATGGTGTTCCAGAGCTACGCGCTCTACCCGCACCTGGACGTGGCGGGGAACCTGGCGTTCCCGCTGAAGGTGGCGGGGATGGGGCCCGGGGACATCGACGCTCGGGTGCGCGAGGTGTCCGGGATGCTGGGGCTGGAGGCGCTGCTGGCGCGCCGGCCGAAGGAGCTGTCGGGTGGCCAGCGGCAGCGGGTGGCGCTGGGGCGCGCGCTGGTGCGCAGGCCCAAGGTGTTCCTCTTCGACGAGCCCCTGTCCAACCTGGACGCGGCGCTGCGCACGCAGATGCGCGGGGAGATCAAGAAGCTGCACGAGCAGCTGCAGGCCACGTTCATCTACGTCACGCACGACCAGGCGGAGGCGATGACGCTGTCGGACCGCGTGGTGGTGATGAGCCAGGGCGAGGTGCAGCAGGTGGCCCCGCCGCGCGAGCTGTACGACGCGCCAGCGAACCTGTTCGTGGCGGGCTTCTTCGGCTCGCCGCGCATCAACCTGGTGAAGCCGGACACGCTGGGGCTGCCCGCGGAGGACGCGGTGCTGGGCCTGCGGCCGGAGCACCTGCACGTGGGCCAGGGCGCGAAGCCCGACGATGCGCGCGAGGGCCGCGTGTACCTGGTGGAGCCCATGGGCGCGGAGGTCTGGGTGACGGTGGAGACCGGCGGCGAGCGGCTGGTGGCACGGGCGCCCGGAGACTTCCGCGCCGCGAGCGGATCCCCGGTGTGGCTGCGCCACGACGCGCGTCACCTGCGCCGGTTCGATGGGAAGACGGGGCGGGCGCTGTGACGTCGCGTCAGGCGTAGACCTGTTCGCTCTCCACGAGCGGTTCCAGGCGGCGCTGGAGGTCATGGAGCCGGTCGTAGCGGTGGCGCAGGGCTTCCTTGAACTCGCGTTGATCCGCGTGCGCGATCTCATCCAGCAGCGTGCGCAGGGTCGCGTCCAGCGCGTCCTTCAGGACGCGCGACTCCTCGTTCGATAGTTCCAGTATCATCGGGGGGTCCTCCAACAGGAACGGTAGGCACCGCCGCGCCGTGCGCGCGGGGCCGGCCCCCTGTCGTGAGAGGAGCCTGCTCGGGGGCTCCCCGGGCTGCCCGCCACGACGCGCACGGCCGCGGGAGCGACCCCACCTTGAAAGGGATGTTGCGGCCCGGCGGTCAGCCCCGGGCCCTTCGAGCGCGAGGAGCGACACGATGATTCACGCGGGAGACGTGCGCGAGGGCATGGCGGTGCGCACCGCCGACGGACACACGCTGGGCCGGGTGGCTGGCGTGGGAGACACGCACTTCGAGCTGGAGAGGGGGCTCATTCCCATTCCCCGGCGCGACTACCTCATCGAGTACTCCGACGTGGAGGCCGTGCGCGGAGACGAGGTCCTGCTCAGGCCGTCCGACCACTCCCTGCTCACGCTGGAGGAGGACGACGACGGCGGGGCCCTGCCGCCGCGTCACAGCGAGGGCATTGACGCGGAGCCCGCGAACGACCCCGTGGGTCCCATGCGGCACTGACGTCCGCGCGTCGCGAAGGCCCCTGGGACTCCGGGGGCCTTCCAACCCGGAGGGCAGGACAAGGGCCTGGAATCATTGGGCCTGGCCGGGCTTGGGTGTCAGACCGGCGCGGTAGACGAACCCTTCGGCCAGACGTCCCGGTGGGGTCATGCGACGGTTCTCGACATCTCGCGTCACGGCGCTGTGGTTGGGAGTGATGTTCTCGTGCGGCCCCGTGCCGCGAGCGGATGCGGGGAGCGTGGAGGCGCCCGCGCCGGGCCTGTTGTCCACGCCGCGCCGGCTGCTGCCCTACGTGTCGTTGGAGGACGGGCGGGTGCTGGCGGCGGGCGGGCACGACGGGCACCGCACGTTGGGCAGCTGTGAGGTCTTCGACCCGGACACCGGACGGTGGCGGCCCACGGGGGCGCTGCGCACGGCGCGGCGCAACCACGCGGCGGTGCGGCTCGCGGACGGGCGGGTGCTGGTGGTGGGTGGCTCCAACGGGGTGACGGTGGGGGCGCTGGCGAGCGTGGAGCTGTACGCGCCGGACACGGGCGTGTGGACGGCGGCGGCGTCCCTGGCCGAGGCGCGCAACGATCCGACGGCGGTGCTGTTGCCGGACGGGCGCGTGTTGGTGGCGGGCGGCACGGACGTGGATCTGCGGCCGGTGCGGACGGCGGAGCTGTTCGACCCGGCGACGGGCGCGTGGCAGCCGGCGGAGGCCCCGGGCTTCGTGCGAGGCGGCGCGGGGACGGCGGTGGTGCTGCGGTCGGGCCAGGTGTTGTTCGTGAGCGGGTTGCAGGCGGAGGTGTACGACCCGGTGACGGGCCATTGGGAGAAGGCGGGCGCGATGGGCGGCGCGGCGGGCACGCACCGTCTGGGGCACACCGTGACGTTGTTGCCGGACGGGCGCGTGTTGGTGGTGGGTGGCACGACGGAGCGCGCGGCGAAGACGGCGGAGGTGTACGTGCCGGAGCGGAACGCGTGGGAGCGGGTGGATCCGCCCGCGCTGCCGCGCGAGCACCACGCGGCGCTGGTGACGGCAGAGGGCGCGGTGCTGGTGATGGGCGGCGAGCACTCCACGCGAGGCACGCTGGCGGCGGCGGAGCGGTTTGATCCGGTGCGCGGGATGTGGACGCAAGCTCCCACGCTGCATGAGCCGCGAGGCGAAGCAGGCGCGCTGTGGCTGCGTCGGGGCACGGTGCTGGTGGTGGGCGGCGTGAACGAGCTGGGCACGCTGGCCACGAGCGAGGAGTACGTCCCGGCGCCCTGCCTGCCAGTGACGTGCGAATCGCAGGGGCCGGGTTGCGGCGTGACGACGGACGGCTGCGGAGGAACGCTCGACTGCGGACCGTGCGTGGCGGGCGGAGAGCCCGTTCACTAGCGACTGGGGCCAGGGGGCGATGGACACGGATGGAAGGTACGCGCACGCTGCTCTGAGTCCCCTCCACGGAAGTGCGTCCTCCATGCCCCCTGGCCCCCCACGGCACACGTCCATCGATGATCCCGTGGCCGACGACTACTGGTCCTTCGAGGATGACCACGGACGCGCGCACGTCTCACGCGTCACGCTGGGGCGGCCCGTCCCCATTCCCCAGGACGCGAACGGCGACTGGTACTGCCCCGTGCTCATCGGGCATGCGGTCCCGCTGGCCGAGAGCCTGGTGGGAGTCGGGCCCGTGGATGCCCTGCTGAACGCCGCGCGGTTCGTCCGCGAGCACTTCCACGAGCTGCGCAAGGTCAGCCCCCGCGCCGTCCCTCCAGGCTCCACGGCTTCCACGTCAAGCCAGCGTCCAGGCCTGGTTTGACGCCGTGCATCGGTGCGGCACCGCGAAAGAGCGCGTGACAGACTGCGCGCCCATGCGCTCCTGGAAACACCTGCTCGTCGTCCCGCTCGTCTGTTCCTCCGCCTGCGCCACCGCGCCCGTCACGCCCGTGAACGCGCAGCCCCCGGTCATCGCCGCGCCCGCCTCCGTGGCCCCCGCGCCCGCCGCGCCGGAGCGCCCCTTCGGCACGCTGCGCGAACAGGCCGAACGTCAGCAGGCCTGGCTGCGCGAGCGCCTGGACACCGCGCTGCCCCAGCTCATGCGCAAGTACGGCGTGCAGATGTGGATCATCCCCATGCGCGAGTACAACGAGGACCCCGTCTACAAGGCGCTCGTGTCCCCCACCACCTTCGCCGCGCGCCGCCGCACCATCTACGTCTTCTTCGACCGGGGCGGTGACAAGGGCGTGGAGCGACTGGCCCTGGGCGGCAGCTCGCAGGGCGGCCTCTATGATGTCCGCCGCGCGCCGCAGCAGGTGAACGGCGGCGGCGTCGTCCAGCGCACCGCGGAGCTCCTCGGCCCCGAACAGTGGCCCCTCCTCAAGCAGGTGGTGGAGGAGCGCAAGCCCCAGTCCATCGCCATCGACGTGTCCCAGGCCATCGCCTTCGCGGACGGCCTCACCCACGGCGAATACGAAGCCATGGCCCAGGCCCTGGGCCCCACCTGGGTGAAGCGCTTCAAGCCCGCCGGCGGCCTGCCCCTGGACATGCTCGGCTGGCGCAGCGCCGACGAGGTCCGCTTCTACGAAGGCCTCACGAAGCACGCCTGGAACATCATCCAGACCGCCTTCTCCAACGCCGTCATCACCCCCGGCGTCACCACCCCGAAGGACGTGGAGTGGTGGATGCGCCAGCGCCTCTCCGACCAGGGCCTGGACACCTGGTTCCAGCCCCACGTGGACGTGCAGCGCAAGGGCGCCACCGAGGCGCAGCTCGGCGACAACCCCGTCATCCAGCGCGGCGACGTGCTCCACTGTGACTTCGGCATCACCGCGCTCCGCCTCAACACCGACACCCAGCACATGGGCTACGTGCTGCGCGAAGGGGAGACGGACGCGCCCGCCGGCCTCAAGGCCGCGCTCAAGGCCTCCAACCGGCTCCAGGACATCGTCACCGGGGAGATCAAGCCGGGCCGCACCGGCAACGAGGTGCTCCGCGCCGCGCTCGCGCGCATGAAGTCCGAGGGCATCAACGGCACCGTGTACTCGCACCCCGTCGGCCTGTACGGCCACGGCGCCGGCCCCATGATTGGCATGTGGGACCGCCAGGAGGGCGTGCCCGGCAACGGCGAGCACCGCGTGATGCCCCAGTCCTGGTTCGCCATCGAGCTGCAGGCCACCACCCCCGTCCCGGAGTGGGGCCAGCAGCCCGTGCGCTCCGGCCAGGAGGAGGACGTGGTGCTGGACGCGCAGGGCGCCGTGCACTGGGCCTTCCAGCGCCAGACGGAGTTCCACCTGGTGCGCTGAGGGCTCAGCGCGCGAAGGGGCTTTAGCGCGCCACGCCCGTCATGGACTTGAGCAGCGCCACCAGCGCCTGCTTCTCCTCGCTGCTCAGGTCCAGCTTGACGATGGTCTCCGTGCGCACGCCCACGAAGCTGCCGTCCGCGTCGCCGCCCTCGTTGTAGAAGTCGACGACGTCCTCCAGCGACTTCTCCGCGCCGGTGTGCATGTACGGCGCGCTCAACTCCACGTTGCGCAGGGTCGGCGTGCGGAAGGCGCCCACCACCTCCTGCGGCTTGCTCTGCGCCTGCGTGTTCAGGGCGGACAGCCGCGCCGCGTCCGTGCCCGTGGGCGCGTCGCTGAAGACGCCCGCGGCGTTGAACACCCAGGACAGCAGCCCCTCCACCGCGTCCGCCTGGCCGCGCTTGCCGGGGCCCGCGTCCTTCAGGCCCACGTTGTGGAACTTGTCGTCCGTCAGCGCGCGCCCCTTGTGGCACACCACGCACTGGCCCTTGCGCACGAACGTCTTCAGCCCCAGGTACGCCGGGTCCTGCTCCGCCGTGCCCGCCTGCACCGCCTGGAGGAAGCGCCGCACGTCCGCGTCGAAGGGCGCGTCCGTCCGGTTGAGCGTGCGCTGGTACGCGGCCAGCACCTTGCCCACGTTGGCCAGCAGCAGGTCCCCGTTCTGCTCGTCCGCGGGCGCCGTGCCGAACAGCTGCGTGTACGCCGCCGTATAGGTCGGCTCCGCGACCAGCCGCGCGCGCACCACCACCGCGTCCGAGTCCATCTCCACCGGGTTCGTCAGCGGCAGGATGGCCTGCGACCAGAGCCGGTCCGCTCTCCCGTCCCACATGAACCAGCGGTTGTAGCCCGCGTTCAGCAGGCTGGGCGGATTGCGCTCCGTGCGCTGGCCCCCGCAGCCCTCCGCCGTGGGCGTCTCCACCGTGTAGCCTTCGCCCTCGTGGCAGCTGCGGCAGGACACCGTCCCGCAGCGCGACAGCCCCGGATCCTCGAACAGCCGGTGCCCCAGCGCCGCCGCGTCCGGGTTGTCCCCCCACTTGTTGGTGGGATCCACCTCCGGACGCGCACTGGGCGTGTGCAGGATGTTCAGCTCGTCGAGCTCGTCCTCACTCGGAAAGGGGGCTTCGGATTCGCAACCCGTCCCCAGCAGGGCCAGGGAGAGCACGGCGGTACGCAAACGGAACGGGGACATGGGCTGCTGGAGCTTGGCGCCCTTGTGTTCAGCAATCAATGGTCCCTGGCCGAACCCACCCGCCAGGTCCTCCGTTACCCGGAAGACCGGGGACGCCCCATGACGTGGCGCGCCCCCGGCACTTCAGGGCTTCCGGCTCACCCGCAGGTGAGCTTGTAGCTGACGACCGGCGACGCGTACTTCGCGATGTTCATCGTCGTGGGCCCCGGCGTCGCGGTGGGCGCCGCGCCGTTTGCGCACTTCAGGCCCGGATCCACCACCAACGCCACCTGCAGGTCCGCGCCGTCCGGAAGGCTGGCCACCGTGAAGCTGCAACGGTTGCCGCGGCTCTGCTTCACCTCGCCCGACCCCAGCGCCGCGGAGTTCCCCTCGGTCACCTTCACGCTCACGGAGGTGCACGGGTTGCCCTGCAGCCCGCTCTCCGGGTACGTGACGCTGCCCGTGACCGTGGCGTTGCCCCCACGCCCTCCAGCCGCCGCACCACTCGACGTCGAGGCGCAGGCAGTGGCGGCAAGGACCAGGGCGGCAACAGCAATTCGCAACATGGATTTCCTCAATTCAAGAATGAAAGGGTTTTCACGCCGGCTGGCCGCCTTCCAGGCAGCCATCGGCGCGCGCCACGTA
The DNA here is from genome assembly GCF_003611735.1 of Corallococcus sicarius. Taxonomy (GTDB): domain Bacteria; phylum Myxococcota; class Myxococcia; order Myxococcales; family Myxococcaceae; genus Corallococcus; species Corallococcus sicarius. The sequence continues at coordinate 3,596 of NZ_RAWG01000325.1, read as the reverse complement.
CAATCCCGCCGCGAGTTCATTCCACGGGGGATTGCGTTCGTGATTGCGTCCATGCGGCGGATTTCCGCTCCTCGACATCCGCCCTGTTTCCCTCCCGGCTCTTGAGAAAAGGGAGTCACGGCAGCCGCTGCAGCGCGTCCTTCGCGCGCACGAGCCCGTGACCGAACACGGGGTCCCTGCCCGGGGTGCCCAGGTCGCGCGCGGAGGCCTGCATCGCCGCGCGGATCTGCAGGGGCGTCAATTCCGGCCGCGCGCTCCAGAGCAGCGCCGCCACGCCGCTCACGAAGGGCGCGGACATGGAGGTGCCGGAGGAGTGGGTGTAGTCCACCGGGAAGAGGTTCACCCAGGCGTGGCCGCCCAGCCGCTGGCGCAGCATGGTGCCGGTGGCCTGGTTGACGCTGACCGCGGGCACCCAGTGTCCCCGGCGGGGCAGGGCGAGGATGTCCACGTCGCCGCCCGCGGGGCCGTCGTCGGCGCCGAAGATGACCGAGCGCGCGCCCTGCATCATCACGTTGGACATGGCCAGGTCGATGGGCAGCGCGCCCGGGCGCACGTAGGCCACGAAGCCGTCACAGGTGGCGCCCTTGCACGCGTCCAGCGAGTCCCCCAGGCCGCAGTCCACCAGCCTCCCCGCGGTGTTGCCCGTGGGGGAGAACAGCAGCGAGCGCGACACCGGCTCCGTGTCGCTCACGGCCATCTGCGAGAAGGCGCCCATGCCCCGGGGGAAGCTGGACAGCACGTCCACGCCGGGCGCCATCAGGTCCAGGTCCGCTCCCACGCAGGAGAAGCCCGCGCGCCGCTCGTGCGGATCCACCGCGCCCACCGCGACCACGGAGGGGTCCGACGCCGGATACAGCACCGGACCGCCCTGGTTGCCCGCGGACGCCACCACCAGCATGCCGTGGTCCAGCGCCGCCTTGAACGCCTCCAGGGAGCTGCGCGTGGGCGTGCCTCCGCCCAGCGACATCGACACGATGCGCGCGCCCTGGGACTCGCACCACTCCATCGCGGAGAACACGATGCTCATCTGCGTCTGGCCCTGCAGGTCCAGCACGCGCGCGATGAGCAGCGGGGCGCGGGGGGCCACGCCCACCATGCCGCCGGGGTGCGACTTCGGATCCGTGACGCCACCCTGGCCGGGCCGCGCGGCGATGATGCCCGCCACGTGCGTGCCGTGGCCCAGGCCCCACTTGCCGCCTTCGCCCCTGTCGCTGACGTCGTCGTCCCCGTCCAGGAAGTCGCGGCTCGCCACCACGGCGCCCTGGAGCTCCGGGTGCCCCAGGTCCAGCCCGCTGTCGATGATGCACACCTTCACACCCTCGCCCGTGGGGGCGCCCACATCCAGCACGCCGTCCCCGTCCGCGTCCCACACCTCCGGCGCCTGCACCATGCGCAGCGCCTCGGTGTACTCCCCGGTGGGCAGCACGCCCTGCGCGACCGCCCCCACCCGGGCGGGCAGCAGGCCGGGCGCCAGCCCCTGCGCCGACCACGACTGGTCCTCCTCGATGCTCTCCACCAGGTCGCTCTGCTCCAGCGCGCGGCGCTCCTCGGGCGTCACGCGCGCGGCCACCGCGGGGATGTTGCGGTAGACGAAGCTCACCTTCGCCCCCACGTCGCGTGCCAGGTCGACGCCGGCCGCGGTGACGCGCGAGGCCCGCGTGCTGCCCGTCTTGCGGAAGCGGATGATGGTCGCCGTGCGGCCGTCGTCCGGCTCCCTCGAGGGCTCGTTCCCATCCATTCCCTGACGCGTCGCCACCTCGCCGGCGATGACGCCCGGGCAGGCCTGTCCCTGTGACTGGGACTGCCTGGACGACTCCGGCGCACACGCCACCAGCGCCAGCAAACCGACGAATCCCCATCGCATCATGGCCGACTCCTTCCAGAACGACGATCCACGGGAGGCCCCCTCAGGGAACGCATCCGGAGCCAAAGCGGCAACGTCCGGCGGGGCGCGCGGCCATGGACGTGCGCGGGTGCACACCGCAGCTGTTGTCAGGAGGAAGTCAGGTCCGGTTTTTCCGTTGGGTCCGGGACTTTCTAGTTTTGGCGCGAGCGGCGTCCGAGGCCTGGAAAGAAGGCAGGGGAGCGTGGCGCGCGGCTTGATTCCATGGGGGCGTCCGTGCTGCGCTCCCGCGCCGAAGCCATGAGCACCGCACCCTCAGAGTCCCCTCGGTTTTTCGGGCGCTACGAGCTCGTCCACCTCCTGGGCCAGGGCGGCATGGGAGAGGTGTACCTGGCGAAGCTGACCGGGGCGGCGGGCTTCGAGAAGCCCTGCATCGTGAAGACCATCCTGCCGGCGCTGGTGAAGGACCGGCAGTTCCTGGACCGCTTCCATCACGAGGCCAAGGTGCTGGTGCACCTGGTGCACTCGTCCATCGCCCAGGTGTACGACATGGGCGAAGCGGACGGCACCTACTACATGGCCCTGGAGTACGTGGCGGGCGTGGACCTGGGCTACCTGCTGGAGCAGGCGCGGGTGCAGGGGCGGGCGGTGCCGGCGCCGGTGGCGCTCTACATCGGCCAGCGCATGGCGGAGGGGCTGGGATACGCGCACCGCAAGACGGGCACGGACGGGGAGCCGTTGGGCATCGTCCACCGGGACGTGTCCCCGCACAACGTGATGGTGTCGTACGAGGGCGAGGTGAAGGTCATCGACTTCGGCCTCGCGAAGTCCACCGCGCGCAGCAAGTACACGCTGCCGGCCACGGTGATGGGGAAGCTGGGCTACATGTCCCCGGAGCAGGTGCGCGCGGAGCCCCTGGACCACCGCAGCGACATCTACTCCTGCGCGGTGGTGGTGTGGGAGATGCTGGCGGGCCGTGGGCTCGTTCCCCACGGCACCGTGGGTGAGATGATGGCCGCCATGTCGCAGCCGGTGGTGCCGCCCCTGGGCGACCTCCGGCCGGACGTGGAGCCCTCGCTGGAGGCCGTCGTGCGCCGCGCGCTCGCGCCCGTGCCGGCGGAGCGCTACGCGCGGGCGGACGACTTCGCCCGCGCGCTCAACGCGGAGCTCTTGCGCACCGGGACCGCGATGGGCGCCGAAGAGGTGGGCGAGTTCGTGCGCACCCTCTGCCCGGAGGCCTTCGCCGAGCAGCGCAAGCTGGCCTCCAGCGTCACCGGGGAGCGCCGCACGCCGCCGCCGGCCGCGCGCGGGAACTCCGGCACCGGCCTGTATGGCGCGCCCGGCGGCGACCCCGGTCAGGACGCTGCCTATCAGGCCACGGCGCTGCGGACCCCGGGCGACGCGGGCCGGCGGGACACCGGGCGCATCGACCGGGAGGACCTGGCGAAGGGCCCGTCCGGCACGTTCGTCTCCCATCCTTCGGGCTCGGGCGGCATGGCGGTGCGCGGCCCGGGCTCCGGCGGCGTGGCCCGGAGCGGCGACGCTCCGGACGAATCCGCGCTGGGCGCCACCGCGGTGCACCGGGTGGCGGAGCCCGCGCTGGCGGTGGGCACGGCGTCGCAGGTGCTGGAGCCGACCGGGCGGCGCCGGCCGGTGGCGCGGATCGCCGTGGCCGCGCTGCTGCTGGTGGGTGTCACCGCGGGCCTCACCGCGTATGTGATGAACGCGAACGCGCCCACCGGCACCCCCGCGC
>NZ_RAWG01000324.1 GCF_003611735.1 Corallococcus sicarius | reverse complement strand
CCGCCTATATAGGGGGCCCGCCGCCCCATCCGGCCTGCCCGGGCCGTCCCCGCGGGTGCGCGCCGCACGTCGTCCCAGAGGAGTTTCCGGCCCATGGCGTCCCTTCGAGACATCCGCAAGCGCATCCGCTCGGTGAAGAACACGCGGCAGATCACCAAGGCGATGAAGATGGTCTCCGCCGCCAAGCTGCGAAAGGCGCAGGACGCCATCCTCGCCGCGCGCCCCTACGCGCAGACGCTGGATCAGATCATCTCCGAACTGGCGCTGCGCTCCGCCGACCAGGAGCTGGCCCACCCGCTGCTGGCCGCCCGCCCGGTGCGCCGCGTGGAGCTGCTGCTGCTCACGTCCGACCGTGGCCTCGCCGGCGGCTTCAACTCCAACGTCATCCGCCGCGCCAACCGCTTCCTGTACGAGAACAGCAACCTCCAGGTTCGCGTCTCGACGGTGGGCCGCAAGGGCCATGACTTCTTCCGCAACCGCGGCCAGTCCATCCGCAAGGACTTCGCCGGCCTGTACGCGGGGCTCAACTACCGCTCCGCCGCCAACGTCGCCGAGGAGCTGACCGCCGCGTTCCTCAACGACGAGGTGGACGCCGTCTACGTCGTCTACAACGAGTTCATCTCCGCCATCAGCCAGAACGTCGTCGTGTCGCAGCTCTTGCCCCTGCAGCCTGCCACCACGAAGGCCGCCGCCACCCCCACGCCGGAGACGGTGACCGCCGCGCCCACGCTGGTGGACTTCAAGTACGAGCCCTCCCGTCAGGCCGTGCTGGACCGGCTGGTCCCCCAGGCCGTCAACATCAAGGTCTACCGGGCGCTCCTGGAGAGCGTGGCCAGCGAGCAGGGCGCGCGCATGAGCGCCATGGAGAACGCGACCAACAACGCCACGGACATGATCTCCAGCTACACCCTGCTCTACAACCGCACCCGTCAGGCGGTCATCACCAAGGAGCTGATGGAGATCGTCTCCGGCGCCGAGGCCCTCAAGTAGTCAGGGCACGGTCCGTTGGACCCCCAGGGGCCCGCTCGCGCTCTCACGGCGCGGGGCGGGCCCTTCGTCGTTTCCCCCCGCCCGCCGGGCGGGCAGGGAGGTGGGTCCGACAGGAGGATGCGCGAGGGGACTGGCGCTGGGGACACCGCTCCGCTAAGCGGGACTTACACGCGCGGACCCGGGAGGCTTGACCCTGCCGGGGGGCCCCCGGTAAAGGGGGCGCGCCCACACCCCTTCTCTTGGGGTTGATTTCCTGACGGGCGGCGGCGTCCCGGCCGCTCGCCATACGAGACAAGGCAGAGGATTCCATGAGCGCTCAAGTTCCGACGACTGGCAAGGTCACGCAGGTTCTCGGCCCCGTGGTCGACGTGGAGTTCCCGCCCGGCGGGCTCCCGGAAGTCTACTCGGCCCTGAAGATCACGAACCCCAACCTGGGCACGGCGCAGGACAACCTCACGGTGGAAGTCGCGCAGCACCTGGGTGAGAACACGGTGCGCTGCATCGCCATGGACTCCACCGAGGGCCTGGGCCGCGGCATGCAGGTGCGCAACACGGGCGCCCCCATCCAGGTGCCGGTGGGCAAGGCCACCCTGGGCCGCATCATGAACGTCACCGGCGACCCGGTGGACGAGATGGGCCCCGTGAAGGCCACCGAGTACTGGCCCATCCACCGCGCGCCCCCCGCGTTCACGGACCAGGACGTGCGCGTGCAGATGTTCGAGACCGGCATCAAGGTCATCGACCTGCTCGCCCCCTACACCCGAGGCGGGAAGATCGGCCTGTTCGGCGGCGCCGGCGTGGGCAAGACGGTGCTCCTGCAGGAGCTCATCCGCAACGTGGCCGTGGAGCGCGGTGGCTTCTCCGTGTTCGCCGGCGTGGGCGAGCGCACCCGTGAAGGCAACGACCTGTACCACGAGATGCAGGAGACGAACGTCATCCAGACCAGCAACCTGGAGGCCAGCCAGGCCGTCCTCGTCTACGGCCAGATGAACGAGCCGCCCGGCGCCCGCGCCCGCGTGGCCCTCTCCGCGCTCACCATGGCCGAGTACTTCCGCGACGTGGAGGGCCGTGACGTGCTCCTCTTCGTGGACAACATCTTCCGCTTCACCCAGGCCGGCTCGGAAGTGTCCGCCCTCCTGGGCCGCATCCCGAGCGCCGTGGGTTACCAGCCCACGCTCGCCACGGAGATGGGCGGCCTGCAGGAGCGCATCACCTCCACCACCAAGGGCTCCATCACGTCCGTGCAGGCCATCTACGTGCCCGCCGACGACCTGACGGACCCCGCGCCCGCCACCGCGTTCGCCCACCTGGACGCGACCACGGTGCTCAACCGCGCCATCGCGGAGCTCGCCATCTTCCCGGCCGTGGATCCGCTGGACTCCACCAGCCGCATCCTCTCCGCGGACGTGCTCGGCGCGGAGCACTACGCCGTGGCCCGCCGCGTCCAGGGCATCCTGCAGCGCTACAAGGAGCTCCAGGACATCATCGCCATCCTCGGCATGGACGAGCTGTCGGAAGAGGACAAGCTGTCCGTGGCGCGCGCCCGGAAGATCCAGCGCTTCCTGTCGCAGCCGTTCTTCGTCGCCAAGGTCTTCACCGGCAAGGACGGCCGCTACGTGAAGCTGGCGGACACCATCCGCGGCTTCAAGGAGATCGCGGACGGCAAGCACGACGACATCCCGGAGAGCGCCTTCTACATGACGGGCGACATCAACGAGGTCATCGAGAACGCCCGCAAGCTGGCGGCCGCGTAGCACCGGCCGCTCCCGAAAAGCCCCCCATGCGCCTGACCGCCGCGCTCGCCCTGATGCTCTGCTGTGTCGCGCCCTCCGCCCTGGCGGAGGAGCGTGGCAGCCGGGCGCGGGTGAGCGCGAACGGGCTCTACAGCGTGCGCATGGTGGACACGGGCGTGGGCACCTGCCGGCTGGAGATGCTCCGGGAGAACGGACCCCTCTGGGCGGCGAACGTGTGCGTGGGGACGGTGGACGACCTGTACTTCGCCTCCAACGACGGGGAGAAGGTCTGGGTGCTCTACCCGCTGGTGGAGAAGGGCAAGCCGCCCGCGGGCAAGAAGAAGCGGGGCAGCGGCCTGTCCTGGGCGCGGGTGATGGTGGCGGCCGAGTTCGACCGCACCGGGCAGAAGCTCCAGGAGCGGCGGCTGACGGAGTTGATGACGACGCGGCAGCTCTCCGAGGTGCGGCAGATGGCGCACCACCTGAAGTGGCTGGAAGGCACGCTGGGCATTCCGGGCAAGGGCCCCCGCCTGACGGACGCCGGGGTGGTGGAGTTCGAGCCGGTGGGCGTGAAGACCCAGCGGCTGACTTTCTGATGCGGTAGCACGAGGACCTTCATGGCCAAGCTGAGTGTCGAGATCGTCACCCCCGAGAAGCGCATCCTGTCCGTGCAGGCCGACGAGGCCATCGTGCCGGGCGGAGAGGGCCTGTTCGGCGTGCGGCCCGGCCACACGCCGTTCCTGTCCCTGGTGGAGCCGGGCACGCTGACCCTCATCGAGGGCGGTCGCCAGGACAAGTACTTCATCGCCGGCGGCTTCGTGGAGGTCAGCAACGACAAGGTGCTGGTGCTGGCGGACGCCGCCGAGCCCATCAACGGCATCGACGTCGCGGGCGCCCGTCGCCGCATGGCGGAGGCCGAGGCGCGCCTCAAGGACCTGAACGCCGCGGACGCACGCTACGCGCTGGAGCAGGCCGCCGTGCGCCGCGAGGCCGCGCGCATCGGCGCCGCCGAAACCCGCTGAAGCCCGCACCTCCTGTCGTGACGTGAAAGGGTGGAGCCCGAAGCCCCCTGTCTTGAGGGGACCGGCGCTCCGCCCTTTTCCGCGTTCAGGGGCCGGCTTCAGGGGCCGGCGGCGGCATGATGCGGCTTGAAACCATGAGCCCTCCCGTCACCCCCCTGCTGGAGCTGTTCCACCGCATCGCGGATCCCCCGTCCGCGACCGCGCGCCTCTTCGTCACCGACCACGCGCTGGAAGACCGCGTGCGCTTCCGCAACGTCGCCTTCCCGGAAGCGGAGGCTGCCTTCCGCGCGCACGGCGGCCACACCACGCCCGCGCTCTGGGACGGCACGCGGCTGCACCAGGGCGCCGAAGCGGTGGTGGCGCGGCTGCTCGCGGTGGTCAACCTGGGCCGCGACGATTCGTGAGCGCGCGCAGCGCACGCGTTCAACGTGAAGTCGCGCGCGTCAAGGTGAACACCTGAGCCCGTGGGCTTCGCACGCGCACGGCGCCTTGCGCACCCACGCGCGGCCACCCGTGCGTCCCTTTCGGTCCATGCGCAGCATCCGGAGTTGGACATGCAGGCGGGCTCGCATACGTCATCGGGGGCACCTGCTTGCTGAAACGCGGCGGGATGCGATAGCTACCGCGCCCCCGGTTGCGCCGCGTGAACGGCGGAGGAGGCAGAAAGTGTCGACGCGCGCGCTGCAACTCGGAGGGACCACTCCTGTCCATGGCTCCACCGAACCTGCTCCGTGCACGTCAAGACCTCATGATCGAAACGCTGTCGCTTCGTGCGCCCTCGCAGCGTTCATCTCGGTGCTCGTCCTTGCCTGAGGCTCGGGTAGTCTCCGCCCTTCCGATGCCGCTGACTCCCGCAGATCGCCAGGACAGGTTCCATGCGGCGTTTCTCGGACTCGCCATCGGCGATGCGCTCGGCTTTCCGCTGAGGGGCGTCCCGCCGGCGAGCCTCTCCCGCCTGCCCGGGCTCGCGGAGGACTTCGCGCCCCGCCCGCGCGGCAAGTACGCCAAGGGCCAGTTCAGCGACGACACGCAGCTCTTGCTCGCCGCCGCGGAGAGCGTCATCCGCGAGGGCAAGGTGGAGGGCCGCAGCGCCGCGGCCCACCTGGCGTGGCTGTGGCAGGAGGGCATCATCCTCCAGCCGCCGCGCAGCCTGTCGGAGGCGCTGCAGCGGCTGGCGGGCGGCACGCCGTGGATGAGCGCGGGCGCGCCGCTGGGCACGCGCTGCCCGTCGGTGCTCAGCCGCGCGCTGGTGGTGGGCCTCTTCGAAAGCGGCCAGCGCGCGCGCCTGCCGCATGACGCGGGCGTGCTCACCGTCGTGACGCACAAGGACCCCGTCTGCGCCGCCGCCGCCGCCGCGTTCGCGCAGGCCGTGGCGCTGGGCATGGAGGAGGAGGCCCTCACGCCCGCGGCCTTCTGTGACGCCCTGGCGCTGGCCGCCGCGGTGCACGACAAGGCGCTGGCGGAGGAGATCCGCCACCTGCCGCGCCTGCTCACCTGGGACACCCAGCGCGCGCTCAACCAGCTGCGCAAGGTGGGCGTGCCCCCCAGCGAGTTGAAGGGCGTGGACGGCCTGCCGGCCCACGTGGTGCCGGTGCTGCTCACCTCGCTGTACGCGACGCTGAAGGTGCCGCACGACTTCCGCCAGGCCGTCATCCTCACGCTGCGCTGCGGCGGCGAGGCGGACGTGGCCGCGGCCCTCACCGGCGCCCTCCTGGGCGCGCACCTGGGCACGCGCGCGCTGCCGGCCCGGCTGCGCAAGCAGGTGCTGTACGCGGAGAACCTGGTGGACACCGCGGATCGGCTGTTCCGCGCCCGACAGGTGCGCGAGACGCTGGCCACCGCCATCGCCCACCAGCACCGCCGCCGCTAGCGCCCGCCTGGCTTCCGGGGAACAGCTGTCCTCGGGGGATGGGGGCAGCAGGCAGGCAGCCGAACGATGAAGGGGTGGGCGTCGGGACTTCTCCCGCCCACCCTTCCTGACCACCTTGTGGAGCAGAACAGGAGTGGACGGGATGCCGAACAGGCGTCCGTCGGTCCTTTCCTGGGCCCACCAAGTCGGAGGCACGGTCGTGGACCTCGAATCGGAACGCCTGGAGCGCACGCAGCTGGAGTCGCTCTCCACCACGGAACTCATCCGGCATGCCCTGTCGGAGACCCGCCTGCTCGTGAAGGCGGAGGTGATGCACGCGAAGAAGGAGCTGAAGCAGGAGCTCCAGGCCGCCAAGACCGCGGGCATCCTCCTGGGAGCGGGGGCCGTGCTGGCCCTCACCTCGCTGGCGGTGCTCTTCGTCGCGCTGGGGCTGGCGCTCCCCCTGGGGGAGGCGGTGGGCGTGCTCATCGTGGGCGCGGTGCTGCTGGCGGTAGCGGGCCTGATGCTGTTCCTGGGCGTGAAGCGCGTGCCCAAGAAGGCCATGCCCCACACCCAGGAGCGTCTGAAGGCCGACTTCAAGATGACCCGGGAGACGCTGCAATGAGCCAGGCACCCGATACCGACAACACGCACGGCACTCACGCCATCACCCGTCACATGGGCGACCGCGAGCAGGTGGAGCACGCCGCGGACCGCATCCGCGACGAGCTGATGCTCACCCTGGAGGAGCTGGACCGGCGCCGCGCGCGCGCCACCGACGTGCGCTACCACGTCAACCAGCACCGCGACCTGCTGGTCACCGTGGGCGCCGCCGCGCTGGTGGTCGTGGGCGTGGGCATGGGCGTGGCCATCTACCGCTCCCGCCACCATGACGACATCGTCCGCCGTCGGCGCCGCAAGGCCCTGGAGCGTGCGTGGGCCCACCCGGAGCGCGTGGCCACCAGCGTGGAGGACAAGCCCCTGGGCGCGGAGCTGGGCCGCAAGCTGGTGATGATCTTCGCCACCACGCTCGCCTCCGCCGTGGCCCGCAACTCCATGCAGTCCCTGGTGCCCGCGCGCACCGCCGCCAAGGCCCCTGCGGAGGCTGATAAGAAATCGTAAAGGCACAGAATGCGCGCATAAAGCATGCTGATGGGCATGACGGACCTGCTCTATGCGCGCGCGCAGATGGGGTTGTCGCTGGCGTTCCACATCGTGTTCGCGGCGGCGGGCGTGGCGTTGCCGGTGCTGATGGTGCTGAGCGACTGGAAGCACCGGCGCACGGGGGACCCCGACTACCGCAAGCTCAGCGAGAAGCTGGCCAAGGGCACCGCCATCCTGTTCGCGGTGGGCGCGGTGAGCGGCACGGTGCTCTCGTTCGAGCTGGGGCTGCTCTGGCCGGAGTTCATGGGCCGCTACGGGGAAGTGATTGGCCTGCCCTTCAGCCTGGAGGGCGTGGCCTTCTTCACCGAGGCCATCTTCCTGGGCATCTACCTGTACGGCCGCGAGCGCGTGTCGCCGGGCCTGCACCTGTTCAGCGGCGTGATGGTGGCGGTGAGCGGCGCGGCCAGCGCCTTCTTCGTCACGCTGGTGAACACGTTCATGAACAACCCGTCCGGCTTCACGGCCACGGCCTCGGGGCCCACGGACGTGCAGCCGCTGGTGGCGATGTTCAGCCCCGGCTGGCAGTACCAGACGGCGCACGTGCTGCTGTCCTGCTACCAGGCCAGCGCGTTCGCGATGGCGGGCATCCACGCCTTCATCCTGCTCAAGCACCCGGGGGCGGCCTTCCACAAGAAGGCGCTGTCCGTCGCGCTGCCGCTCGCGTGCCTCACCGCGCTCTTGCAGCCGCTGGTGGGTGACCTGTCCGCGAAGCACGTCGCGCGCGAGCAGCCGGTGAAGCTGGCCGCGATGGAGGGGCACTTCGAGACGCAGGTAGGCGCGCCCCTGCGGCTGGGCGGAGGCATCGACGTGCCGAAGGGGCTCTCCATCCTGGCGTTTGGTGATCCGAACGCGGAGGTGAAGGGGCTCAATGACTTCCCCCGCGACACGTGGCCTCCGGTGGCCAAGGTGCACGTGGCCTTCCAGGTGATGGTGGGCACGGGCAGCCTGATGGCGCTGCTCGCGTTGGTGACGCTGTGGCGCCGGTGGCGGGGCAGGGCGTGGCCGCACGGGCGGGGGCTGATGCGCGCGTGGCTGGTCGCGGGGCCGCTGGGGCTGGTGGCGCTGGAGGCGGGGTGGCTCGTCACCGAGTGGGGCCGTCAGCCGTGGATCGTCCGGGGCGTGATGCGCACGGGCGAGGCGGTGACGCCGGTGCCGCACCTGGCCGCGCCCTTCTTCACCTTCACGGCGGTGTACCTGTTCCTGGGCGTGACGGTGCTCTTCGTCCTCTGGAGGCAGGTGGCGAGCACGCTGCCCGGGGCTCCGCCCGGGGCTCCGTCAGTGGACGGGAAGGGGTCGGCCCATGCCCACTGAGGTCGTGCTGGGGCTCGCGGTGGCGGGCACGTTCGTGTTGTACGCGCTCCTGGGTGGGGCGGACTTCGGCGGCGGGGTGTGGGACCTGCTGGCGATGGGGCCTCGCAAGGCGGAGCAGCGGGCGCTGATTTCCCGCGCCATCGGTCCGGTGTGGGAGGTGAACCACGTCTGGCTCATCGTCGGGCTGGTGCTGCTGTTCAGCGGCTTTCCGCGCGCCTTCGCGGCGCTGAGCGTGGCGCTGCACGTGCCCCTGACGCTGCTGGTGCTGGGCATCGTGTTCCGGGGCACGGCGTTCACCTTCCGCGCGTACGACACGCGCGGCGACGCGGTGGAGCGCCGCTGGGGCGTGCTCTTCAGCGTGGCGAGCGTGGTGGCGCCGCTGCTGTTGGGCATGTGCGTGGGCGCGGTGGCCAGCGACACCATCCGCATGCAGGGGCACGCGGTGGTGAGCGGCTTCTTCGCGTCGTGGACGTCCCCGTTCGCGCTGGCGGTGGGCGTGCTGACGCTGGGGCTGTTCGCGTTCCTGGCGGCGGTGTACCTCACGCACGAGGCGCACACGCCGGAGCTGGCGGAGGACTTCCGGCGCCGGGCGCTGGTGACGGGCGGGCTGCTGTTCCCGCTGGCTTTCGGTGTCCTGCTGCTGTCGCGCGAGGGCGCGCCCCGGGTGTGGACGGGGCTGTCGCAGACGTCCGTCGCGCTGGCGCTGCACGGGGGCACGGCGGTGGCGGCGGTGGCGGCCTTCGCGCTCCTGTGGACGCGGCGCTTCCGGGCCGCGCGGGTGGCGGCGGCCACGCAGGCGGGGCTCATCGTGCTGGGGTGGGCGGTGTCGCAGGCGCCGTACCTCGTGTACCCGGCCCTCACGCTGCGGAGCGCGGCGGCGTCGCCGACGGTGCAGAAGCTGCTGCTGGTGGCGCTCGCGGTGGGGGCGGTGCTGGTGGTGCCGTCGCTGGTGCTCCTGTTCCGTGTCTTCCGGCCCCAGCCCCCTGGAGCCCCGCCTTCGCCTACTTGAGGACGGGGAAGAGGGGCGGGTGGACGACGCGGGGCTTCTCGCCGCCCCGGGCCACGAGCACCTGGGCGCCCTCGAGGAACTCCTCGGCGTCCAGCGCCTCCACCACGGTGCGCGCGGCGGTCTCCGGGTCCATCACGCGGCAGTGCACGCGCATGCGGCCCTCTTCCGTCTCACCGCCCTCCACCTCGCCGTTGCCCGTCCAGCCGAGCGCGTCCGTGAGCAGCTCCTCCACGGCGTGGCGCTGCTCGAAGTCGTGGCCGCTGCCCTTGCCCTGCACGGCGTACTCCACGAGGAGCACGGCCATGGCGTCCGGATCGGGCTCGTCGTAGCCGGCGTCCACCAGGGACTCGGCCTCCTGGGCGATGACCATGTCGGGGTCCTCGTCCGGGGGGACGGGGACGTCCTTCTGCTCGCCGCCGTCGCCCACGACGCCCCAGTGCACGGTGACGACGCCCTCGTGCTCCCACGCCTCCCAGTAGCGCAGGGTGTCGCCGTCCTTCTTGTAGAGCTTCAGCACGTGCGTGGCCTCATGCGCGCGGACTCTAACGCCAGGGCAGGGCCACGGGGCCCCGGAAGGTGCGGCGCTAGAAGGCGCGGCCCTGTCCGCCATCCACGGGCAGGGTGGACCCGGTGACCCACTTCGCCCGCTCCGAGGCCAGGAAGGCGACCACGTCCGCCACCTCCTCCGGCGTGCCGAAGCGGCCCCAGGGAATCTGCTCGCGCACCATGCGGGCCACCGCCTCCGGGTCCCGCTGCTGGCGTTTGTCCCAGCTTCCGCCGGGGAAGAAGATGGAGCCGGGGGCGACGGCGTTGACGCGGATGCGGTGGGGGGCCAGGTCCACCGCCATCTCCTTGGTCATCGCGATGAGGCCCGCCTTGGCGGCGCTGTAGGGCGCGCTGGTGGCGTACTCGCGGCCGAAGATGGAGCTCAGGTGGATGATGCTGCCGCCCCCCGTGGCGCGCATCAGGGGCACCGCGCGCTGGCTGCACCACACGGCGGACATCAGGTTGCGCTGCAGGACGTCCGCCCACTGCTCGGAGCTGGCCACGTCGAAGGCGCCCGCGCCGCCGCTGCCGCCCACGTTGTTGACCAGGATGTCCAGCGCCCCGAACGCGCGCACCGCCGAGTCCACCGCCGAGTAGGCGCCCGCCTGGGTCGCCACGTCCGCCACCACCGTGGCCACCTGCGCGCCCTCGGAGCGCAGCTCCTTCGCGATGGCCTCCAGCGGCTCCAGGTGACGCGCGCACACGCACACCTTCGCGCCCTCGCGCGACAGCACCGTGGCGATGGCCCGTCCGATGCCCCGGCTGCTGCCGGTGACCAGTGCGGTTTTCCCCGTGATTCCGAGTTCCATGCGGCCCCTTCTAGCGCTGGTGTGGGGCGGGTGGGGCAG
>NZ_RAWG01000323.1 GCF_003611735.1 Corallococcus sicarius | reverse complement strand
GGCTTGGGACGGTCCGATTTCGGACGCTCCGCGAGGGTAAGCTGCTCTTCGTTGCCGCGGATGGTGAGGACGTCTCCTTCGGCGAGCTGCTGCTCTGGCTGCGCTCGCTTGCCGTTCACCCGCACCTTCTTGGTGCGGATCATCTTGAACAGGTGGCTGACCGGGACGTTGGGCATCCGCTTGCGCAGATGCTTGTCCAGTCTCATCCCGACGGTGTCGGCTTCAATTCGGTACTCGATCATTTGTGCTGGCGCCTGGACCAGACCACACGAATAATTCGCGGTCCATGCCGAAAGCCCCAACTATCGAGAAGCTGCTCCAGAGCGGCTCCGCAGAGTGGAACAAGCTGCGCAAGTCGTCCCAGGTGGCCACCGACCATACCGGCGCCACGTTCACGCAGCTGTTCTCCGCCAACGCCGACCTGTCCGGGCTCGGACTGGTGGGCTCCGAGTGGGAGCGCTGTGACCTGTCGAAGATGAACTTCCGGGACGCTGACCTCTCCAACGCCTATTTCCACGGAGGCCGCCTGCAGGACTGCGACTTCCGCGGCGCCAACCTGGAAGGCTGTACCTTCGAAAAACTGAAGCTCCTGAGATGCGACTTCACCGGCGCCAAGGGTCTGGAGGACCTGGAACTGGACGACGTGGACATGGACCGCGTCACGGGCCTGGACGGCGAGGAAGCGCCTCCGCCCCCGCCCCCGCCCGTGCAGGGCATCACGGCGTTCACGCGCGAACAGCGCGAGAAGATGCTGGGCCAGTCGCACGGCGGCAACGCGATGGAGGGCTCCAACCCCGCGCATCCGGACGACCTGCCGCCGTTCCGTCCGCAGGATCCGCCGGGCTCGCTCTTCTTCCGGGCGCTCAAGCACGTGGGCGCTCCCCCGCTCTGGGTGCTGGACGTGCCGGGCCTGCGTCCGCTCTTGCCGCAGCGGCTGCCTCCGGGCAACTCGCTGGAGACGCTCTACCGCGAGGCGGTGAAGACGCGGCTGGAGAACAAGAAGCCCGCGGCGGACCCCGCGGCGGTGGAGCGCGCGCAGAAGGCGCTGCGCATGGGCGGCAAGGAGGCCAACGTCGCGGCGGTGTACCTGCGCGAGGTGGGCGTGCTGCCCCTGTTCCGCTTCGCCGCGGCCAAGCAGCTCAAGGGTGAGCTGCGCGCCGAGGTGGAGGTGGACGACCTCACGGGCTCCATCGACCCGCGCACCACGGGCGCGCTCCTGGAGCTGCGGCTGACGCACGAGGTGGTGGAGCACCTGCACGAGGTGCGTCGCCGGATGGCCGCCTCGCAGCTCTACACGTCGCTGCTGGAGGCGGGCTTCAACCCGGAGAACAACTGGGACGAGGCGCTGGAGTCGAGCGAGGCGTCCATGGAGCTGGCGCAGGCGGCGACGGGCGATGACCGCCAGGCGCTGCTCGAGGGCTTCCAGGTGTTCGCGGCGCTGCCGGAGGAAGTGCGCCTGCGCAGGCTCGCGTACCTGGCGGAGTCGGTGTCCAACCTGGAGCTGCTCAGCCGGCTGCCGGAGGGCATGGAGCCCACGTGGCTCACCGGCCCGGAGGTGCGCGAGTGCCACGAGCGCGAGATGACCTACGTGCAGTCGCTCAAGGCGCAGGACATCCCGGCCAAGGTGGCCGCGCTGGCCAAGGCGGAGCTGGGCGTGCCCGAGGGTGAAGTGCCCGAGGACAGCGACGAGGACCTGTTCGTGCACGTGCGGTGCGACGTGTGCGGCAAGGAGAAGCTCATCGTCCAGTCGCCGGACGCGTAGTGCTGTCGCCTCCGTGAGGCGGCAGGTGAGCAGAGGGGCCCGGTCGGAGCGCGCGAGCGTCCCACCGGGCCTTCTGCTTTCTCAGGCCACCTGTTCCTGCCTGGCTGCCACGGGCACGGGCGCGGCGGGCAGCGAGTACGTCACGGGCGGGGGCAGCATCACCCGCACCTCGTCACCGGCGCGGATGAGGCCCGGGCGCTCCACCCAGCCCACCAGCCCGCGCTTCTGCCACGCGGCCTTCACGAAGCGGCTCGCGAGCCCCTTCAGGTCCGGGTGGTGCGCTTCGATGGCGCGGCCCGGGTGGATGCAGGGCTGGTTCTCTCCCTCCATCACCAGCGTGGCCTCTTCGGGGAAGAACAGCCGCGTGCCCGGCGGCAGGTGCGTCAGCCGGGGCACCCCGACGAGCTCCAGGTTCGCGCCCAGCCACGAGGCCATCACGTGGGGGATGCCCATGGCGTGGGCCACCTCCGTCAGCTCCTCGCGCGACACCACGGACACCTGCCGGGTGTTGCGGACGACCGTGCCCCTGGGGAACCAGGGTGTGCGCACGTCCGCGAGCCGCGTGAGGCCGGCGTGCCGGTCCCCCACGAAGCCTTCGAAGGACACCTGCACTTCGGGCACCTCACGGGTGACGAAGCGCTTCTTCTCGGGGTCCGTGCACAGGAGCACGTTGGCAAGATGGCCGGAGAGCGAGGGAGCGGGTGCGGTCATATCGGGCGACCGTTCTAACGCTTCGGCGCGGAAAATCAGAACAACGCCATCTGCTGTGGCTTGCCCAGCGGGCGGGCGTCCGTGCCCGCGTCGCACAGCGCCTGGGCCAGCTCCTCCGCGAAGCCGTGGCAGGTGATGACCTCCGTGGCCCCGGTGTCCTTCACGTAGCGCATCAACGACGGGAAGTCGGCGTGGTCCGACAGCGGGAAGGCCACGTCCGCGCCGTAGCGCCGCGCGCCGCCCGGGTCCATGGCCCAGCCGGTGAGCAC
Source organism: Corallococcus sicarius (assembly GCF_003611735.1). GTDB lineage: Bacteria > Myxococcota > Myxococcia > Myxococcales > Myxococcaceae > Corallococcus > Corallococcus sicarius. Next base: position 7,902 of record NZ_RAWG01000323.1, on the reverse strand, counting down.
CGCCGTCGCCCGGGGCCAGTGGGGCGCCAGTCCCCCGCCCCGCACCAGGTGCGGCGGGAAGAAGAGCACCTCGCCCGGCTCCACCCGGCCGTCATAGCGGCGCAGGTTGTCGATGGGGACGCCCAGCTCCGCGTACAGCTCCGCGACCTCGAAGATGGACGGGTGCGCGACGAGCCGGAAGCCCCGGTCCGACAGCTGCTTCATGGCCTCCTGGCTCTTGCCCAGCGGATAGCCCAGCAGCACCGGCGTCACGCCCCGGTTGAGCTGCGCGCGCAGCCACGTCTCCACCTGCCCCAGCACCTCCGGTCGCGGCGGGAAGCGGTAGCGCGGATGGCCGAAGGTGGACTCGATGACGAGCGTGTCGCACGTCGCCACCTCGGTCGCCTCCGCGGTGAGCGACGGCGCGGTGTTCAGGTCCCCGGTGTAGACGATGCGCCGGCCGTCCGCGCGGATGACGCGCAGCTGCGCGCTGCCCAGGATGTGGCCCGCGGGCAGCAGCTCCAGCATCAGCGGCCCCAGGGCGAAGGGGCGGCGATAGGGCACCGCCAGGGGCGCTCGCACGGGGCCCAGCCGGTGGGCCATGAAGCGCAGCGTGGCCGCCGTGGCGATGGTGCTCTCGTGGCGGGCGATGTGGTCCGAGTGCCCATGGCTGACGAAGGACAGCGGCGACTTGCGCTTCGCGTCCAGCGACAGGGGGGTGCCCGTCAGGTGCAGCCCGTTTCGTCTCAGCTCCACGCTCATGGGATCGGCCGCTGTCTATAGCGCGGCCCGCGTGCTCGCGCTCCGGACCGGGCGGAGCGCCTCCGCGCGCCGGATGCTCAGGCGGCGGGCATGCGGCCCCGTGCCCGCCATCTGTCCCACACCACGGGCCCCAGCTCTGAAATCAGCACGCCCAGGAGGATGAGCGCGCCGCCGGACCACTCGCGCGGCCCCAGCACCTCGCGCCCCACCGCGACGGAGTAGGCCGCGGCGAACACGGGCTCCAGCGCGAAGATGACCGCCGCGTGCACCGCCGTGGTGCGCGCCTGTCCCCACGTCTGCACGCCAATGGCGACCGCGCTCGCGAGCACGCCGCACGTGAGCACCGCCCCCATGAGCGAGGGCGTCCACTCCAGCTTGCGCTCCACGAACGGCAGGCACAGCGCGGACAGCACCATCACGCCGATGAGTTGCACCGCCACCAGCCCCAGCACGCCGTCGCGCGTGGCGAAGCGCTCCGTGAGCAGGATGTGGCCCGCGTACGTCACCGCGCAGCCGATGGACAACCAGTCCCCCAGGTACAAGCCCAGGAAGTGGCCCGGCCGCACCGGCCCTTCTCCTGGCCGCGTCAGCGCGTACAGGCCCACCGCCGCCAGCACCACGCCCACGAAGGAGCCCCACCGGGGGATGTGCTTGAGCAGCACCACCGCGAAGAGCGGGACGAAGAGGACGTTGAGCCCGGTGAGGAACGCCGCGCGCGACGGCGTGGTGTCCGTCAGCCCCACCGTCTGGAGCGCGAAGCACAGGAACAGCAACACCGACAGCAGCGCGCCCTTCTTCAACACGCCGGGCGCGAACATCTGCCCGCGTGCGAGCACGGCCATCACGGCCCCGCCCACCGCGAAGCGCAGCGTGATGAAGGTGAAGGGATCCGCGAACGCGAGCGCGTCCTTCACCACCACGAACGTCACGCCCCAGAACACGGTGAGGAGCACCAGCGCTCCATCCGCCCGCCACCGCGCCTCTTCCGTGTCCTGCGTCACCGCCCCACCCCTACGGAATGAAGAAGCACGCCACGCGGAGCAGGACACGGACGCCCGGCGGCATCACGCCCTCCCGCCCGATGAGCGCCGAGGCGCAGGGGACGAACGTCCACGTCTCCGGGAAGAAGCGCGACGCGATGGACAGCAAGCGAGGAGATGACGGACGCGGAGCTGCTCACAACGGGCCTCGCCAGCGGGGGATGCGCGGTGAAGAACGGGACGGGTGGTGCTTTTGGCCCACCCTCCGGGGGAGCGCAACCCCCGGCCCACGCTCACACCGACAGCGTCCGCACCAGCACGACCAACCGCTTGCTGCCCCCGGCCGCGTCCCACTGCTGGTTCGTGGTGACCGTCAGCGAGTCCGGCGCGGGACGGAAGCCCAGGCCCGAGAAGGTGCGCAGCGACGCGGTGTTGTCCTCGTCGATGTCAGCGTGGACGCGCTCCGCCCCCTGGCGCCGGGCCTCATCCAGGAGGCAGCGCACCAGCGCGGTGGCCACCCCCATGCGCCGCACCCGGGGGGACACCACCAGCGAGCGCACCCAGAAGCCGTCCAGCGCCAGCCCCTCCTGGTGGTAGTCGTCCACCCAGGCGAAGCCGAACAGGCGCCCCTGCGCATCGAAGGCCCCCGCCGCCGCGCCCACGCGCCGCTCCTCGGGCAGGCCCCAGCGGTCCCTCAGCTGGCGGCGCAGGAAGGTGCCGGACACCACCAGCCGCTCCGTCGCGAAGGAGAGCAGCGCGTCCAGGTCGTCCTGCCGCACCAGACGGATCTCCACGGGCCCCACGAAGTGGCGGCGCAGGGGCTTCGTCCATCCGGAGAACAGGTCGCGCAGGTGGCGGTACACCGCGCGGGCCGCGGGCTTCGTCCACACGCCGGACAGGGCCCGCTGTGTGAGGAACAGGGCCGGCCGGGTGGGCCGGGGCAGCCGCAGCACCAGGCTGCCACGCTTGAGGGCAATCACCCGTCCCACCAGCTCCCCTCCCGGCACGTCGGTGCCGCCCAGCAGCGACTCCGTCACCCAGGGCCGGGTGGACAGCACCACCTGGGCGGCGAGCCGGGGCCCGTGCCGCACCAGGGCCACGTCCCCGCGCGCCAGCCGCTCCGGCCCGCAGCGCAAGAGGCGCACCGCGTCCCCGCTGCGCAGGAGCGGATACAGACTCCGCCCCATGCCGCGCACCCACAGCCGATGGCCGAAAGGCAGCGCCGCAAGCAGGTCCGCGAGCTCGGCCGTCGAGACGCCACCAGAGGGCATGACGGACACTCTGTCATGAAGGCGAGCCTCGTCGAGCCTCCGCGACACGTCCCCCACCCCCGCTTCGTCCGGAACCGGCTATGACACGGCCCGACGGAAACGCCGAAACACCGAGCACAGGAGAGAGAGCCCCCATGCCCACGATGCCCGAGGGTGACTACGCGCCCGCGCCCCGCCAGGGGTGGTGGAGCCGCAACTGGAAGTGGGCGCTGCCAGTGGGCGGCTGCCTGGGCCTGATGGGCACGTGCCTGGGGGTGACCGCCCTCGCGCTGGGCTGGGGCTACAAGTCCGTGCGGGACATGGGCGCGTACACGGAGGCGCTCGCCGTGGCGGCGGACGACCCGCACGTGCAGAAGGCGCTGGGCACCCCCTTCAAGCCGGGCTTCCCCAGCAGCACGAAGGTGAACACGAACAACGGCCGCTCCCACGCGGAGCTTGTCGTGCCCCTGGACGGCCCCAAGGCGGACGGCACCCTCACCGTCGTCGCCGACAAGCAGGGCGAGGACTGGGCCTTCCGCACGCTCTACGTCCAGTTGGAGGACGGGAGCCGCATCGACCTGCTCGACGACGGTGACACGGACGCGCCCGGTGCCCTGCCCGAGGACGCGGCCCCAGGGGAACCCGGCGACGAGCCCCGCGACCTGGAGCCCGAGGCCCCTGCCGTCCCGCTCCCTCCTCGGGAGAAGCAGCCCGGCCACGAGAGCGACATCGAGCTGTAGTCAGGCCCCGGACGCACGAAGGGCGCGCTCCCGGGAAGGGGTTCCTCCCGGCAACGCGCCCCGCGTGTCACGACGACCGACGGTGGCCTACTTCAGCTTCTGGATGCCTTCGCGCAGCGCGGGCAGGACCTTGAAGAGGTCCTCCACGAGGCCGTAGTCGGCCACCTGGAAGATGGGCGCCTCCGGGTCCTTGTTGATGGCGACGATGGTCTTCGAGGACTTCATGCCGGCCAGGTGCTGGATGGCGCCGCTGATGCCCGCGGCGATGTACAGCTGCGGCGCGACGACCTTGCCCGTCTGACCGACCTGGTAGTCGTTGGGCACCCAGCCCGCGTCGCACACCGCGCGGGACGCGCCCACCGCGGCGCCCAGCAGGTCCGCCAGCGCTTCGACTTCCTTGAAGTCGCCCTTGGTGCCGCGACCGCCGGACACCACCACGCGGGCCTCGGTCAGCTCCGGACGCGCGCTCTTCACCTCGTTGAAGCTGACGAACTTCGTCTTGGAGGCCTCCAGCTTCGGCTGGAAGGACTTCACCTCCGCGGCTGCGCCACCGCCCGCACCGGCGGAGAACTCCGTGGCGCGGATGCTGATGACCTGCACGGGCGTGGTGAGCTTCACCTCGGCGAACACGTTGCCGGCCCACATGGGGCGCGTGAAGGTGATGTCCGCGCCACTGCCGTTGATGGCGGTGATGTCGGTGGCCATGGCGGCCTTCAGCCGGGCGGCGACGCGCGGCAGCAGGTCCTTGCCCTGCGCCGTGGAGGCCGCGCCGATGAAGGTGGCCTTCAGCTCCTGCGCGAGCGACGCGACGACGGGGGCGAACACCTCCGCCAGGTAGTGCTCGAACTCCGGGGCCGCGGCGGTGTGGACCGCCTTGGCGCCGGTGCCCGCGAGCTCGCCCGCGAGCTTCGACGGATCCTTGGACAAGAGGACGAGGTGCAGCTCCCCGCCGGCCTTGTCCGCGAGCTGCTTGCCCGCGGCGATGGCGTTGAGGGAAGCCTTGCGCAGGTTTCCGTCCGGCTGCTGCTCGGCGACGATGAGGACGATGGACATGGGTCTGTCTCCGGAATCTTTAGGGATGGATGGGGCGCGCGCTCAGACGACCTTCGCCTCGTTGTGCAGCTTCTCCACCAGGGTGGCCACGTCCGGCACCTTGATGCCGGCCTTGCGCGCCGGAGGCGACGCGAGCTTCAGCACCTGGATCTTCGGCGCCACGTCCACGCCCAGGGCCGCCGGCGTCAGCTCTTCAATGGGCTTGCTCTTGGCCTTCATGATGCCGGGCAGGCTCGCGTACCGGGGCTGGTTCAGGCGCAGGTCCGTGGTGACGACGGCCGGCAGCTGGACCTCCACCGTGGCGAGCCCGTTGTCGACCTCGCGCACCACCTGCACGCTCTTCTTGTCCGCGGTCAGCACCACCGCGGGGGACTTGCTCTTCTCCTGCTCGCTCTCCAGCGACTCCACCTTGGAGGCGAACGTCGCCTGGCCCCAGCCCAGGAACTCGGCCAGGTACTGGCCCACCTGGTTCTGGTCGTCGTCGATGGACTGCTTGCCCAGGATGACGAGGTCCGGCTTCTCCTTCTCCGCGACCTTCTGGAGCAGGCCCGCGATGCCCAGCTGATCCAACGGGCCCGTGTGGTTCACCCACACGGCGCGGTTGGCGCCCATGGCGAGCGCGTGGCGCAGCTGCTCCTGCACCTCCTTGCCGCCGATGGACACCACCACCACCTCGCCGGTGTGCTTCGCCGCGAGGCGCAGGCCCTCTTCCACGCCGATTTCATCGAAGGGGTTGATCTTGTACTTCAGCCCCTCCTTGACGATGTCCGAGCCGTCCGGCTTGACCTTGATCTTCGACTCGGGATCTTCCACGCGCTTGGCGGTGACGAGAATCTTCACGGCGGGCTTCTCCTCTGTGGGGAGTGCTTGAAAAGTGGGTCGGCTGCTGCAGCGGCACCGGGACGCGGCGCCGGTGATGACGCGCCGCGCGACAGGTCCGAACTAATAGACATCCGTCCACGGCGGCGGCAACGGGAAAGCCCCGCCGGGGACAGATTTGCTTTTCTACCTGAACAGTTCCTTCGCGATGACCAGCCGCTGCACCTGGCTCGTCCCCTCGTAGACCTGGATGAGCTTGGCGTCGCGCATCAGCTTCTCCACCGGGTATTCCTTCATGTACCCGTAGCCGCCGTAGACCTGCACGGCGTCGGTGGCGACCTTCATGGCCATGTCCGCAGCGAAGCACTTGGCATAGCTGGACTGGAGGGTGTTGCGCTGTCCCTCATCCAGCACCCAGGCGCTCTCCCAGGTGAGCAGGCGCGCGGCGTGGGTGTTCATGGCCATGTCCGCCAGCATGAACTGCACGCCCTGGTGCTCCCGGATGGGCTTGCCGAAGGTGTGGCGCTGGCTGGAGTACTCCAGCGAGTGCTCCAGCGCCGCGCGGGCGATGCCCACGGAGAGGCTGGCGGTGAGCGGGCGGCTGTTGTCCAGCGTGGCCATGGCCACCTTGAAGCCCTCGCCCTCCTCGCCGATGCGGTTGGCCACCGGGACACGGACCTCGTCGAAGGTCACCGTGGTGGTGTTGCTCGCCCGCTGGCCCATCTTGTTCTCGTGCTTGCCAGTGGTCAGCCCCTGGGGGCGCCCCTCCACGACGAAGCAGGTGATGCCCTTGTGCTTGCGGCCCTTGTCCAGCGTGGCGAACACGGTGAACTGATCCGCGTAGCCGCCGTTGGTGATGAAGCACTTGCTGCCGTTGAGGACGTACTCGTCGCCCTCCAGACGCGCGGTGGTGCTCAGGGCCGCCACGTCGGAGCCCGCGCTGGGCTCGGTGAGGCAGAAGGAGCTGAACTTCAGCTTCTGTCCGAAGGGCGCCAGCAGGCGCTTCTTCTGGTCATCCGTGCCGTGGAGGATGATGGGCAGGTTGGCCAGGTCGTTGGCGATGATGGACGTCGCCACGCCCGCGCAGCCCCACGCCAGCTCCTCGCAGACGATGACCTGCTCCAGGTGCGACAGCCCCACGCCGCCGTACTCGGTGGGGATGGCCATGTTGAGCAGGCCCAGCTCAAAGGCCGCGGACAGCAGGTCGCGGGGAAAGTCGGAGGTCTCGTCGTAGTGGGCGGCCTTGGGACGCACCACTTCGCGGGCGTACTTGCGAGCGGCATCCTGCAACGCGCGCTGGGACTCGGTGAGCTGGAATTCCATGAGGCGGCTCCGGGAGGGTTGATTCAAATATCAACGCGTCCCCCTGCCATACCGCTCCCGCCGCCAGTCCGCCAGCCCCAGCACGCGCCCGCCCGCCAGATTCCAGGGACACCGGAACGGACAGGGGGCGCGGCCCCGGGGGCACCGGGAGGCAGGGGCCTACTTGCCCGCGGGCTTCGCCTGCTTGGGGACCTTCTCCCAGTCCGCGAGGAACTTCTGGATGCCGGCGTCGGTGAGCGGGTGGTTCGCCAGCTGGGTGATGACGTTGTAGGGCAGCGTGGCCACGTCCGCGCCCAGGCGCGCGGCCTGGAGCACGTGCACGGGGTTGCGCACGCTGGCCACCAGCACCTGCGTGGTGAAGTCGTAGTTCTGGTAGATCTCCAGGATGTGGGCGATGAGCTCCATGCCGTCCTGGGAGATGTCATCCAGCCGGCCCACGAAGGGCGACACGTACGTGGCGCCGGCCTTGGCGCACAGCAGGGCCTGGTTGGCGGAGAAGCAGAGGGTGACGTTGGTGCGGATGCCCTCGGCGGTGAGCGCCTTGACGGCCTTCATGCCCTCCACGCCCATGGGAATCTTCACGACGACGTTGTCGTGGATCTTCGCGAGCGTCTGCCCCTCCTTGATGAGCTCCGGGGCCTGGAGCGAGACGCACTCGGCGCTGATGGGACCGTCCACGATGGAGCAGATCTCGCGGATGGTCTCCTCCAGCCCGCGGCCGACCTTGGCCAGGAGCGACGGGTTGGTGGTGACGCCGTCCACGCAGCCCATCGCGTGAGCCTTGCGGATTTCCTCGACGTCCGCGCTGTCGATGAAGAACTTCATGCCATCCCCTAGGTGTCCCCGGCCACCGGCGACCGGGCGGGCAGGCCGTAGTCCATGGTCTCCCATGCGTCAAGGATGGCCACCCGGGCGACGGCTGGGTTACAGGTAGCGCCGCTCATGGCCCGCGCCCCCCGCTCCACCGCGAAGACCCCGCCCAAGACTGTCTCTTAT
>NZ_RAWG01000322.1 GCF_003611735.1 Corallococcus sicarius | reverse complement strand
TTCTCCGGCAGGAGGCCCTCCAGGTGGCGCACGCTCACGTCGGAGCGTTTGATGATGCCCTTCGGGTGGAACTGCTCTTCCAGCAGGTCCGCGATGAGCGCACCGCCCGGACCGCACGACGCCGGAGCTGGGCCCGGACGGCACGCCGCAGGTGATGCTGCTGCGCCGCGGCTCCGACCGGTGGCAGGCGGGCCCGCCGTGGATCTACCGCGCGGACCTCAACGGCGACCCCGGCCTCCAGGGCGGTGAGGTGGTGCGCGTCGTGGACGGCCGCGGCTGGTTCATGGGCAAGGCCTTCTATTCGAAGGTGTCCAAGATCTCCCTGCGCTGGCTCACCAACGACGACGTCGCCGTGGACGCGGACTTCTTCCGCAAGCGCCTCCAGTCCGCGGAGGCCCTGCGCAAGCTGGCGCTCCCCAACGAGACGACGTACCGGCTGGTGCACGGCGAGGCGGACGGCCTGCCCGGCCTCGTGGTGGACCGCTACGGCGACTACCTCAGCGTGCAGTTCCTCATCCCCGCCATGGAGCAGCGCAAGGCGCTCATCGCGGACCTGCTGGAAGAGCAGTTCCACCCGAAGGGCATCATCAACCGCTCCGACGTGAGCGTGCGCCACCTGGAGGGCCTCCTGCCGGAGAAGGGGCTGCTGCGCGGCGAGCTGCCCCCCGGCCCCGTGTCCTTCGACGAGGGGCTCGTGCGCATGCGCGCGGACCTGCTGGAAGGCCAGAAGACGGGCGCCTTCCTGGACCAGCGCGAGAACCACGTGATGGCGGCGCACTACGCCTTCGGCGATGCGCTCGACTGCTTCAGCTACGTGGGCGGCTTCGCGCTCCAGCTGGCCACGCGCGCGAAGCACGTCACCGCGGTGGAGATTTCGGACGCGGCCTCCGCGCAGCTTCGCGAGAACGCCCAGGCCAACAAGCTCTCCAATCTGGACGTGGTGACGGCCAACGCGTTCGACTTCATGCGCGACGCGGTGGACGAGGGGAAGCGCTACGACACCATCGTGTTGGATCCGCCCTCGTTCGCGAAGAACAAGGACGCCATCCCCGCGGCGGTGCGCGGCTACAACGAGCTCAACCTGCGCGCCTTCCAGCTGCTGCGCCCCGGCGGCATCCTCATCACGGCGAGCTGCACGTACCACGTGGACGAGCAGGCCTTCGAGGACATGCTCGCCTCGGCCGCGTCGGACGCGCGCCGCCGGGTGCAGATCATCGAACGGCGGGGCGCCGGCCGAGACCACCCGGTGCTCCTCAACCTGCGCGAGACGCGCTACCTCAAATGTTTCGTCCTGCGCATGCTGTGAGTTAGGGTACGACCCAAGGGGTCCGGCTTCCGGACCCTGACGTGTGGGAACGGTTCAGGTCATGGGGCGGGCGGACTGGGACGACGCAGACGACGGGGCCCCCGCGGGCGGTACGCGGGAGCTGGAGCGCGCCCTGCAGGAGACGCGCACCGTCTACCGGCAGGCGGACGCGGCCTACGCCCCCTACTCCTGCCCGTCGAGCGGCGAGTGCTGCCAGCTGGCCACCACGAAGCGGCAACCCTGGTTGTGGCGGCCCGAGTGGGACGTGCTCACGCGAGGCCGGACGCTGCCGCCGCCCCGCGCGGACGGAGGCTGTCCCTTCCTGGATGCGGCGGGCAAGCGCTGCACGGTGTACGCGGACCGGCCGTTCGGCTGCCGCACCTTCTTCTGCGAGCGGATCCGCGGACCGGCCCGGCAACCGTCCGAGGAAGTGACGCGCCTGCTCCTCCGGTTGGAGCGGATTTCACAGCGGGTGATGCCCTCGCTCCAAGGTCCACGGCCCCTCCTGGAATGGTATGCCGGGGTCCAGACCGCCCCGGCCCGGGAGGAACCTTGAAGTCCCTGTTGCTGACGCGGTGGCGCTCCGCCCACCGCAGCCCTGCGGTGCCCACGAAGGCACCCGCCCTCCCTGCCGCGCTGGCGCCGCGTTCGATGCGCGCTGAACAGGCGGCCCCCTGCCTGTGATCCGTCCGCGTCTGCTCATCGCGCCCCAGGAGTTCAAGGGCACCCTGAGCGCCGCCGAGGCCGCCGCCGCCATGGCGGAGGGGCTGCGGCAGGCGTCGCACGACGTGGTGCTGGACGTGGCGCCGCTCGCGGACGGAGGTCCGGGCACGGTGGACGCGCTGCTCGCGGCCGGACGCGGCGAGCGGCGGTGGACCACCGTGCGAGGCCCGCTGGGCGCCCCGGTGAAGGCCGCCTGGGCACGCCTGGACGACGGGCGCACCGCGGTGGTGGAGATGGCGACGGCCTCGGGGCTGTCCCTGGTGCCGCCGGACGAACGGGATGCCCGCGCCGCGTGCACGTACGGCACCGGCGAGCTGATGCGCGCGGCCCTGGACGAGGGCTGCGAGCGGCTCATCGTCGGCCTGGGCGGCAGCGCCACCACGGACGGAGGCAAGGGCGCGCTGGAGGCGCTGGGCTTCCGCTTCCTGGACGCGCAGGGAGCGCCGCTGCCTCCGGGTGGCGCGTCGCTGGCGAGGCTCGCGCGCGTGGAGGCGGACGCGCGGCACCCACGGCTGGGCCAGGTGGAGCTGCGGGTGGCCACGGACGTCATCACGCCGCTGTTGGGCGACGACGGCGCCGCGCGCCTGTTCGGCCCGCAGAAGGGCGCGGGGCCGGAGGCGGTGGAGGAATTGGAGGCGGCGCTCACCACCTTCGCGCGCGTCGCGGGTGAAGAGGCCGCGGCGATTCCGGGCGCGGGCGCGGCGGGCGGCATGGGCTACGGGCTGGCGGCGCTCGCCGGCGGGAAGCTGACGTCCGGCTACGTCCTGGTGTCGCGCGCGCTGGGGCTGGAGCGGCGCGTGCTGCTCGCGGACCTGGTGCTCACCGGCGAGGGGCGCTTTGATCGACAGACGTGGCTGGGCAAGGGCCCCGTCGCGCTCGCGAGGCTCGCGCGCGAGCACGGCACCCAGGTGGTGCTCTTCGCGGGCAGCGTGCACGCGGACGCCGTGTTGGACCTGTCCCTCTTCCGTGACGTGGTGGAGCTGAGCGCCCAGGCCCGCCCCGGCGCCAGCGCGCATGAGACCCTGCGCGAAGCGACGGCGCGGTGGGCGATGGCGCGGCTGGACCGGTAGGGGGCTTTCGAGCGGGGCTACGCCTCCAGCGCGTCCGTGGTGCGCACCACGCGCATCCCGGCGGCGCGGAAGCCCTCCAGCGCGGCCTTCGCCACGCGGGGGAAGTCCAGGCCCGCGGGCAGCGGATCCAGGGGCGGCGCGGGCACGGGGCTCATCGCGTCCTCCAGGATGTGGATGCGCTGGAGCTTCGACGGATCCGTGCGCTCCAGGTGCTGCTGCAAGTCCCTCAGCGTGGACAGCACGCAGTGGGAGCTGGCCTGCCCGAAGACGTACACCCGATCAAACGACAGCAGGTGCTCCATGAGCCGCGTGTTGAACTCGCCCACGCGCTGGCCCTTCACCTGCGTCACCTCCGGCGCCATCACGGAGTAGTTCTCCGTCAGCGGGTGCTCCCCCTTCAGCTCGAAGTGGGTGGGCGTGTCGCGCACGAGCGCGTGGAAGAGGCTCGCCTCGTACATCGCCGGCACCAGCGCGTGGCTCTGCCCGCCCAGCAGCGCGTGGTACGGCCAGATGGTGAGCACGTACCGGCCGCTCGCCTCCAGCCCCTCGCAGTACGCCAGGCTCTCCTCCGGGTGGCGCGTGGGGTGCCAGCGGCCGTCCCGCACGTCCTTCGCGGTGATGACCGTCATGGGCGCGGGCGGACGTCCCTCCGCGTCCTTCCACCACGCCGGGTGGAAGATTTGAAAGGCCCGGTGCGTGTCCAACGAGAAGACGAGCCCCGTGAGCCGGTCCAGGTGCGCGTACAGCCAGCGCAGCGTGCGCTGCGTGTCCTCCACGGCGCCGGGGACGAAGAGGCTGGCGCCGGGCGTGCAGAAGGCCACCTGCGCGTCGATGCCGAACGCCGCGATGCGCACGCGGTCCTCGCGGGCCGGCCGCACGCGGTGCTCGGCGGCGTAGCGGCGGGCCTCCTCGGAGACCTCGGCCACGCGCTCCAGGTAGAGCTGGCCCGCGCGCGCGTCGTCGTGGAACCGGGGTGGGGGCAGCGACATGACGTCCTCTCCAGACCGCCTGGCGCCGCCGGCCCCCGAGAAACCGGAAGCGTCAGCGGCCCTGCGGGAAGTGGCGCCGCGTGAGCGAATCCACCAGCGCCTGCGTGGTCGCAGTGTAGCCGATGCGCTGCTGCTCGGGCGTCAGCCCTTCGGTGCCCATCAGCGACGGCATCTCGGGCGGGGCCTCCATCAGCGGCAGGTAGCCCTGCGGCGTCGGCTCCCCCGCCTGCCCCACGAGCCCCAGCGGCCCGGAGCCCGTGCGGCGGCGGAAGAGCACGGGCGTGCCGGGGATGCTCTGCTTGCCCTCCGCCAGTTCGTTGCCGAACTTCATCACCGCCGTCGCGCCGGAGCACGACAGCTTGTAGATGGCCGCCACCCGGTCGCGCGTCAGCGGGCTCGTCATGGTGCGCGCGACGATGTGGCCGCCGTAGCCGTAGAACTGCTCCGTCGGCTCCCAGCCCACCTGCCGGCGCAGCTCCTCGAACTCGCGCGTCATCTGCGCGTCCAGGCCGTCCTCCAGGATGAGCACCGGGTGGATGCCCATGTCCCGCGCGCGCGTCACCGCGTAGAGGTACTGGAGCTTCTTGTTCCCGGAGTCGAACCGGATGGAGTCCCCGCCCTGCGGCTCCTCGGAGATGAGCTTGTACGCGGCCGGGATGCCCGACGTGAGCGTGTCGTAGGTGTCCAGCAGGTAGCTGGAGCGCTGCGGCCTGCGCTCGTGCATCGCGCGGAAGGCCGCGTCGTCGGAGCCGTAGCGCTGCACGTGCTCGTGCCCCATCGTGCCCACGGGAGTCATGCCCAGCACGCGCGCGCCCTCCACGTTGCTCGTGCGCTGCACGCCCGCTTCCTTGCAGGCCCGGAGCGCCAGCTCGTGCTGCTCCAGGCAGGTGGCCGCGCGCAGGCCCACTTCGAAGATGCGCGAAGGGTCCTCGACGATGTCCACCAGCTCCTTCACCTGCGCCCGCACCCGCTGCAGGTAGCCCTCCGAATCCACGCGGATGGGCAGGGCCTTCACGCCCACCTGGTCCAGCGTCTCCAGCGCGATGCGCTTCTCCTCCTCGCACGTCACCGTGGCCAGCGCGCGGGAGAGCGCCTCGCGGTCCTGCAGGGCCTGGGTGGCCACCTGGATGCGGAAGTTGAGCTGCAACAGCAGCGGCTCCAGCCAGGACACCAGCGCGGAGGGGCCCGTCAGCGTGAGGATGGGCTCGCGCGGGAAGAACAGCGCGCCCCGGGGAATGGCGCGCACCGTGAGCCGGTCCGTGCGCTGGATGGCGGCCTTGAAGCCCACGCCCATCTCGTAGTCGTGCTGGGCGAGGAAGGCATAGTCGTCCGCCCGGGCCACGGGCAGCAGCGTGCGGATGTAGCCGTCCAGGTCCAACGGCATCACCTGCGGCCCGCCCTTGCGGTGCGAGTAGTAGAACGTCTCCTTCCGCAGGGGCCAGCCGGCCTCCGCCATGCTGAACTTGTAGCCATCCGTGGCGAGCAGCGACTGGGGCATTGCGGTGAGGCTCCTTGTTGACCCAAAGACTATGCGTGGCCCAAGCCCGTTACCTAATGCGACGCATCCGGAAGGATGAGGCCGCGAGAGGCAAGGGGTGCCCGTCACCCGCCTCCCCACGGACCGAGACATCTGGGAATACGCCCGACGCGACAGGTCCGGTTAAGCTGTCCGGACCCACAACGAAGCCAAGGTGCCCATGCCCGCAGAGAACGAGACGCAGAAGGTCGAAGCGATACTGCGCGAACATGCGTTGAGCTACCCCGAAGCCCACGAGGACTTTCCCTGGGGACACCGCGCGCTGAAGGTCAATGACAAGACCTTCCTCTTCATGACCGTGGACGGCGAGAAGCTGAACCTCTCCGCCAAGCTGCCCGACTCCAAGGACGCCGCCCTCACCCTGCCCTTCACCGAGCCCACCGAGTACGGCCTGGGGAAGAGCGGCTGGGTGTCCGCCCACTTCGACTCGGCCTCGCAGGTGCCCGTGCCCGTCATCAAGGCGTGGATCGACGAGAGCTACCGCGCCATCGCGCCCAAGAAGCTCGTGGCCCAGCTCCCCGAGCGCGGCACCGCCGTGCCCGGTCCCGCCTCGCGGCCCACGTCCAAGGCCGCGAAGCCCGCTGCCAGGCCCGCCGCGAAGTCCGCCGTGAAGTCCGCCATCCGCCGCGGCGCGGCCGCCACGCGCAGCGCCCCGGCCCCGGTGAAGAAGGCCGCGGCTCAGGTGAAGAAGGCCCCGGCTCAGGTGAAGAAGGCCGTGGCCCGCGTGAAGACCGCCGCGAAGAAGGCCGTGGCCCGCGTGAAGACCGCCGCCAAGAAGGTCGTGAAGAAGGCCCAGGCCGTGAAGAAGGCCCCGGCTCGCAAGGCCCCGGCTCCGGCGCGCGGCAAGCGCGGCTCCAGCGCCCCGCTCAAGCGCGCCCGCCGCTCGTAGCACCTCACGGAAGGGGGGCCACCTGGCGCGCCCCTTCCGCCACCCACCGCGGACGCTACTTCGCGCCCTTGGCCGCCGAGCCCCGGGCCGCCGCGCCCTTGCCCGCCGCGCCCTTGCGACGGGGTGCGGGTGCGGGCTTCCGGGCGGGCTTCGCCACGGGCTCCACGAAGAGCTTGTCGTAGTCGCGCATGCTGCGCCGGATGACCTCCATCGCCTCCGACCTGTCGTAGACCTCCGCGATCTCCACGCTGCGCTTTCCCTCACCGGGGATCTGCTTGTAGGTGAGGAAGTAGTGCTTGAGGCGGTCCAGCAGCGGGCGCGGCAGCTGCGCGATGTACTGGAGCTCGCCGTACACCAGGTCCGACTCCAGCACCGCGATGATCTTGTCGTCGGCCTCGTTGCCGTCGACCATCCGGAAGCCGCCGATGGGCACCGCGTGCACCAGCAGGTTGCCGTTGGAGACCACCTTCTCCGTCAGCACGCAGATGTCCACGGGGTCCCCGTCGCCCTGGATGCCCTTGAGCCCGGTGCGCTCCGCGCAGCGCTTCGCCACCTGCTCGCCGCAGTACGTCTTCGGGATGAACCCGTAGAGCGTGGGGCACTGGCTGCTGAAGCGCTGGGGCCGGTCCAGCATGAGGATGCCGGACTCCTTGTCCAACTCGTACTTCACCGCGTCCGTGGGGACGATCTCGATGTACGCGTTGACGACTTCAGGGGCGTCCGCCCCGGGCGAGATGCCGTGCCAGGGATGCGCTTGGGATGTGGTCTGGATGGTCTTCTTCATGGAGTGTCTCCCGAGCGCTGTCGCGCCTCGGCATAGAGCCCGGCGACCGCCTCTTCCAGCCGTCGCGTGAGGGTGTCGCGGTCCGCCAACGTCAGTCCCTGCGTGGGCACGGGCCTGCCCACCACCAACGCCACCCGCTGGCCCCAGCGGACCGCCCGGCCTCCCTTGGGGAGGATGAGGCGCGTGCCGGAGAGGGCCATGGGGACGACGGGCACCTGCGCCTGGATGGCCAGCGTCGCGGCGCCCTTCTTGAACGGCTTCAGCTCCCCGTCCGGGCTGCGCGTGCCCTCCGCGAAGAACAGCACGCTGACCCGCTCGCGCACCGCCGTCACGGCCTCTGACAGCCGCGCCTTGTCATCCGCGCCGCCCGTGCGCTGCACCGGGATGTTGCCCGCCCGCCGCATCGCCCGGCCGAACACCGGAATCTTGAAGAGTTCCGCCTTGGCCACGTAGCGCGTGTGCTTGCGCAGGTGCGCGAAGTTCACCATCGCGTCGAAGTGGGACTGGTGGTTGCACACGAAGACGACGTTGCCGTCCTCCGGCACGTTCTCCAGGCCGAACGCCTCATGCTGCACGCCCGCCGCCGCCAGGCTCGAACGGCCCCACAGCCGCAGCACCTTGTCCGCCGCCAGCGGGTCGAACCCGGACAGCACCGACACCGTCGCCGAC
This sequence comes from Corallococcus sicarius, assembly GCF_003611735.1. GTDB lineage: Bacteria > Myxococcota > Myxococcia > Myxococcales > Myxococcaceae > Corallococcus > Corallococcus sicarius. The sequence goes on along the minus strand of NZ_RAWG01000322.1, from coordinate 2,798 downwards.
GTCAGGCCCGTGAGGCCCACCGCGGCCGTGCCGGCGAACACCGTCTGGAGCACCTTGCGCATCAGACGAACCCATGTGCGGGGAACAGGAGGACGTCCTCGATGCGCTGGACCCCGAGCAGCAGCATGAGGATGCGATCAAGTCCGACGGCGATGCCCGCCGCGGGAGGCATGCGCCCCACCGCTTCGAGGAAGCGCTCATCCAGCGGGTAGACGGCGCGCCCCAGCCGGCGGCGCAGCTCCTGCTCCTCCAACAGCCGCGCGCGCTGCTCCACCGCGTCCGTCAATTCAGAGAAGCCGTTCGCCAGCTCCAGCCCCTTCGCGTACAGCTCCACCCGCTCCGCCACCGTGCCGTCCCCGGGCTTCAGTCGGGACAGCGCCGCCATGGAGGCCGGGTACTCGATGAGGAACGTGGGCCGCTCCTGCCCGAGCCCCGGCTCCACCTTCTGCAGGAAGAGGTGGAAGAAGACGTCGTCGAAGGACTGCGCGTCCCCGGTGCGCACGCCCGTGGCCTCCACCGCGCGCTTGAGCGACGCGCCGTCCGCGTGCTGCCGCAGGTCCACGCCCGTGGCGCGCAGCACCGCGTCCCGCACCGTCACCCGCTCGTACGGCGTGCGCGTGAAGAACGCCGGATCCGCGCCCGGGGCCCCTTGCGCCGCGTCGGCCGCCGCCTGCCCCGCCGCCGCCAGCGCGCCCTCCAGGTCGTCCATGATGGCGTGGTAGTCCGCGTGCGGCCGGTAGAACTCCAGCAGCGTGAACTCCGGGTTGTGCGTCTGGGAGACCTCGCCGTTGCGGAACACCTTGCAGATCTGGAACAGCGGCCCGGCCCCTTCCGCGAGCAGGCGCTTCATCGCGTATTCAGGGCTGGTGTGCAGGTACAGGGTGCGGGCCCGGCCCAGGTCCGTCTCCGGGACGAAGGGGGCCTCGAAGGCGGTGATGTACGGCTCCATGCCGGGAGCGGGCACCAGCAGCGGCGTCTCCACTTCCAGGTAGCCCTGACGGGCGAAGAAGTGGCGCAGGGCGGAGTACAGGCCCTGGCGTCCCCGGGCCGCCCGCCATGGGTTTACGTTGGGCATCGGCAGGTCGGAAGTAACATGGGGCGCCTCATGTCCCCAAGGATTCCCGCCCTCCTCGCCGCCGCGCTGTGTCTGCTGGCCGCCTGTCACAAGGCGCCGCCCGCGGCGCCACTCCCCCCTCCGAGTGAGGAGCAGCAACTGACCGGGGAGGTGGACGCCCTCGCGAAGGAGTCCGCCCTCCTCCTGGAAGAGCAGCACCGCCTGGTCTGGGAGTTCTGGACCGAGGGCCAGGGCGCGGACATCGCCGCCACGTACACGGGCAAGGAAGCGCTCTTCAGCCTGGAGAACCTGCGGCGCATCGACCGGCTGCGGCACCTGACGAAGGACCCGCGCGAACTGCGCGCCCTCACCGCGCTGCACGGCCACTTCGCCGGCGAGTTCCTGTCGCGCGAACTGGCCGAGTACAACGACGCGTCCGCCAACCTGGAGGCGTCGCTCATGCTGAAGGTGGAGGGGCGCGAGGTGCGCTACCGCGACCTGGAGCGGCTGCTCGCCAACGAGAAGAACGCGGCCCGGCGCAAGGCGCTCTACGCGGCGGCCACGCCCGCGCTCACGCGCCTCAACCAGACGCTGTACCGCCGCGAGGAGCGCACCGGGGAGCTGGTGAAGCAGATGGGCTTCGAGTCCTACGAGGCCTTCGGCAGCGAGCTGCGGCAGGCGGACCTGGAGCGGCTGGCGAGGCTCGCGGAGGAGGTCCTCCAGGCCACGCAGGAGCCGTACCGGCTGGTGATGGAGCGGCTGAGCCAGCGCGAGCTGGGGCTGCCCTTCTCGCAGCTCACCCGCGCGGACATCCCGCGCCTGTTCCGCTCGCGCGAGGTGGAGGACGCGTTCCCCAAGGGCGAGTCGCTGGCGAAGGCCCAGGCCACCGTGGCGGGGATGGGCATCGACCTGTCCGCGCTGCCCAACGTGAAGGTGGACGCGCGCGACCTGCCCCGGAAGAACCCGCGCCCCCTGGCGATGGCGGTGCGCGTGCCCTCCGACGTGCGCCTGTCGTTCAAGCCCGGCACGGGCGTGCTGCACCAGGGCCGGGTGCTGCACGAGGTGGGGCACGTGCTGCACGCGGCCTTCACGCAGGAGCCCCGCTTCGAACTCGCGCGCCTGGGCAACCCCACGGTGGGCGAGGCGTACTCCGCGCTCTTCGAGGACCTGCTGGAGGACCCGGTGTGGCTGGAGGAGCACGCGGGGGTGCTGGGCGACAACGACAAGCGCGCGCAGTTCCTCGCGACCTCCAGCGCGCACAAGCTGCACCTCATCCGCCACGCGGCGGGCCGGCTGCTCTACCAGCTGGAGCTGCACCGGCGCGTGGAGGTGGATCCGCGCGAGCTGTACCGCGCCCTGATGGCGCGCACCGGCGCCATGCCCATGACGGAGGACGACGTGGAGCGCTACCTCCTGGACCAGGAGGACTTCTACCAGTCCGCCGACAGCTTCCGGGCGTGGTTCCTCGCGGGGCAGCTCCAGGGGCAGCTGAAGGCCCGCTTCGGGCCGGCGTGGTGGCATGCCCCGGAGGCGGGCGCGTTCCTGAAGGAGCTGTGGGGCCGGGGCACCGCCCCGTCCGCGCGCGAGCTCACGGAGGCCATTGGCGAGAGCGGCCTCGCGCCGGACGTGCTGCTTCTACGGCTGAGCACCACGCTCCAGGTGCCCATGAAGCTGGACCTGCGGAGGATGGACGACACGCCTCCGGCCTCCGCCCCCCCGGCCTCCGCGCCTCCGGCCTCCGCGC
>NZ_RAWG01000321.1 GCF_003611735.1 Corallococcus sicarius | reverse complement strand
GGGGCGGGCTACACGTACCGGGGGCCGGTGAAGCTGTCGCTCTCGTATGCCTTCCAGGAGGTCAGCTCCAACAGCTTCGGCGAGACGGCGCTGCGCCACCGGCTCACCGGCAGCGCCGGGGTGCTGCTGCCCTGGAGGGTGACGCTGCTGGCGCAGGGGTCGCTGGGGCTGTCGCGCTACCCGGACGGCATCTTCCTGTCGCCGGAGATCATCCTGGTGGAGGAGGACGAGGGGCAGAACTCGGTGTCGCTGAAGCTGGCGCGGCCCGTCTCCGCCCGGGTGGACCTGGAGCTGTCCTGGGGCGTGTGGAGCACGCGCCTGCCGCGCAACAACCTGAGCTACACGCGCCAGGTGTTCGGCGTGGGCTTCACCTGGCGCGACGCGGAGTAGGCGCGGACCCCTCCGTCGGGAGGATTTCAGTCCAATTCGGAGATGCGCTCGTCGATTTCCTCGGCCAGGCCGGGGTGCTGCTGGGCGAGCGCGTGGTCCCGGGCGGTGGTGAGCACGGCCCGGGCCTTGTCCGTCTGCCCGGCCCCCACGTAGGCGTCCCCGAGGGAGACGAGGGCGGCGGCATAGTGTGGATCCAGACGGACGGCGGACTCCAGGGTCTGGATGGCGTCAGCGTATTCCTTGCGCTCCAGGTGCAGCTTCCCCAGGGAGAACCAGGCCATGGGGGCGTCGGGGAACTGGGCCACCATCTTCTTGAACTGCTCCAGGCGGGCGTCGCTCATGGACGGAACCCATTAGAGGAGCGCTGGAAGGTTGCCAAGGGTGCGCTAGGGTAGTTGGAACATGGCCACGAAGAAGAAGACCCCCGCATCCAAATCCAAGGCGAAGGCGAAGGCGAAGAGCGTCACCCGGGCTCCGGCGCGGAAGAAGACGGCGGCGAAGAAGGCGAAGTCCAGCCTCCGTCCGCCGCCGCGCACGAAGACCGCCGCCGCGCGCAAGAAGGCGCCGCGCGCTCCGGCGCCGCCCCCGCCGCCCAAGCTCGCGGAGAACCCGAAGGCACGCGAGCTGGCGCGCCGCATCGGAGAGCTGCTGCTCGACAAGAAGGCCTCGGACGTCATCATCCTCGACATGCGTGGGATGACGTCCTACGCGGACTACATCGTCATCGCCTCCGGCGAGAGCGACCGCCAGGTGAGCGCCATGGCGGAGAACGTCCAGGTGCAGCTCAAGCAGGGCGCGGAGCCGCTGCGTCCCATCAGCACCGAAGGTCTGGAGACGGGCCAGTGGGTGCTGCTGGACTACGACGACGTCGTGGCCCACCTGTTCAACGGCGAGGTGCGCGCCTTCTACGACCTGGACGGGCTGTGGGCGGACGCGCCCCGGGTGAAGCTGGCCTGAGGTGAAGGTCCGCCTGCTGTCCATCGGCAAGGATCGCTCGGGACTGTTCGAGCCCGCCGTGCAGGAGTACGCGCGGCGGCTCGAGCACTACACGCGCTTCGAGCTGCTGGAGTTGACCGAGGCCTCCGGCAAGAAGCTCAAGCCCGGGGATGCGAAGGCCGCCGAGGCCACCGCCATCCTCGGCAAGCGCAAGCCGCAGGACTGGGTGGTGGCGCTGGATGAGCGCGGCACGCTGCTGGATTCCGTGGAGCTCAGCCGCTACGTCGCCAAGGCGCAGACAGGCGCGAAGGACCTGCTCTTCGTCATTGGTGGGGACGAGGGCCTGGACGACACGGTGCGAGCCGCGGCGCATCAGGTGATTTCGCTGTCGAAGATGACGCTGCCCCACCGGCTGGCGCGCGTGGTGCTCATCGAGCAGCTCTACCGCGCGTTCACCATCCTGAAGGGCGAGCCCTACCACAAGTAGGCGAGCGGGCGACCGGGCCGGGCTCCCGGGCTCCCGGGCTCCCGGGCTCCGGCGTCAGGGCGTGCGCGGGGCCAGCGTCAGCGAAGCCATGTCCACGTCTTCCATTGAACCCTCCACGGCCGTCGCGCCGGCCGCCACCGTGCGCATCATCGCTTCACCCCAGTCGTGGGTGGAGGGCGAGGCGGTGCGCCAACTGGAAGCGGTGGCGCGGCTGCCCGGCATGCGCCTCGCGGTGGGGCTGCCCGACCTGCACCCCGGCAAGGGGGCCCCGGTGGGAGCGGCCTTCGAGTCCGAGGGCTTCCTCTATCCCTATCTCGTCGGCAGCGACATCGGCTGTGGCATGGGCCTGTGGGACGTGGACCTGCCGGTGCGCAAGGCGAAGGCGGAGCGGTGGGCGGGGAAGCTGGACCTGGAGGGCCCGTGGGAGGGGGACGCGGAGGCGTTTCTCGCGGGGCACGGCGGGAAGGCCACGGGCTTCGAGGCGGCGCTGGGCACGGTGGGCGGCGGCAACCACTTCGCGGAGGTGCAGCGGGTGGAGACGGTGCACGACGCGCGCGTCTTCGAGGCGCTGGGGTTGCGGGAAGAGCGGTTGCTGCTCCTGGTGCACTCGGGTTCGCGCGGGCTGGGGGAGGCCATCCTCCGGACGCATGTGGACCGGCACGCGGCGGGAGGGCTGGCGGCGCAGACGGAGGAAGCCCGCGCGTACCTGGAGCGGCACGACGGCGCGGTGACGTGGGCGCGGGCGAATCGCGCGCTGGTGGCCGAGCGGGCGCTGCAAGGCATTGGAGCGACGGGGCGGCGGGTGTTGGACGTGTGCCACAACAGCGTCACCGCGCGGCACGCGGAGGGGCGCGTGGCGTGGCTGCACCGCAAGGGCGCGGCGCCCTGGGATGAGGGGCCGGTGGTGATTCCTGGCAGTCGCGGCGCGCTGAGCTATCTGGTGTTGCCGGTGGGTACGGGCGAGCACAGCGCCCACAGCCTGGCGCACGGGGCGGGCCGCAAGTGGACGCGCACGGCGGCGCGGGAGCGGTTGAAGGAGCGCTTCACCGCGGAGTCCCTGACGCGCACGGTGTTCAAGAGCCACGTCATCTGCGAGGACCGCGACCTGCTCTTCGAGGAGGCGCCGCCCGCGTACAAGGCCATCGACCGCGTGGTGACGGACCTGGTGGAAGCGGGGCTGGTGCGGGTGGTGGCGACGCTGGCGCCGGTGCTCACGTACAAGACGCGGGGCCGCACGGCGGAGTGAAGCGCGGCACGGGACTCGCACGAGGGGCGCGGCATGCGCTGTCCCCTGGAGTCCCGGTGATGTGGAAGGCCCTGTTGGACCTGCTCTATCCGCCCATGTGTCTGGCCTGCGCGAAGGTGCTGCCGGGCGTGGGCGCGGTGTTCTGCGAGCCGTGTGACACCGCGCTGGAGCGACTGCCGCCGGTGTGTTGCCGGACCTGCGCGGAGCCGGGGACGTTCCCGGGGAACACCTGTCCCCGGTGTCGGACGGTGCCGCCGCCGTTCAGCAGGGGCTGGGCGCCCTTCGCGCACGAGGGGCCGGTGGCGCGCGCAATCCATCGCTTCAAGTACGAGGACCAGCCGGACCTGGCCGCGCCGCTGGGAGCGCTGCTCGCGGACGAGGCGCGGCGCTTCTTGAGGACGGCGCCCGGGTGCGTGGTGGCGCTGCCGCTGCATGTCCGGCGCTTCCGGACGCGGCAGTACGACCAGGCGCAGCTGCTCGCGGGGGCGATGGCGAAGGCATCGGGGCGGGTGGCGCCGGTGGGGTGGCTCGAGCGCACGCGCGAGACGAAGCGGCAGGTGGGGCTGAGCGAGGTGGAGCGCACGGGCAACGTGGCCGGAGCCTTCGTGGCGTCGCGGAGGGTGAAGGGGCAGGAGGTGCTGCTGTTGGATGACGTGTTCACCACGGGCTCCACCGCGCGGGCCGCCGCCCTCGCGTTGAGGGAGGCGGGGGCCGTACGGGTGGAGGTGCTCACGTTGGCGAGGGCGTTCACCCTCGCCTGAGCGGTGGCCTACTTCTTGAGCTTTGCCATCTCAGCCTGAAGTTCCTGGAGTCGGCGCTCCAGTTCCTCCCGGCTCTGCTTCTCCAGAGCACGGCGCTGTTCTTCTGCCCTGAGCTGACGCTCCAGCTCTTCGCGGCTCTGCTTCTCCAGAGCGCGTCGCTGCTCTTCTGCCCTGAGCCGGCGCTCCAGCTCCTCCCGGCTCCGGGTCTCCTCAGCGCGACGCCATGTCTCTTCCGAGAGACGTCGTTCGGCCTCATCGAGACGCCGTGTCTCTTCCGCGAGACGTTGCTCGGACTCCAAGGCGCGTCGTTGCAGCCCCATCGCCTCGTCTCGCATCCGGCTGATGAGTTCCCTGGACTCCAGCAGGGGCGCGTTGCCCGCCCAGAAGCGCAGGTGCTCGCCCTCCACCTGGATCTCAAGTCCCAGCACTTCCGAGACATAGCGCCCGTGACGGGGCTCCATGCGCGTGTAGACGCGCGCCTCGGGCGTCGCCAACCGGTAGCCCTCCAGCGTGAGCCGTCCCCCATCGAAGATGAAGTACTCGGGGATTCCCAGCCGGGCGTACCGGCTCACGTTGAACTCGGCGTCCTTCTTCCGGTCGCCGCCGACGTGCACCTCCATCACCCAGTCGAGACCGTGCCCCTCGTGGCTGACCACCCACTTGTCTCGGATGTGGGACTCCGCACCCAGCACGACCAGCAGGTCGGGCGCGAAGCGCCGCTCCGCCGGGTAATACACGGGCAGCTCCGAGCCCACGTACACCTTGCGTCCCCGGTGTTCGAAGTAGCCTCGGAGCACATCCACCGTGCTCATCTTGGGTTGGGAGTGGCGGTCCCCCTCCGGCATCGCCATCTCTTCGTACGTCACCTCTCCAGGCAGTGCGTCCACCACCTGGGCCCTCTCCTCCTGCCCCATCCGATCCCACGCTTCCTGCGAGGGCGCCCGAGGGAAGGCGTCCCCAACCTTGTCGGTATGACGTCCCATGACCTCAAGCCTGCGTCGGGTAGGCCCTCCGGTCAATCGCCCCCGCGCGGGCACCTGAGCAAGCCACGGGCCGTCGCCCGCGCGCTCAGCGTGGCTGCGCCGTCTCCAACGCCCGCGCCTCGCCGCGCAGCTGCGCGTCCAGCCAGAACGTCCCGCCCGGCACGAGCGAGGCCGCGAACGCCACGGCGATCCGCTTCACGCCCCAGCGGTACTCAATCGCAGCCATCATCAGCGTGTACAGGTACGCCATGAACAGCAGGCCGTGCGCCATGCCCACCACGCGCACGCCCTGAGGCAGGTGCATCACGTACTTCAGCGGCATGGCGATGAGCAGCAGCACCAGGAAGGACATCCCTTCCCAGAAGGCAACGGCGCGGAAACGTCCCAGGGCGGTCTTCAGCATGACCTCTTCTCTCCTCCGCGCCCCCCGACACCGTCAAGCCAGCGGGCCCGGTTCGCATCGGCCCCCGTGGTCAGCGCGGTGAGCCCCGGTGATACCGCGCCCGCCTGCCCTGCGGCCCACCTCTCACGGGCCCGCCGCGTCTCCTGAACGAAACGGCGCCCGGTCGCGGTGTTCTTCCCTTCACCTCCGACGCCTTCCTCCACCGTCCAGCTCCGGAGACTGCTATCCCCTGCGCCGTGATGCACACCGAGACGACCCCGCCCCTTCCTGCCCTCGCGCGCGAGGCCGCCCAGGCCTCCGACGCGGCCCGCCGCCAGCTTGAACGCTGCCGGGACACCTTCGCGTACCTGGGCGCCCGCCTGCGCCGGACGCCCCCGCGCTTCGTCGTCACCTGTGCCCGGGGCAGCTCCGACCACGCGGCCGTCTACGGCAAGTACCTCATCGAAACCACGCTCGGCCGCGCCGTCGCGTCCCTCGGCCCGAGCGTCGCGTCCGTCTACAACACGCGCTCGCTCGACCTGCGCGACTCGCTCTTCATCACCGTCTCCCAGTCCGGCCAGAGCCCCGACCTCCTGCGAATGACGGAGGCCGCTCGCGCGGGCGGCGCTGTCGTCCTCGGCTTCATCAACGACGAGTCCTCGCCCCTGTCGGCGCTGTGCGACGTGCGCGTCCCGCTGTCCGCCGGCCCCGAGCACAGCGTCGCCGCCACCAAGTCCTACCTGCTCTCCGGCCTCGCCTTCCTCCAGCTCGTCGCGCACTGGTCCGACGCGCCCGAACTGCACGACGCCGCCCTCCAACTGCCCGACGCGCTGGAGGCCGCCAGCACGCTCGACTGGTGGCCGGCGCTCGCGTCGCTGAAGGACGCCTCCAGCCTCTATGTCGTCGGTCGCGGCAGCGGCCTGGGCGCGGCGCTCGAGATGGCCCTCAAGTTCAAGGAGACCTGCCGCCTGCACGCGGAGGGCTTCAGCACCGCGGAGGTCCTCCACGGTCCGCTCGGGCTCTTGCGCCCGGGCTTCCCCGTGCTCGCGCTGGGCCAGGAGGACAACGCGGCGCAGGGCACTCGCGACGTCGTCAAGCGCATGGTGGAGCTGGGCGCGACCGTCCACTCCACCCTCGACGTCCCGGGCGCGAAGCGGCTGCCCACGCTGCCGGGCCTCCCCGTGGCGCTCGCGCCCCTGTGCCAGGTGCAGAGCTTCTACTTCGCGGTGCACCAGCTCGCGACGGCGCGCGGGTTGGATCCGGACGCCCCCGCGCACCTGCGCAAGGTCACGGAGACGGTGTGATGCCCACGGTCGTCCTCACGGGCGCGCGCGTCTTCAACGGGGACCATGTCCTCGAAGGACAGGCCGTCGTCCTCGAAGGCGACACCCTCCGGGCCGTGGTCCCCACCGCGGAAGTCCCCTCCGGCGCCACCGTGCACGCGCTGCCCGGCGACACGCTCCTCGCACCCGGCTTCGTCGACGTGCAGGTGAACGGCGCGGGCGGCGTCCTCTTCAACGACACGCCCACCGTGGAGGCCGCGCTCGCCATCGCGTCGGCCATGCGGCGCTCGGGCACCACGGGCCTCCTGCCCACGTTCATCACCGACGACGCCACGCGCATGCGCGAAGCCTGCGAGGCCGCGCTCGAAGCCACCGCGCATCCTCACAGTGGGGTGCTCGGCATCCACCTGGAGGGCCCCTTCATCAGCCGCGAGCGCGCCGGGGTCCATGCCACCGGCTTCATCCGCGCACCCGACCCGCGCGACCTCGACTACCTCACCGCCCTGCCCCGCCGCTTCGCCGCGCACGGGGGCCGCGTGCTGATGACGCTCGCGCCCGAGTGCGTGGACGACGCCACCCTGCGCCGCCTCTCCGCGTCCGGCGTGGTGCTCAGCGCGGGCCACACCGCCGCCACCAGCGAGCGCACCGCGCAGGCGCTCCAGGCCGGCGTGCGCGGCTTCACGCACCTGTTCAACGCGATGCCGCCGGTGCTCAACCGTCAGCCCGGCCCCGTCACCGCCGCGCTCCTTCACGACGACGCGTGGTGCGGCGTCATCGCGGACGGCGTGCACGTGCACGCGGACAACCTGCGCCTGCTCCTCAAGGTCAAACCACCGGGCAAGGTCTTCCTCGTCACGGACGCGATGCCTCCCGTGGGCACGCCCGTCACGTCCTTCACGCTCCAGGGCCGCACCATCCTGCGGCGCCACGGCCGCCTGGAGACGGAGGACGGCACGCTCGCGGGCGCGGACATCGACCTCACGGCGTCGGTGCGCCACTGCGTGCAGATACTCGGCGTTCCCCTGGAGGAAGCGCTGCGCATGGCCTCGCTCCATCCCGCCGCGTTCCTGGGCCTGCAGGGACACCGGGGCCGCGTGGCTCCGGGCCATCGCGCGGACCTCGTGCTGCTGAAGGAAGACCTTTCCGTGCACACCACCTGGGTCGGCGGACAGCTCCAGCGCGCAGAATAAAATCTCCCGGATTAACCCTGAAAAATCGGGGCGTGACTCCTTCCGCGTGTACCGCAGGCGAGGAGAACACGAATGCTGCGTAGCAAGTGGATCATGGGCCTGGTCGCGTCCGCGCTGACCGTCGCCGGATGTGGCCAGGAGACGTTCGCGCCCGAAGCGCAGGGCCCGGGCAGTGTGATGAAGGCGCCGCTGGCCTCCGAGTGGGCCGTGGGTGTCGCCTACTCAGTCGGCACGCGCGTCACCTATGGCGGCCGGCTCTATGAGTGCCGGCAGGCCCACACGTCCCAGGCGGACTGGACGCCCACGGCCGTGGCCGCGCTGTGGCTCGACGTCGGGCCCGCGACGGGCGGCGGTGACACCACCGCCCCGGTCGTCAACGCCTCCAGCAGCGCCTCCACCATCACCGCCGCCGGCTCCCTCACCGTCTCCGGGAGCGCCACCGACAACGTGGGCGTGACGAAGATTGAAATCCTGGAGAACGGCAACCTCGTCGCCACCGCGTCGTCGTACACGCGCGCGTTCTCCGCCTCCCAGAACGGCACGTACACGTACACCGTGAAGGCGTATGACGCCGCCGGCAACGTGGGCACGAAGACGGTCAGCGTCACCGTGGCCATTCCCGGCACCGGCGACACCACCGCGCCCGTCGTCACCGCCAGCGCCAGCACGTCGCGCCTCACCGCCGCGGGCTCCGTCACCGTCTCCTCCAGCGCCACCGACAACGTGGGTGTCACGAAGACGGAGATCCTGGAGAACGGCGCGCTCGTCGCCACCGCGGCCTCGTACACGCGCACCTTCTCCACGTCCGCGCAGAACGGCACGTACACGTACACCGTGAAGGCGTACGACGCCGCGGGCAACGTGGGCACGAAGACGGTCAGCGTCGTGGTGGAGCTGCCCGGCCTTCCCCCCACGGGCAACAAGCGCATCGTCGGGTACTTCACCGCGTGGGGCATCTACGGGCGCAGCTACCAGGTGTCCAACGTCCCGGCGTCGAAGCTCACGCACATCAACTACGCCTTCTCCAACATCTCCCCGGACGGCAAGTGCATCCTCGGGGATCCGTTCGCGGACATCGACAAGGGCTTCGGCTTCCCCGGCGAGTGGGACCCGGGCGCGCTGCGCGGCAACTTCCGCGCGTTCAAGGAGCTGAAGAAGACGAACCCGCAGCTCAAGCTGCTCATCTCCATTGGCGGCTGGTCCTGGTCCAAGTACTTCTCCCAGGTGGCCGCGTCCGCGTCCGCGAGAACCGCGTTCGTGAAGTCCTGCGTGGACCTGTACGTGAAGGGCCAGTTCCCCGGCGTCACCCCGGCCAACGGCGTGGGCGTGTTCGACGGCATCGACGTGGACTGGGAGTACCCCACCGGCGGCGGCCTGCCGGACAACATCAGCAGCCCCGCGGACAAGGTGAACTACACCCTGCTCATGCAGGAGTTCCGCGACCAGCTCGCCGCCGTGACGGCGCAGACGGGCCAGCCCTACCTGCTCACCATCGCGTCGGGCGCGTCGCCGGACCTGCTCGCCAACAAGCAGGAGACGGTGAAGCTGGCCGGCATCCTCGATTGGATCAACGTGATGACCTACGACTACCACGGGGCCTTCGAGAGCACGGTCAACTTCCACTCCGCGCTCAACCGCGTGACGGGCGACCCGGGCGCCGTGGACGGCTTCTACAGCGACGGCTCCATCGCGAAGATGCTCCAGTTGGGCGTGCCCGCCTCCAAGATTGTGTTGGGCGTGCCCTTCTACGGCCGCGGCTGGGGCAACGTGCCCAACGTGAACAACGGCCTGTTCCAGAGCGGCGTCCCCACCAAGGGCACCTGGGATGACGGCCAGTCGGGCCTCACCGGCGTGTTCGACTACAAGGACCTCAAGGCGAACTACGAGAAGGCGGGCTCCGGCTACACGAAGTTCTTCCACCCGGAGAGCAAGCAGGCCTACGTCTACAGCCCGACCACGAAGGTGTGGGTGGCCTACGACGACGTGCAGAGCGTCAACGCCAAGTCGGACTACATCCTGTCCAAGGGCCTGGGCGGCGCGATGTTCTGGGAGCTGAGCGGCGACGACGGCTCCCTCGTCAACGCCCTCTACTCCAAGCTCCACTAGCACCAGGGCTCGTCCCTCCACACACACCGGGCCGGCACGGGCGTCAGCGCCCGCGCCGGCCCGGTGCATTTTCCGCCTTCAAGCCTCCACGGGCGTACCCCGCCCCACACCGGTCCGACGTAGACTGGGCGCGTTCTGGTTGCCTGCCCGCCGTCCGGGGCCCCATGCAGGGGAAGGCCGTGACGGGTCCACCTGTTCACCGCCGTCGTCGCCCCCCTGCTGTCCCGGCGTCGCTGCCTGCGCCGCTGCTCTACCGAGGAGAACGGATGTCGCGTTTCACATCGCTGGCCGCAGTCTTCGTGCTCACCTGCCCCGTGCTGGGGTTCGCGAGACCGAGCGCGGACGACAGGGCCCGCGAGTACGCGGCCGAAGCCCAGAAGGCCGCCGGGTCGCCGCGCGGGGGCGCCGCGCTCCTGCGGATGCACGCGCTGGTGGACGACGTGGAGGACCTCACCCCGCTCGTCAGCACCTACCAGCAGCTGGCGTCCCGCCGCACCACCGACGTGAACACGCGCACCACCGCGCAGCTGCTCCTGATGGACGCGGAGCGTTCCCGCGGCCGGATGGTGCGCGCCAACGAGGTCCGCCAGTGGCTGGGCTTCGTCAATGACTTCTACGTCGTCGGCGGCTTCGAGAACGAGGGCAAGGCCGGCTGTGACACCGACTTCGGCCCGGAGGCCGCCGCGCTGGACCTGGGCGCGCGCTACTCCGGCGCCAAGGGCCACGAGGCCACCTGGCGCAAGCTGAGCGTCACGTCCGCGGATGGCTACGTGGACCTGGCCACCGCGGTGCGCCCCAACAAGGAGGCCGTGGCGTACGCGCTCACCTGGCTGGAGGTGCCCCAGGACACGCGCGTGGCGCTGGGCCTGGGCGTGTCCGGCGGCTACCGCCTGTGGGTGAACGGCCAGCTCGCCTCCAAGGAGGACCGCTACAACCTGCCCCGCCCCGACCAGACGCGCGTGTCGGTGAAGCTCAAGAAGGGCCTCAACCGCGTGCTCGTGAAGGTGTGCCAGGAGGCGGGCCCGCTGGGCTTCTACCTGCGCTCGGAGACGGCCTCCGCCCGCGCCACGCTGCCCGCCAAGGCCCCCGCCCTGGAG
>NZ_RAWG01000320.1 GCF_003611735.1 Corallococcus sicarius | reverse complement strand
CCCCCCCATGGACCGCGTGCCGCCCCTCGTCCCGGACGTGGAAGACATCCAGCGGGGCTATGCCCACCTGGACTGCGAGGAGCGCCCGGTCCGGGGGACGCCCGTGCGCCTGTTCACCTTTCCGCACGGCAGCACGGACGTGTCCCGCACGGTGGTGTGTCTTCCGGGCCTGGGCGCCAGTGGCCGCTCCTTCGCGCCCATGGAGCCCCTGGCGGATGCGCACCGGCTGCTCCTGTGGACGCCACCGCTCAAGACGCCCGCGACCCATACGCCGTTGCAGTGGAACCTGTCGGTGCTCAACCACCCGGAGGCGCGGCTCCCGGAGCGCTTCGCGCTGATGGGGTCCTCCTATGGCAGCCTCGTGTCCATCGCGTATGCGTTGGAGCATCCGGCGCGGGTGAAGGCGCTGGTGCTGGTGTCCCCGGTGGCCAGCGTGCGCCGGGTGCGGCGGCTGGCGCTCACCCTGTCCACGCTGGTGCGCGCGCCCCGGCCGCTGGCGTATGTCTTCGCGCCCACGGTGGCCCGGGTGCTGGGCGGCGCGGCGCTGCCCCCGGAGGCCCGGGCCGAGATTGTCCGCGAGGCGCGGCGGCTGTCCTCCCTGGAGCTGATGCGCCGGCTGCGCGACATCCTGGCCGCGGACTTCCTGCACCGGCTGGGGGAGCTGCGCGTGCCCACGCTCATCATCGAGGGGGGCCGCGACCTGCTGGTGCCGCCGTCGGCCGCGCGAGACGTGGCGGCGCACGTGCCGGGGGCGCAGCTGGAGTTCCTGGAGACGGCCAGTCACCTGCCGTACATGAGCCATCCGGAAGCGTTCAATGCGCGGGTGTCGGACTTCCTCGCGCGGCACCCTGACTGAGCAATCGTTATCTCTTCCTCCAGGGGAAGACACCGAATGACGACCGCCGCCGCCCACCTGTCCCGCTCCGCCCTGCTGTTCCTGTCGCGCCAGTCCAACCTCAAGGACGTGGCCACGCGGCTCAAACCCTTCCGGGAGCTGGCCTCGCGCTTCATCGCGGGCGAGACGCTGGAGGAGGCGGTGGACGCGGTGCGGGCCCTGTCGGACCGGGGGCTGATGGCCAGCTTCGACCATCTCAACGAAGCGGTGCGCACGCCCCAGGAGACGCGGGACGAGGTGCGCCAGTATCAACGGCTGCTCGCGCGCATCGACCAGGTGGGGGTGAACGCCAACGTGTCGATGAAGCTCACGCAGTGCGGCCTGTTGTTCGACAAGGGCCTGGCGCTGCAGAACGCCCGTGCGGTGGTGGCGGACGCGGCGGCGCGCGGCTCGTTCGTGCGCGTGGACATGGAGGAGAGCGCCGTCACGCAGGCGACCCTGGACATCGTGAGGGAATTGCACGCGGAGTTCGGCGAGCCGCACGTGGGCGCCGTGCTCCAGAGCTACCTGCGCCGCACGGAGGCGGACGCGAAGGCCCTGTGCGCTGAACGCATCCGCCTCCGGCTGTGCAAGGGGGCCTACCTGGAGGGTCCGCAGGTGGCGTTCCCGGACAAGAAGGACGTGGACGCGAACTTCGTGCGCTGCATGCGCATCCTGTTGGACAGCGGCGTGTATCACGGTATCGCCACGCATGATGAGCGCATGATTGACGCCACGCTGGAGCACGCCGCGCGCCACCACCTGCCGAAGGGGGCCTTCGAATTCCAGATGCTGTATGGCATCCGCCGCGACCTGCAGGAGCGGTTGATCCAGGAAGGCCATCCGGTGCGTGTCTATGTCCCGTATGGGAAGCACTGGTATCCGTATTTCATGCGACGGCTGGCGGAGCGCCCGGCCAACCTCTGGTTCGTCATGCGCAACCTGATGAAGGGGTGAACCGGTGGCGAACCGCTTCCTCGACGCCTGCGTCGCGGGGACCCTGGGCGGCTTCGCCCTGCGGGTGCTCATCTCCGTGCGCAACGCGTCGCTGGGCGGGCCGCCGCCCTATGCGGCCCGCTTCATCGCGCAGCGGCTGATGGGCCGCGTGCTGCACCGGGAGCTCACCCCGCAGGAGGCCCGGCGCTGGGCGTGGGGCTTGCGCTTCACCTACTCCCCGATGCTCGCGGTGGCCTGGAGCCTGGCGGGCCCCGCGGAGGAGCGCTGGTCCCTGCTGCCCCGGGGGCTGCTGCTGGGGCTGGGCGTGCTGGCCTTCGAACACCTGGCGTTCCCGGTGTTCAAGGCCACCGAGGCGCGCAGCACCTGGACGCCCCAGGAGCACGCGTGGCTGGTGGCGCAGACCTCCCTCTACGGCGTGGTGACGGAGGCGGCCCTCCGCGCGCTCACGCCCCGCGGCTCGCGGTGGGTCAGGGCTCGGGAGGCGCTGCGCCGTCATTCGTGGGCGTGACGGGCGGAGGCGGAGGTGCCCCCTCGTGGGCGGAGTCGGGGCGGCTCTCCGCCAGCCAGGCGATGGCGTGCGCGGAGCTGGGGACGGTGAGCATCAGGAACGCGGCCACCAGCAGCCCCCGGAGCATCAGCTTCGGCTCCCCGGTCGCGAGCGTGGCGCCCAGGATGACGAGCACCGCGCCGTAGGGCACCGCGCCCGCGGCGTGCACCCGCGTGAGCACCGACGGCAGCCGGTACATGCCGATGACGGCGCCCGTGAGCAGGAGCAGGCCCAGCGCCACCAGCCCCTCCCCCACCCACTGAAGCAGCGTGGCCGTCATCGGGACTCCCCCTTCTCTTCTTCGCGGAAGGCGCGGCCGTGGTGCACGTAGCGCGCCCCGGCCACCGTCTGCACGAAGGAGAGCAGCGCCAGCACCAGCGCCGCGTCCAGGTAGCCGGGCTCGCCGCGCGTGGCGCCGTAGAGCGCGAGCACCGCGCAGATGACCAGGCCCAGCGTGTCCACCGCCATCAGCACGTCCGCGGTGGAGCGCTGCCGCGACGCCAGCAGCACCAGCGCGCCCAGCAGGCCCACCATCCAGAGGATGTCCAGCGTGAAGAAGGTCTCGTGCACCGGGGCGTCCTCCCCTACGGAAACACCGCGCGCTGGTAGCGCTGGTAGAAGTTGTCCTGCTCCCTGAGCAGCTTTTCGGGGTCGGACGCGTCCAGCGCGTGCATGCGCATCACGCGGCGCTCCCAGTCCAGGTCCAGCAGCACCGTGCCCGGGGCCAGGGAGATGACCCACGAGGACACCTGCACGCCCTGCGCGGTGCGCTCGCCCATGGGCACGTCCACCACGCCGGAGTGGTCCTCGCGGCCGCGCCGCACGAAGATGATGCCCAGCACGTGCACGCAGCTCCTCGCCGCCAGCACCACCAGCGCCCCACCGAAGCGCGGCAGGTGCCACAGGCGTCGCCAGCGCTCGGACGCTTCCAGCTCCAGGGGCAGGCCCGCCAGGGGGAACAGGCGCATCACGCCCACGGTCAGCACCGCGCCCACCGCGAGGTCCACCGGGTGGTAGCTGCCCACCATCACCGCGTAGAGCAGCGTGAGGGCCAGGCCCCGCACCACCGAGCGCAGCCTCATCTGAGCCCCCCCAGGCCCGCGATGGCGTCCCGGCCCGCGCGCAGCAGCGGCTCCGGCCACAGGCCCGTCGCGACGAGCGCCAGCGACAGGGCGAACACCACCGCGCCGGTGCCCCGGTGCAGGGCCGCGCCCTGCCGCAGCCACTGTTCGCGCTGGTAGGCGCGGAAGAGGGAAATGAGGGACAGGACGCTCGCCAGCACCACCAGCCCCGCGAGCAGCGTGTGGCCCTGCGCCAGCGCGGCCTTCAAGAGCCACGCCTTGGACCAGAAGCCCGCCGTGGGCGGCACGCCCGCCGTGCTGAAGGCCGCCACGGAGTAGGCCCTGCGGGCGCGCTCACCGCCCCGGTCCTGCGCGAGGAACAGCGCCGTCTTGTCCACGGAGCCCGCCAGCGCCAGCGCCACCGCCGCGCACAGGCCCTCCCCGCCGGCCAGCCCCAGCGCCGCGATGATGAGCCCCGCCTGGGTGATGGACGCGTACGCCAGCACCTCGCGCGTGTCCCGCCGCGACAGCGCCAGCACGGAGCCGTAGAGGATGCTCGCGGCGCCCAGGACCTCCAGCAGCGGCCGGGCGTACGCCAGCACCTGCGGCATCACGTCCGCGCCGAAGCGCAGCAGGCCATAGCTGCCGATGTTCGCCAGCGCCCCCGCCAGCAGCGCCGCCACCGTGGGGCCCGCGTCGCGGTACACGGCCGGCGCCCAGAAGTGGAACGGGAAGAAGCCCAGCTTCACGCCGAACGCGCAGAGCAGCAGCGTGCCCGGGACGACCAGCGCGTACGGGTCCTGCGCCTGTCCCCACGCGACCATGGACTGCATGTCCAGGGTGCCGGTGGTGAGGTACAGCATCACCACCGCGGTGAGGAACAGCATGGACCCCATCAGGTTCACCACCACGAAGGTGAACGCGGCGCGCAGGTTCCGGGCCGTCTCCCCATAGGACGCCAGCGCGAAGGCGGACGTCATCGCCAGCTCGAAGAAGACGTAGAAGTTGAACGCGTCGGACGTGAAGAACACGCCCGTGAGCCCCGCGCCCAGGAACACCACCAGCGAGGGGAAGCTGCGGGACGTGATGCCCCCGGCGACGTGCTCGTAGACGAGCGTGCCCAGGAGCACCGCGGTGGACACCAGCGCGTACACGACGGACAGCGGGTCCGCGCGCATGCGGATGCCCACGCCCACCGGCCAGTCGCCGGTGATGAACTCGGGCGGGTGGGCGCTCCAGGCCTGGGGCAGCAGCAGCGCCGTGCACACGAGCGTGGCGGCCAGGGTCGCGATGCCCAGCCACGCCACCCACGCGCGCCGGCCATCCAGGAACGCCAGCACCGAGGCCAGCACCCACGGCAGCAGCAGCGGTCCCCAGAGGGGCATGGTCATCGCCGTCATCCGGGTGTCCCCTCTCCGGTGTCGTGCGCGCGCTTGAGCTCCGCTTCCACCAGCCGGTCCGTGCGCAGCGACCCGTGCGCGCGCTGCGTGCGGTGCACCAGCGTGAGCAGCAGCGCGGACACCGCGAAGCCGATGACGATGGCCGTGAGCGCCAGCGACTGGAGCACGGGGTCCGTCACCGGAAAACCCGGCTGCACGTTCACGGCCTCGCCGCGCTCCGGGAAGGAGCCCGCGAGGATGAGCAGC
Source organism: Corallococcus sicarius (assembly GCF_003611735.1). GTDB lineage: Bacteria > Myxococcota > Myxococcia > Myxococcales > Myxococcaceae > Corallococcus > Corallococcus sicarius. Next base: position 5,837 of record NZ_RAWG01000320.1, on the reverse strand, counting down.
ACGCTGGAGTTGGTGAGGAGCACCGTGCCGCACGCCACGCGCACCAGCTCACGCTCCAGCACCATGCGCACGCCGCACGCGAACAGCAGGCCCACCACCAGGGACGCGATGAGGATCATGGCCCGGACTCCTCTTCCGTGGAGGTGCTGAGCGCGAACCGGTCGATGACGGTGACCACGAGCCCGAAGACGATGAGCATCAGCCCCCCTTCGAAGATGAGCGCGGTGTGCAGGTGGAACGCGCCCGCGCCCAGCTCCGGCTGCCCCGGCCGGGGAAAGAGGCTCACGGGGGCGTAGCCTGCGAGCACGGGCAGGAACGAGGTGCCCACCAGCAGCAGCAGCCCCACGCCCGCGAGCAGCGCCGCGTACCGCACCGCCACGTAGCGCCGGGCCTGTTCTCGGCCCATCACCACGTACTGCAAGAGCACCACGAGCCCCGCGAGCGCTCCGGCGGGGAAGCCGCCGCCCACCTGCCCGCCGCCCTTGAGCCAGAGGGCCAGGGCGATGATCAACGCCGGCCGCACCAGCATGCGCGACAGGGGTGGGACGAACGAACGCATGTCAGCGCTTCCCCTTCAGCCGCAGCAGGCTGGTGACGCCCAGGAGCGCGGCCACCACGACGCTCATCTCCCCCACGGTGTCCAGGCCGCGGAAGTCGGTGAGCACGGCGGCGACGACGTTGGGCGAGTGCGCGACCTCCGCGAGCTTCACCGTCTGGGTGCCCACGCGGTCCGCCTGGAGGTGGGACAGGGCGCTCCAGCTCAGGAGGAAGGCGCTGACGCCCGCGATGCCCGCGGAGATGCGGTCGCGGCCGCGCGGCTTCTGGGCCTCTTGCTGCGCCCGCTCCAGCCGGCGGCTGGGGAGCAGCGCGAGCAGCCCCGCGAAGAGCAGCGTGAAGACGCTCTCCACCAGCACGGAGGTGAGGGCCACGTCGGGCGCGGCGGCGAAGGCGTACACCATGGCCAGGCTGAAGCCCACGCAGGAGATGAGCAACACCAGCACCATGTGGCCGCGGGCGCGCAGCGTGGCCAGCGCCGCCCCGGACGCGAACACCAGCGCCATCACCAGCGTCAGGTCCGCCCACCCCACCGTGCCCGGGAGGAAGCGGTGGCGCAGCGGCGTCACCCACAGCACCGTCAGGCCCAGCAGGCCCGTGGGCACCAGCACGGACGCCACCCGGTCGCGCAGGTCGCGCACCTCCAGCTCGTGCAGCCACGTCGACAGCCGGTCCAACAGGTGCAGCAGCCGCCGGTAGCCGAGTTCGGGGCCGAACCGGGAGACGACCTCCAGCACGCGCGCGAGCCCCGGCGTCCACGCGAGGCGCGTGGCGAACAGCAGCGCGCCCAGCGCCCAGGCGCCCACGGCCAGCAGGTTCTCCGCCCGCGCATCCAGGTGGTACGCGAGCGCCAGCGTGGAGGGTTCGCCTCGCATGGCGGAGGCCGCGGCGCGTGCGGGCTCGACGAGGAGGCCCGGCAGGATTCCGCCGGCGAGCACGGACCCAGCGAGCACGACGACGGGGGCGACGAGGAGCCGGGGCGCGGCGGGCACGTCCTGGCGCTTGCCCCCGAAGAGGCCCCACCAGAGGCGCAGCGTGTACGCGAGCGTCAGGCCCGCGCCCACGAGTCCTGCCGCCATGAACGCGGGGCCCCGCTGCACGAGGGCGTGGAAGAAGACCTCGTCCTTGAAGAAGCCCACGGTGAGGGGCAGCGCGGCGAGCCCCGCGGCGGCCACGGCGCTGGCGCCCGCGAGCACGGGGAGGGAGTGGCGCAGGCCGCTGACCTCGGAGAGCTTCTTCTTCCCGGTCACCTGCGTCACGGCGCCCACGGTGAGGAACAGGGCCGCTTTGCAGGGGGCGTGGGCGGCGACGTAGAACGGCGCGCCTTCGGAGCCCAGCGCCACGAGCACCAGCGCATAGCCGTACTGCGCGATGGTGGAGTACGCGAGCACGCGCTTGAACGGATCCGCCACCAGGGCCAGGAGGCTGCCCACTGTCATGGACAGGAACCCGATGGCGAGCAGCCCGTCGCGCACGGCCAGCGCCGGGGCGAACAGCGGGTAGAGGCGCTGGAGGAGGAAGACGCCCGCGGCCACCATCGCCGCCGAGTGCAGGTACGAGGACACCGGCGTGGGCGCGGCCATGGCGCGCGGCAGCCAGAAGTGGAACGGCACCTGCGCGCTCTTGCCCAGCGCGCCCACGGCCAGGCACACCAGCGCGCCGGTGGACGCGGGGGAGGTCGCGGCGCGCTCGAAGACGAGCGGCAGGGAGAAGGTGCCGTACTGGAGGCCCAGCGTCATCGCGCCCGCGAAGAAGACGACGGAGGTGGCGCCGGTGAGCACCAGCGACAGCAGCGCGGCGGCGCGCGACTCCGGGTCATCGCGGTCGTAGCCGATGAGCAGGTACGAGACGATGGTGGTGAGGTCCAACGCCACGAAGAGCAGCAGCAGGTCGTCCACGGTGACGAGCAGCACCATGGCGGCCATGAACGACAGCAGGAGGACGTGGAAGCGCACCTCGTCGCGCGCGGGGCGGCCCTTCTCCTCCAGGTGGTGCGGCAGGTACGCGCGCGAGTACAGGACGACGAGCGCCCCGACGGACAGCGCCATCACCGCGTAGAGGCCGGACAGTCCATCCCGCGTGAACTCCAGCGACAGGCCCCAGGTGGGAGCCCAGGGGAGGACGAGGCGCGCGGGCCCCAGCGTCAATTCCCAGCCGAGCGCGACCAGCGAGGCCACGGCCCCCGAAGCGCCCACCCAGGCCGAGGCCCCCGGGCGCCACCGGCCCGCGACATACGCGAGCGGCGCGCACGCCAGGGCCAGCAGGATGGGCAGGAGGAGGGGCATGGTGGGCGAGCGGCCCACGTTAGGAGTGGCCCACCGGGGCCGGCGCACAACCGTCCCCCCATCGTACGGAGCGTCACACGGCGGTCACTCGGGGGGCGGGGGACGTGCGCTGGTGGACAGCACGGGCCCTACAGCGAGTTCAACAGCTCCCGGCACTCGCGCCGCCAGTGGAGCGAGGCCGTGGGCACCGCGCGCACGCGCACGGTTCCGTCGGAGGGCTCGCGCGACACGAGGCGCACCTCCTCCGGACGCACGTGCTCCAGCAGGTCCGACGAGTGCGTGGACAGCACCACCTGCACCGGCTGGCCTCCCGTGGACTCGCCGCGCGCCATGGCTCGCAACAGCTGCAGCACCTCGCGCACCAGCCCCGGATGCAGGGTGCGCTCCGGCTCGTCCAACGTGAGCAGCTCCGGCAGCGGCCGCTGATAGGGCAGCACCAGGAGCGCCAGCAACCACAACACCCCGTCCGACACGTGCTCGGGGCCGAACCACACGTCCGGACTCCAACGGTCGCGGAAGCGCAGCCGGAAGGAGCGGTCCTCCAGCTCGCGCGCCACGTCCACGTCCGACAGGGACGGCACCCGCTGGACCAGCTCCTTGGAGATGATGTCGCGCGTGGCTTGAGGCAGCGCCGCGAAGACACTGGCCAGGTTGCCACCCTTGCGCTCCAGCCAGGTCGCCCTCGCGGCGGAGCCCCCCGCGCGCAGCGCCTCCATGCTCAGCGCCAGCTGCTGCGTGGAGTGGCCCTGGCCCGGCAGCGTGTCCATCACGCTGAACGGATACACCACGCGCGTGCGGTCCCCGTGCGCGTACGTCCACTCGATGGAGAGCGGTCGCTTCTCATCCAGGCGCCAGAAGTCCGTGGGCTCGTACGCGAGCTGGTGCTGGAGCCCCTCCAGCATCGACGTCTTCCCCGAGGCCGTGGGCCCCATCAGGACGGTGAACGGTTCCAGCGCGAGCTTCACGCCAAGCAGACACCGGAAGTGCTCGAAGTAGACGGACGCGATCACCCCTGGAGCCTAGCGGGATCCCCCCAGGGGACGTCCATGCCCCCGTCGCGGATCCACGCCCGCATGCTCCCGGGCACGGCAGGCGGTCCATCAGGACTTCAGGACCTCAGCACGCGCTCCCGCACGGACACCGAGGCCGTCATCACCGACGCCGCGCCCACATACCGGTCCACCGGCGACAGCGGCCCCGTGCCCGGCAACGCCGCCAGCTCGCGCACCCACTCCGAGCCCGTCCGCCCCTGCGCCCCCGCGTCCAGGCAGGCCCGCAGGTCCGCCTGGAGCCGCGCCCCCGTCTCCCCTTCACCGGGCGCGTCCAGCAACAGCCGCCGCAGGACCTCCCTCGGCGCGGGGGACAGCTCGCGCAGCGCGTCCTCGAGCTCCGCCGAAGCCGGAGCCTGGGCCGAAGCCTGATTTCCAGGGCGGCCGGTGATCAGCTCCAGCAGCAGCAGCCCGAGCGCGCGCAGGTCCTCGCGCGCCTCCACCCGGGGCTCCGCCACCACGTCCTCCGGCACGGGCAGTGGCGCGACCACGTCCGGCCTCGCGGGGGACGTGAACCGGCGCAGCAGCCGGCACGCGGGGCGCAACCCGAAGTCCGTCAGCGTCACCTCGCCCCGAGGCCCCAGCCGGATGCGGTTCGGCCGCACGTCCCCGTGCACCACCTTCGTGACGTGGGCGGCGTGCAGCGCGCCCGCGACCTCCGCGCCCACGTGGCACACGAACGCCTCCGACAGCCGCGTGCCCCGCCCCGCCACGCGCCGTCGCGCCGTGGCCAGCGAGCAGCCGGGAACGTAGTCCGACACCACCGTCAGCGTGTCGCGCACGTCCACCTGGAAGCCGTGCAGCCGCGCGATGCCCGGATGCCGCAGCGGCACCGCCCGCGTCAGCGCCTCCTCCAGGGGAAGCCGCGTCTCCGGCGCGAGCCCCGGCGCCAGGAGGAACGTCTTCACCACCAGGGGACGCTCACCCTGTTCGCCCTGCTCCAGCGGCCACACCAGCGACACCCACTCGCCCAGCGGTCCCCGCCCCAACGGATGGATGGGCGCGAACGCGGGCAGTCGGGGCGAGAACGGGAGCACGGACATGGTGACCTCCAACCCAACACAGACAACCTGGGACGTCAACCCGCACGTCCCTACGTCAGGGGTCCTGCTTCCTCCCGACCCCCGGGCGTGCGGCCCCGGGGTCGGGAAGAGGGCAGCGCCTAGAAGTAACCGCCCACGGTCGTGGTGATGCCGAGGATCACGTCGCTGCCGGAGAAGTTACCCTGCTGGGCGCCCAGACCGAAGCCGCGGTCGCTGATGAGGGCGCGCATCTGCGGACCCGCGCCCACGAAGAAGTGCGGCGTGACGTGGAACAGGATGGGCGCGTTCACGTCCAGGACGAAGGCCACGTCGCTGGCGTTCGGCACGTGGCCGAAGCGGATGCCGAAGCCCAGCTTGGGCCAGAACGACACGCGCTCCGACAGGGGCAGGTTGTAGCCCACGCGGCCCAGCACGCCGAGTCCCACCGTGGTGGCGTCACCGAAGGCCAGCTGCACCAGCGCCGAGGCGCCCACCGACAGGTTCTGCTGGAGGAAGTAGTCCGCCGACGGCTCCAGGCGCACCTCGAAGACTTCCGCTTCGGTGTAGTAGCCGAGGAAGCCGGACATCTCCTGGCTGACGACCACCTGGCCCGGCTGACCGAACTCCGAGGCCCTGCCCGGATCGCTGTTCAGGTTGGGCTCCTCGGCCGCCATCGCCGACGCCGACACAGAGAGCCCCGCCACCAGCGCCAGTCCCGTCCACTTGCTGTTTCCACGCATCGAGGTTGCTCCTCACGTTCGCGCCCGGCCGACCCTTCCCGGTGCGCATGCGGGGCCCCTTCTAATCAAAGACCGCCGCAACGCGAGGATGTTTTCCCGCCCCCCGACACTTCCGTTGACCCTCCACCATCCGCTGATCGCGCCCGGTCAGCGCACCGCCCGGGCCACGCCCCTCACGCCCAGGGC
>NZ_RAWG01000031.1 GCF_003611735.1 Corallococcus sicarius | reverse complement strand
CCGCCGCCCGCGCACCAGCCCTGAAGCAGGGCCGCTTCCCGCTCAGCCGGTTTCCCGCTCAGGAGATGTAGCGGGAGATGAGCGGCATCAGGTCCTCCAGCGGCGCGCTGCCGTTGGACAGGCCTGCCTCCTTCACCACGCGCGGCATGCCGTACACCACGCAGGACGACTCCGCCTCCGTGAGCACCACGCCGCCCGCGGCGTGCACCGCGCGCGCGCCCACGAGCCCGTCCTCGCCCATGCCGGTGAGCACCAGGGCCACGGCGTCCCGGCCCCACCCCGCCGCCACGCTCTCGAAGAGCACGTCCACCGAAGGGTGGTGCGCGGTGTGCGCGGGCTGGCGGTCCAGGCGCACGAGGTCCAGCGCGCCGTGCCGCTCCAGCTTCAGGTGCATCCCCGCACGCGCCAGCACCGCGCGCCCCGGGATGATCTCCATGCCATCGCTCGCCTCCAGCACCTCCAGCGCGCTCAGCGCGTTGAGCCGCTTGGCCACCGCCTCCGTGTAGCCGGCGGGGATGTGCAGCGCGAGCACCACCGGCGCGGGGAAGTCCGCGGGCAGCACCGACAAGAGCCGCGTCAGCGCCTGCGGGCCGCCCGTGGACGTGCCCACCGCCAGGAGCTTCGTGGACGGCGTGACCCCACTGGTGCGCGCGGCGCGGAGGGCGGCGTCCCGCGCCACCTCTTCTGTGTAGTGCGGCGTGGCGTGGCCCGCGATGAGCACCTTCGCCACCAGCTCCGCGCCCAGCTCGTAGAGCCGCTCGGTGGCGAGCGCCGTGGGCTTGTGCACCAGGTCCACCGCGCCCGCCTGGAGCGCGGCCACCGCCAGCTCGCTGTCCGTGCCGGCGCTGCTCACCACCACCACGCGCGGCGCGTCCGGCATGCCGGCCAGCGCGCGCAACAGGCCCAGGCCGTCCAGGGCCGGCATCACCAGGTCCAGGGTGATGACGTCCGGCTTGAACTCCACCATCCGCTCCAGCGCGTCCAGCCCGTCGCGCGCGGTGCCCACCACCTCGATGCCCGGCGCGTCGGACAGCACCTTGCGCAGCACCTTGCGCGCGAACGCCGAGTCGTCCACCACCAGCACGCGCAAGCGAGGCGAGCCCGTCATGGAGCCGCCTTGCTGTAGAAGAACGCGCCGCGGCGCTCCTCGCAGTGCAGCGCTGTACCGAAACGCATCAGGGACTCCGACGTGCCCACCAGCAGGTGCCCCCCGGGTTTGAGCACCCGGGTCAGGTCGTCCACCACGCGCCGCGCGGTGTCGTCCTTGAAGTAGATGAGCACATTGCGGCACAGGATGGCGTCAAAGGTTTCCGGCTCCGGGTAGCTTGCACCCTCCATCAGGTTCAGCTGCCGCCACTCCACCTTCGTCACCAGCTCCGGGCGCACGCGCGGACGGCCCCCCACGACGTCCAGCCAGCGGCCCTCCACGCCCTTGGGCAGCGCGCGCAGACAGCGCAGGTTGTATTCCCCCGCCTTCGCCCGCTCCAGCGCCCGGGGGCTCAGGTCGGTGGCCAGGAGCGACACGTCCCCGAGCACACCCCGGGCATCCAGCATCATGGCCAGCGTGAGGGGCTCCTCGCCGGTGGCGCAGGCCGCGCACCACACCCGGGGCTTCTGGCCGGCACGCGCCCGGGGCACCAGCACCTCCTCCACCAGCGCCTCCAGCGCCTGGGACTCGCGGAAGAAGTACGTCTCATGCACCAGCAGCGAGTCCACCAGCGCGTCCAGCGCCGCGGGCCCCTTCGGGTCGTAGCGGAGGAAGTAGTAGTAGTCGAGCAGCGAGTCGAAGCCCGCGTCCAGCGCGCGCGCGGACACCTTCTCCGACAGCAGGTCCCGGTCCTCCGGGCCGTAGTGCAGCCCGGAGCGCTGCTCGATGAGCATCGTCAGGATGGAGAAGACCTGCGGGGACAACGGCAGCGCGCTCATGGTCAGGAGCGCCTCAGCGGCCCAGCGCCAGCAGGCAGGCACGCCGCACGTCGGCGTCCTCGTCGCGGTGGGCCACCCGGTCCAGCGTCTCGCGCGCCTCCACCGTGCCCAGCGCCGCCACCGCGGGGGCCGCCGCCCGCCGCCCGGCGGGGCTCGCGCCCACCAGGGCCTGCATCAGCGCCGCCCTCGCGTCCGCCCGGCGCATGCGCGCGAGCGCCGCCACCAGCAGGGGCGCGGTGGCGTCGTCCGCCGCCTCCAGCGCCGCCAGCAACCCCGGCAGCCGCCCGTCCACCGGCAGCGCCAGCGCGCCCACCACCTGCTCGCGCAGCATCACGTCCCCCAGCAGCGACACCAGCGCCTGGGTGGCGTGCAGTCCGGTGCGCGTGGCGAGGAAGCCCACCGCCGCGCTGCGCACGCCGTCGTCCCGGTCCCCCGCCGCGCGCAAGAGCGCGGGCAGCGTCTCCGGCGCGTCGTACTCCGCCACCGCCGACAGCGCGACGAGCCGCGTGGCCGGGTCCTCTGAACCCACCGCCTCCAGCAGCACCGGCAGCGCGTCCTGCCGCCGGGCCACGCCCAGCCCCAGCAGCGCCGCGCGGCGCACGTCCGCGTCCGCCGACGAGGCCGCCCGGCGCAGCGCCGCCATGGCGCTCTCCGTGTGCAGGTGCGCCAGCGCGTCCACCACCGCCACGCGCACCTGGCCCGCGTCGTCGTTGGCCAGCGCGACGATGGCGTCCGCGGCCGCCTCCTCGTTGAGCTTCCCCAGCGACTGGCACGCGTAGTAGCGCACCCACGGGTCGCGGTCGTTCAGGCCGCCCAAGAGCGTGGAGGTGATGCGCGCCTGCTTGTCCGTCTGGCCCAGCGCGCGCATGGCCGTGGCGCGCGTGCGCTCGGATTCATGGGTGGCGGCGGCCAGCAGCGCGTCCACCGCGCGCGGGTCGTCGATGAAGGGCAGGCCGTAGATGGCCGCGTCGCGCAGCCGCTCGTCCGGGTCCCGCATGGCCAACAGCAGCGCGTCCAGGCCGCGCGGGTAGCCGAAGTAGGCCACGATGCGCAGCGCCGCGCGCCGCTGGCGCGTGTCCGGCGAGCGCGCCGCCTCCAGCGCCAGGGTCTCCGTCGCCTCGCTGCCCAGCGACTGGATGGCGCCCACCACCGCCTGCGCCACGCGCGGGTCCTCGTCCGACAGCCGCGCGAAGAGGGCGGGCACCGCGGACGTGTCGCCAATGCGCGACAGCGTCTCCGCCGCCAGCGCGCGCACCATCGCGTCCCGGTCCTCCAGGCACAGCAGCACGTCCGGCACCGCCGCGGCCCTGCGGCCCACGAGCGGCAGCAGCACCCGCCGCCGCGTGCTGTCACCCTCGCGCAGCGCCTGGAGGATCTGCGCGTCCGCCTCCGCGCCCAGCTCTCCCAGCGCCGCCGCCGCCGCGCGCGACACGCCCAAATCCTGCGAGTCCAGCAGCTTGAGCAGCCCCACCGCCGCGTCCGCGCCGCCCACCCAGCCCAACAGCCGCGCCACCGCGGTCTTCTCCCCCGCGTCCGCGCCCGTGATGACGTGGGCCAGCCTGCGCCCGGTGGGCTGGGACTCCGAGGAACCGGAGCGCAGCACCGACGGCACCATGCGCGCGCCGCCGAAGCGCTGCACCTGCGCGTCGTGGATCTCCACCAGCGCCACCGCCGCCACGCGCACCACCGCGTCGTTGCCCCGCTGCAAGAGGCCCAGGAGCGCCGGCACCGCGGCCTCCTGGCCGGTGCGGCCCAGGGCGCGCGCGGCCTCCAGGACGTAGAACGGATCCGACAGCAGGGCCATCAGCGCCGGCACCACCGTGGGGTCACCCGAGCGGCCCAGCACGTCGATGGCGGGGAAGATGCGGAAGAAGTTGCCGCTGCCCAGCGAGGCCAGCAGCGCGTCCACCGCCGCGCCGCCGCCAATGCGGCCCAGCGCTTCGATGGCGGCCACCGCCACGTTGTCGTCCTCGTGCACGGTGAGCCGCGCCAGCAGCGGCACGGACTGGCGGCTGCGGCGGCGGCCCAGCACCTGGGCGGCGTCACAGACGATGGCCGGGTTGGGGTCATCCCCCAGGACCTCCACGGGCCCCTCCACGTCGCCGGTGGCGGCCACGAGCGCGTCCACCGCGGCGGCGATGCGCGCCTCGTTGTCCCGCCGGTGGCACAGCACGTCGCACAGCGGCTTCACCGCGGGGGTGCCCAGGCGCGCCAGCGCGGACACCACGGCGCGGCGCACGGCCCAGCTGGACGTGTCCAGCCCGGCCACCAGCGCGGGCAGGTTCGCGGCCCCCTGGCGTGCCAGCTGCTCCACCTCCTCCACCCGCGCGCGGTCGTCCGCGGAGAGGGAGAGGGGGTGTTGTCTTGCGGTCGAGCTCATCGTCACGCCTTCTGCTCCCGGGGGGCCCGGGACGCGTTCGCGTCCTTGCCGCCCAGCAATCCGGTCAGGTGGGACAGCCCCTCCACCTGCTCACCCTGAAGCTTCGCGAGCTGCCCCAGCCGGGCCGCCACCTCCTTCACCTCCTGGGCGGTGATGGCGGTGGTGCGCGCCTGCTGGGCCGTGGTCACGGCGATCTCCCGCGAGCGCCCGCGCATCTCCTCCACCGACCGCCCCACCTGCTCGGTCACCGTGGACTGCTCCTGCGCGGCCCGGGCCACGGCCGCCACGCCCATGGCCTGCTTGCTGGCGGAGGTGGTGAGTGCGGCCAGGGCCTCCGTCTGCTCGTCCAGCGCGCGCGACGTCGTCCTCGCCACCCGGCGCACCTCCTCCGCGCCGCGCACCAGCGTGGACAGCGCCTGGGACTGCTCCTCCGTGGCGCGCGTCACCTCCTGCGCGAGCTTCGCCACCTGGCGGGTGGCCACCTCGCCCTGCTTGAGGGCGCGGCCCTGCTCCACCATGGCCCGCGTGGACTGGGCCACCTCCTTGCGCGCGTTGTCCATGGCGCGCGCCACCTCCTGCGCGGCCTTGGCCTGCTCCGCGATGCCGGTGAGCGCGCGCTGGGTGGAGGACGTCACCTCCTGCGCCACCACGCCCAGGGCGGCCACCTGCTGGCCCTGCGCGGCCACCGCGCCGCTCACGCCCTGCACCAGTTGCCGCATCTGCACCGCGTTCTTCGCCAGGTCCGTGGCCGCCGCGGCCTGCTCCTGCATCGCGCGCGACACCTTCTCCGCCACCTCCGACAGCTGGGTGTTGGAGCGCACCGCCTCGCGCAGCGCCTTGGCCTGGTCCGCGGTGGCCTGGGTGGTCTGCCGCGCCATGCGCCGCATCTCCGAGCCGCCCTGGGCCAGCGCCTGCGCGGCCTGCGCCTGCTCCGTCGCGGACAACGCGATGACGCGCCCCTGCTCGCTCACCTTCGCGGTGGACTGGGCCAGCGCCTGCACCGCCTGCACCTGCTCCGCCGACGCGCGCGACGCCTCGCGCACGTTCTGGCCCAGCTCCTCCACGCCCTTGAGGATGGTGCCCAGCGCCTTCTCCGCGTCCCCTGCCAGCGCCGCGCCTTCATCCGCCGCGCGCACGCCCTCGCCCGTGGCGGCCGCCGCCTCGCGCGACGTCGTCTGCAGGCCCCGGACGATCTTGGCCACGTCCGCGCTCGCCGCCGCCGCGCGGTCCGCCAGGGCGCGGATCTCCTCCGCCACCACCGCGAAGCCGCGGCCGTGCTCCCCCGCCCGCGCCGCCTCGATGCTGGCGTTGAGGGACAGGAGGTTCGTGCGGTCCGCGATGAGGTTGATGGTCTGGACGATGTCGCCAATCTCTTCAGCGCGCCGGCCCATCTCCTTCATCACCCCGGACGACTCCACGATGGACTGCCGGATGCGGCCAAAGCCGGCGATGGAGCGCGCCACCGTGGCGCCGCCCTCGCGCGCGCTCGTACCCACGCGCTCGGCGGCCATCCGCGCCTCTTCCGTCATCTGCGCCGCGCGGCGGGTGGACGTCTCCAGCTGCGCGGACGCGCCGGCGCTGGTGGACGCCAGGCTGTTGATGCTCTCCGCGGCGCGGGCCACCGCCTGGGCGGAGCGCGCCAGCTGTTCGATGGTGGCCGCGTTGGCGTCCACCACGGCCGCGTTCTTCTCCGACGTGGCGGCCACCTCCTCCACGCTGGCGGCCACCTCCTGCACCGTGGACGCGGTGGAGTCCACGTGCGTCTCCAGGGCCCGCGCGTGCTCGGCCACGCCGCGCACGCTGCGCGCGACCTGCTCCGTGGTGGAGGCCGTCTCCTCCACGCTGGAGGCCATGCTGGCCGCGTCGCGCGAGACTTCATTGAGCGCCTTGCCCAGGGTGACGACGGCGCCGGACACCTGCCCCATGCGCTCGCCCACGCCCTGCGCGTCCGACGACAGCCGGGTGATGCCCTTGGACATCTCCTCGATGGTGGCGGCCACCTCTTCGGTGGTGGCGGCGCTCGTCTGGTTGCGCACCACCAGGTCCTCCACGGTGGCGTTCATCTCCTGCACGCTCGCGAGCAGCTCCTCGCTGGAGGCGGCCAGCTCCTCCGCGTTGGCGCTCACGCCCTTCACCGAGCGCGCCACCTCCTCCACCGTGGAGGCCGTCGCGTCCGCGGACACGGCGAGCACCGAGGCGTCCTTGCGCACGCTGGCCACCGACGCGGCCACCTCCTGCATCGCGCCCGCGGTGGCCTCCGCCTCCTGCTGCACGCCCCGGGACGCCTCGCTCATGGCGCGCTGGCTGCGCACCATGGACTGCACCGCGGCGCTCGTCTCCTCCACCTGGGCGGCCACCGATTCAATGGCGGTGCGCACCTGCTCCCCCGACGCCGCCTGCTCGTTGCCCGCCGAAGCGAGCCGCGCCGCGAGCTGCTCCGTGGACTGCACCAGCCCGGCGCTCTCCTCCACCTTGAGGGCCGTGCGCTCGGCCAGCGCGCGTGCGTCGTCCAGGCGAGGGGCGCTGCTACCGTTGTCCGTCGACATCCGCAGTCTCCTCCCCCACCACGCGGGGGAAATCGATGAGCATCACCAGCCGCGGGCCCACCTGCGCCACGGCCTTCACGAAACCCTTCGCACGCTCCACCACCATGGGAGGCGGCGGTTGGATGGAGCGGGGGTCCAACTTCAGGACTTCACGGGCGCTGTCCACGAGCAGCCCCACCGTGCGCTCCCCCAGCTGTCCCACGACCACGCGTGAGTCCAGCGAGCGCGTCCCCGGGGGAAGGCCGAAGCGGGCGCGGGCATCCACCACCGGGATGACGCGGCCGCGCACCTGCACCAGCCCCGCGACATGGGACGGCGCGCCCGGCACCGGCGTCGCGCCGGAGTAGGACTCCATCTGCACCACGTCTGCCGCGGGCATCGCGTACTCGGTCCCGTCCACCTTGAACAGCACGTGCAGCACGCTCATGACACCCACTCCCCAGGACGCGCCGCGCTCTTGCGGCGAAGCCCGTGCGCCGCGCCGAGCGCGCCCAGGTCCAACACCAGCGTGGGCCGGCCATCTCCCAGGTCCGTGGCGCCCGCCACGCCCGGCACCCGCACGAGCGGGTCCTCCAGGGGACGCAGGACGATCTCCTGCTGGCCCACGAGCCGGTCCACCGCGAAGGCCACCGGCTCCCCGCGCTGCCGGACGATGAGCGCCTTGGCGCCCCGGCTGACGCCCTCCTGCGCGGGCGCCGTGCGGTCCAGCAGTCGCTCCAGCGCGAGCAGCGGCACCGCCATGCCCCGGCGCTCCACCAGCCCCATGCCGTCCGCGCCGGCCGGCCGCACCACGCGCAGCGCGTCCACGTCGATGAGCTCCTCCACCGTGCCCACCGCGACCGCGTACTTGAGGCCCGCGCATTCAAAGACGATGGCGTCCACCAGCGTCACCGTGAGGGGCACGCGCAGGGTGAACGTGGTGCCCGCGCCCTTGCGCGTCTCCATGCGCAGTTCGCCGCCCAGCTGCTCCACGACGATGCGCCGCACGATGTCCATGCCCATGCCCCGGCCGCTGGTGCTCGTGGCCTCCCGGCGCGTGGACAGCCCGGGACGACACAGCAGGTCCAGGAGCCCGTCCACCGACTCCGGCACGGGCGCGTCCGCCGCCTTCGCCACCGCCTTCGCGTCCACGCCCCGGCCGTCGTCGCGCAGGGTGATCTCCAGCTGGCCGCTGGAGCGCGCGTGGCAGCCCAGGTGCACCAGCCCCTCCGGAGGCTTGCCCGCCGCGACGCGCTCCTCCGGCAGCTCCAGCGCGTGGTCCACCGCGTTGCGCACCAGGTGCACCAGCGCGGGCAGCAGCCGGTCCGCCACGGCCTTGTCCAGCTCCGCGTCGCCCACGTCCAGCTCCAGCCGCACCGCCTTGCCCGTGGTGCGGCGCAGCCCGCGCACCAGCAGGGGCAGCCGCTCCAGCACGTCCCCCACGCGCACCATGCGCAGGCGCAGGATGGCGGAGCGCAGGTCGCGCAGCTGCCGGCCGTTCTCCTGGAGGATGGCCGTCAATTCGCGCGTGGGAGCCCCGGAGGCCGTGAGCGCCGCCACCGCGCGCGTCAGCCGGGAGCGGTTCACCACGAGCCCCGCCAGCCACTCCATGGCCTCGTCCAGCCGCGACACCTCCACGCGCAGCAGGCCGCCGCCCCGGCGGACCTCCGGCTCCTCCAGCTCGTCCTCGGACACGGCCCCGGGCACGGACGCGGCCGCCAGCAGCGCCGTCTCCGGCAGCGGCGCCAGGACGACCGCGGGCTCCTCGGGCGCGTCCGCCTCCAGCGAGCGCACGGTGGCGGGAGCCCCGCCCACCACGTCCAGCAGCACCGCGTCGTCCGCAGAGGTGATGAGCAGCAGCGCGAACGCGAGCGAGGCCCCGCCCGCGGCGGCGCCGGACAGCGGCAGCACCTTCACGATGTCGCCGAGCTTCGCCACGCGCTCGCGCACGGAGTTGATGGTGATGCCCTGGGCGGCGCGCTCGGTGGAGGGCACGAAGTCCAGCCGCACCGCGCGCTGCCCCGCCGCGAGCCCGCCCTCCAGTTGCTCGCGCTCCGACGGCGCCAGCTTCGAGGCGAACGCGGCCTCCGCGTCCAGCACCACGCGCCGGGACGGAGGGGGCGCCGCCTCCAGCACGTGCGGGCCCAGGGCCTCCAGCCGCTCCAGCAGCTTCACCGGCGCGGGCGACGCCGTCTTTCCAGCGCCCAGCTGCCGCACGCGCTGTTCGATGGCGCGCAACCCCTCCACCAGCGGCTCCACGCTGGATTCGGGCAGGCGGCCTCCGGCCTGATCCGCCAGGCGCAGGGACGTCTCCATCCAGTGCGCCACGGAGACGATGGGCTCCACGTCCACCATGGCGGACAGGCCCTTGATGGTGTGCAGGGCGCGGAACAGCTCGCGCACGGCGCGGGGCTGGGCCGCCCCCCGGCGCACGGCCTCCTCCACCGCGAGCAGGTCCCGCTGCGCGGACGCCAACAGCTCATCCACCTCCGCCAGATATGCGGGGAGGAACTCCGCGAACTCCACGGACGTCGTCACCCGCGCGACGCCTCGTCCTGGGGCTTCGCGTCCTGGGACGGGGACTTCTCCAGCAGGGACCGGGCCGCGCCCTGGATGGAGTCCGGCGTGAAGGGCTTGGTCATGAAGAGGCTCGCGCCCGCGGACAGCGCCCGCTCGCGGGAGGCCTCGTCCCCGCGGGTCGTGACGATGATGATGGGCAGCGAGCGCAGGTGGTCCTGGCCCCGCACGAACTCCACCACCTCGATGCCCCCGATGTCGGGCATGTTGAGGTCCAGGACGAGCAGGTCATAGGACTTGAGCGACAGCTGCTCGATGGCCTCCAACCCGCTGGAGGCCTGCGTGAAGCGGCTGTCCGGGTAGGGGCGCAGGCATGCGACGACCATCTCGCGCATCACCTTGCTGTCATCGACGACGAGTACCTCGGGCATGGCGTCCTCTGGAAACGACCGAGCAAGCTAGATCGATTCCGGTCTGCTGAAAAAAATGAGTCATCGCACGCAGGCCAAGCGTTGGTTTCTCCACGCACGCTTCCCGGGTGTGTCACGAAGCCCCGTTGCTTCCCAAGGAATCGACCCCAAAGCCATGCGCTTGCCTCCCTCTCCGCTCGATGCCGTCTTTCCCCGCCCGACAGGGTCCACCGCCCCGGCGGACGAGCCCGCCCCTTGCGTCTGGGTGGTGGATGACAGCGCCAGCGAGGCCCGCTTCATCAAGACGGCGCTGGGAACGGGGTTCCAGGTGGAAACGTTCCCCGACGGCGCCGCGATGCTCGAACGCCTGCACTCCGGGCGGGCCCCGGACGCGGTGGTGCTGGACTGGGAGATGCCAGGGATGTCCGGCCCGGAGGTCTGCCAGTTCCTGCGCAGCCAGCCGGAGACGGAGGTCCTGCCGGTGCTGATGCTCACCGCGCACAACCGGCCGGAGGACCTGGTGCTGGGGCTGCGCGCGGGCGCCAATGACTACGTGGCCAAGCCCTTCCGCACGGAGGAGGTCCGCGCGCGGGTGAACGCGCTGGTGCGCACCAAGCGGCTGGTGGACGCGGTGCGGCGCGCGGACCGGGAGAAGGCGGAGGCGCTCGCGCAACTGGACGCGCTCCTCATCTCCTCGCCGGTGGGGCTGTCACTGCTGGACCGCGACCTGCGCTTCGTGCGCGTCAACGCGCGGATGGCGAAGCTGGACGGGCTGCCCCCGGAGTCCTACGTGGGGAGGAAGCTGGGGGAGGTGCTGCCCGGCATGGCGTCCCGCCTGGAGCCCGTCCTGCGCCGCGTGCTGGAGACGGGCGAGCCCGTGGAGGAGCTGGCGTTCTCCATGAAGCCGCCGGACGCCGACGCGGCGGGGGGCGAGCTGCACCTGATGGTGGGCTTCCACCCGGTGCGCACCCCCAGCGGGGAGGTGCTGGGCGTGGGGACGGTGCTGGTGGACGTCACCCGGCACAAGCAGGCGGAGGCGGAGCTGCACGCGTCCGGGGAGTTCCGCGAGCGCTTCCTGGGCATCGTCGGGCACGACCTGCGCAACCCCCTCAACGCCATCCGCATGGCGGCCAGCTTCCTCATCGCCCACGAGCAGATGCCGGCGCCGTTGATGCGCACCGCGGGGCGCATCGTCAGCAGCGCGGACCGGATGACGCGGATGATCACCGAGCTCTTGGACTTCACCCGCAGCCGGCTGGGCGGCGGCATCCCCCTCACGCCGGGCGCCATGGACCTGGGCGGGCTGGTGCGCCAGGTGGTGGAGGAGCTGGAGCTGGTCCACCCGAGCCGCGTCCTGAAGGTCACGTCCGCCGGGACGTTGACGGGCTCCTGGGACGCGGACCGGCTCACCCAGGTCCTGGGCAACCTGCTGGGCAACGCGCTCCAGTACAGCCCCGCGGACAGCGTCGTGGAGGTGTCGCTCCACGGCGGGGCGGAGCAGGTCATCGCCCGGGTCGCCAATCAGGGGCCGCCCATCGCCCCGCGGGAGCTGGCCCTGCTCTTCCACCCCTTCCAGCGCGCGACCACCAGCGCGCACGTGCCGTCCGGGCTGGGCCTGGGGCTCTTCATCTCCGAGCAGATCGTCCGCAGCCACCGGGGGACCCTCACCGTGGAGTCGGACGCGGAGCGGACCGTCTTCACCCTGATGCTGCCGCGCGGGCCCTGAGGGCTCCGGGTGCCCGCCCGCTCCGGGGCCTTGCGGACAGCCGGGCCCCTGGCGTCTGGAATTCCCCCGTTCCCTGCCCTACCGTGGGCGCGTGTCCACCACGCAACACTCCATCACCCTGCTGCTGGTCGAAAACAACCGCGACGTCCGCGAGGCGCTGAAGGAGATCCTCGAGTCAGAGGACTACCAGGTCTTCACGGCGGTGAACGGGCAGGACGCGCTGAACGTGCTGTCGCGGCTGGAGCGGGTCCCGGAGCTCATCCTGCTGGACCTGGTGATGCCGGTGATGGACGGCCACGCCTTCATCGACCACCTGGGCCGCCTGGGCGTGCTGCCCCTGACGCGGGTGCTGGTGCTGACGGCGCACCCCACCCTGCCGCTGCCCAAGGGCGTCTCCGGACGGCTGGGCAAGCCGGTGCGGCTGGAGGAGCTGCTGGACGCCATCGCCGTACACGCCGTGCCCGCGGCCCGCGCGGCGCCCTGAGTCGGGAGGCCGCGCGCCGTCACACGGCGGGAGGGCAGTGCCGGGCCACCAGCTTGAGCAGCTCCATGATGTCCACGGGCTTGCGCAAGAGGCCCACCGTGCCCGGGGGCGCGGTGGCGGAGAAGTGGGCGGTGAGCATCAGCACCGGCAGCTCGCGGTAGCGGTCATCCGCGCGCAGGCGGTGCAGGAACTCGTACCCGTCCATCACCGGCATCATCAGGTCCAGCAGCACCATGCACGGCCGGGCGGAGGTGGCGAGGACGTCCAGGGCCAGCTGCCCGTTGGCGGCCTGCAACACCGCGTAGTCCTCCATCTCCAGGAGCTCGGCCACCACCTCGCGCAGGTCCGGCTCGTCGTCGACGATCAGGATGGTGGGCTGGGGCGTCGTTCTCAACACGAAGGACAGCCTACGCAGGTCGTCCGGGCACCGCCAGCAATGACACCGCCCTGTGCATCCGGCCACCGGGGCGCAAGCGCCTGCCTGGCGCAGGGCCCCAGGCCGGGTGCCCGGCGACATCCCCCGGTGGGAAAGGGCCCCAGGCGTTGCACCCCGGGACGGGACCCCCAACCGTCCCCTTAGACGCCCATGAAACACCTCGCCGACCTCATCGAAGCGAACACGGAAGCCCTGGTTCACCGCTTCGTCGAGGAGCTGCGCGGCAGGGAGAGCCTCCAGGGGCTGAAGCCCTCGGAGATCATCACCACGCTGCCGGAGTACCTGCGCGCCGTGGCGGGCATCTGCCGTCACGGCCCCACGCCGGAGCGGCTTCAGACGCGCCGGCGCCTGGAGGAGGCCCACATCAACCTGCGCCTGCGGGTGGGCGCCACGCAGGAGGACGTGACGGACGAGTACACGCTCCTGGGCCGGCTCATCCCCCGGCTGTGGTCGGACGCCCGGCCCGAGCAGAAGCCCTGCGCCCCGGAGCTCCAGTGCCTCTTCGAGCAGCTGGAGAACGCGATGGACCACGTGGTGGTCCTCTTCTCCGGCTACACGCTGGAGGACCGTCAGCGGGAGAAGCGCTTCCTGCGCCAGTTGGACGCGCTGGCGCCCCGGGAGCTGGCGGCACGGGAGGACCTGCACGCGCGGCTCAAGCCCCTGGTGGACACCGTCCGCCGCGCGCTGAAGGCCTCCGGGGCGGAGCTGTTCCTGGTGGAGCCGGACGGCCGGACGCTGGTCGCCGTCACGAACACGAAGTCCGACGCTCCCGGGCTCGGCACGCGGCGGGTGGACTCCCAGGGGCCGTCCTTCCTGGGGCGGGTGGCCCGCTCGGAGGAGCCGCTGGTGCTGGCGCAGGCGCGCGGGCTGGCCGCGTCCGAGCGCGAGGGGCTGGACGCGCAGGGCTTCAGCACGCTGCTGGGGCTGCGGCTGTGGCCCCACGGCGAGCTGATGGGCGTGCTGTGCGTGGGCTTCACGGAGGGGCGCCCCGTGCCGCCGCAGACCAAGCGCTTCCTGGAGACGCTGGTGGAGTACCTCTCCGGCATCCTCGACCGCGCGCTGCTGATGGGGAAGCTCCATGAAGCGCACGAACAGATGGCGGCGTCGGAGACGCGCTACCGGCTGGCGACCCAGGCGGCCACTGACGCCGTCTGGGATTGGGACCTGGTCACGAACCGGCTGACCTGGAGTGGGGGCCTCCACAACCTGACCGGCTTCACGCCGGAGGAGGCGGGGGCGACCGTGGACTGGTGGGTCGCGCACATCCACCCCGAGGAGCGCGAGCGCATGGAGCGCGGCATCCACGCGGCCCTCCAGGGCACGCAGGGGCGGTGGCAGGACG
Source organism: Corallococcus sicarius (assembly GCF_003611735.1). Lineage (GTDB taxonomy): Bacteria > Myxococcota > Myxococcia > Myxococcales > Myxococcaceae > Corallococcus > Corallococcus sicarius. The sequence continues at coordinate 37,352 of NZ_RAWG01000031.1, read as the reverse complement.
AGTACCGTTTCCAGGACCGCCACGGGGACTACGTGCGCGTGCGGGACACCGGGGTCATCCGCCGCGACGCGCAGGGGCGCGGCGTGCGGATGGTGGGCGCCATGCAGGACATCACCACCCGGTGGAAGACGGAGGCCGGGCGCGAGCAGCTCCTCCAGGAGGCGCGCACGGCGCGCGTCCAGGCGGACCTGGAGCTGGAGCGGCTCAACACGCTGCTGCACCAGGCGCCGGTCGCGCTCGCCATCCTCCAGGGCCCCACGCACGTCGTGGAGCTGGCCAACCCCCGCATCCTCCAGCTCTGGGGACGCACGCGCGCCCACGTGCTGCACCGCCCGGTGCTGGAGGCGCTGCCGGAGGTGAAGGGCCAGGGCATCCAGGAGCTGCTGGACGGGGTGTTCACCACGGGCGTGCCCTACGTGGGCCAGGAGCTTCTCGTGCGGCTGGCGCGGTCCCCGGGCGGAGCGCTGGAGGACGTGTACTTCAACTTCGTCTACCAGCCGCTGCTGCGCGCGGAGGGTGACGTGGAGGGCATCCTCGTCGTCGCCACCGAGGTCACCGAGAGCGTGCGGGCCCGGCAGCGCACGGAGGCGCTGGCCAGCACGCTGCGCACCAGCGAGGAGCGGCTGCGGCTGGCGCAGGACGCGGCGGACATGGGCAGCTGGGACATCCAGCCGCTCACGGGCGAGGCGTCCTGGAACCCCCGCTTCCGCGCCCTGACGGGCCTGCCCCCGGACGGCGAGGTGTCGCTGTCGGAGGCCATGCAGTTCGTCCTCGAGGAGGACCGACCCGTGGTGGAGCAGGCGATGGCGGAGGCCAACAGGCCGGGGGGCTCCGGCGAGTACGCGTGCGAGTTCCGCGTGACGAGGCCCGGCGGGGACGGCCAGAAGGTGCGCTGGATCTCCGGGCGGGGGCAGACCCACTTCGGGCCGGACGGCCTGCCCGCGCGCTTCGTGGGCACGGCGCTGGACGTGACGGAGCGCAAGCGGGCGGAGGCCGAGGCCCGGCAGCGCGCGGAGTTCGAGCAGTACCTGGTGGGCATCGTGTCCCACGACCTGCGCAACCCCCTGAGCGCCATCCTCCTGGGCACGTCGTCGCTGCTGCGGCGCGATGAGCTGGACGAGCGCTCCATCAAGGCCGTCCTGCGCATCCAGGCCTCCGCCGAGCGGGCGGTGCGGATGATCCGCGACCTGTTGGACTTCACCCAGGCCCGCGTGGGCGGCGGCATCCCGGTGCACTGCCAGGACCTGGACCTGGTCGCGGTGGTGCAGCAGGTGGCGGAGGAGGTGCAGGTGAACTTCCCGGAGCGCGTCCTGCGCACGGTCACCACGGGCCCCGACACGCGGGGGCGCTGGGACCCGGACCGCATCGCGCAGGTCATCACCAACCTGGTGAGCAACGCGCTGAAGTACTCGCCGGAGGGCACGCCGGTGACGGTGCGCGTGGGGGGGACGGGCCAGAGCGCCGTCCTGGAGGTGCACAACACGGGCGACCCCATCCCGGCGGACCTGCTGCCCCGCCTCTTCCAGCCCATGCAGCGCGGGGGGCCCGGCATGGACCGCACGACGCGCAGCGTGGGGCTGGGGCTCTACATCGTGCGGCACATCGTGGACGCGCACGGGGGCACCATCGACGTGACGTCCACCGCGGAAGCGGGCACGACGTTCACGGTGCGGCTGCCCCGCGCGGGCGTCAGGCCTCCCGGCAAGACCTAGCCACGGGGCATCGCGACAGGGATGGGTCCGAGGCAGGCGGTAAGGTTGAAGGCCTACGCGGGAGCCTCTCCGGCTTCGAAGAGGGGGTAGAGGGTTCGGACCTGGACCTGGTGGTGGTACGCCGCCAGATAGGGTTTGTCTCCAATCTGGATGACGACCTGCCGGGGGGGCTCGTCCTCGTGCTGGAGCCAGGCTTCCGCCTCCGCGTGCGTGGAGAAGCGGAACACGGGAGCGCCCGCATGTTCGCGCATCTCGTCCAGGTAGAACTGGAGCACCGGGCTGGGAACCAGCCTGCGCTGTCGCAGCTCCGGCAGGTCCATCACGGTGAAGTACGCGCCCGCGATCAACACGGATGCCCGGTCTGGAACCGGGGACTGGGTCATCAGCCACGCGTCCGCCTCCGCGCGAGTATCAAAGGCAGCGACCACGAGCGGAGGCCCCCTGTCAGCGCGGCTCTGGCGATACTCCAGGAACGACTGGGATTGCCCCATGGCATAGATGAACTGGAGCGCGTCGATTGCCGCCGTCAGTCGCTCCTTGTCAGCCTGGGAGTGGGATTCCTTCTCAAGCCGCGCCAGCAATTCCTGTGTCTCAAGGGACAGACTGTCTTGCTTCATGGCAGGGCTCCCATCACGACCGGCGGCGCCTCACAGTCCCCGCTCGCCAGGAGCGCCGCGGGCGCGAGGATGACCAGCCCTGTACCTGCGGAGACAACGACGAACGCGACTCCCGCGATGACGACCACACCTCCCACCAGGATGGACCTCCGATGGCGCTCCAGCCAGTCCACCGCCGCATCGACCGTGGAGAACTCCTGGGGCTTCCGCTCCTGGAGCTCCGCGCAGTCCAGATAGGGCTGGCGGCACAATCCCTCACAATGCGCCTTCTTGCCGCCCAACCCCCGGTTCCCAGAAGTGATGTGCCCGAAGCCCCGAGCCAAGGGCCGCTGCATGCACGCCCGGACGCACCACTCCAGGTTCTCCGCATCACAGTCCCGGTTCCCTGAACCCGTGAGCACGACGCGTCCGCCTTCGCCTACAGCGCCGGGGTTCAACCGATACCGCGACGGCTCCACCTCCTCCGCCGGCCGCCAGGAATGAACCATCGTCCCGTCTGGCTGCTCCTGGATGAACAGCACGAAGGAGCGGAGCTCTTCAGTTCCGGGAGTCACCTTCTGTCTCCCTGCGCCATACGAGGACAGGAGGACACCCAGCAGCGCCAGACCGAGCGTCTTCATGGCGGAGAAGCTAACACGCCCCCTCTTCAGCGAGCCCCAGGGTGCGGCTGGCGCGGAATTGACGCACGAAAGCCCGCAACCTTTCCGGCGCCCCCGGGTTCATCACGGAAACCCAACGGCGGAGTTGCTTCCGCCGCAGCTTCCGGAGTCCCCATGCGCCGCTCCCTCGTCGTCGTCAGCGCCACCGCCGCCTTCTTCCTGGGCTGCTTCACCAACCACGCCTACGCCGATCGCCAGCCGCGCATGCGCGACGCGCTGTCGCACCTGGAGTCCGCGCTGGCGGACCTGCGCGCCGCGAACAGCGACAAGGGGGGCCACCGCGTGAAGGCCATCAACCTCACGGAGCAGGCCATCGCCTCCGTGCGGGACGGCATCCAGTTCGACAACCGCCACTGAAGGCCCTTCTGTCCGCGTCCCGACGGTGAAGGCCCGCGCCTCATGGCGGGGCGGACTTTCACCGGGGTACCTCCAGACGCTGTCCGCCACCTCCCGCCAGGGCACGTGGGAGCCGGACCGCATCGCGCAGGTCATCACCAACCTGGTGAGCAACGCGGCGAAGTATTCACCGGAGGGCACCCCCATCACGGTGCGCCTCCAGGGGAGCGAGGACACCGCCGTCCTGGAGGTGCACAACGCGGGCGACCCCATCCCGGCGGACCTGCTGCCCCGCCTCTTCCAGCCCATGCAGCGCGGGGGGCCCGGCATGGACCAGGCGACGCGCAGCGTGGGGCTGGGGCTCTACATCGTGCGGCACATCGTGGACGCGCACGGGGGCACCATCGACGTGACGTCCACCCTGGAGATGGGCACGACGTTCACGGTGCGGCTGCCGCGCCAAGCCCTGTGCAATCAAGCGGATGTGGGCTGCATGAGCCCCGCTCCAGCCAGCAGCTCGCGCACGCGCCGCGCCAGCGCCATGTGCGCGGGGTTGGCCACCGTGAAGCGCTCGGGGGTCAGGATGATCAGCGAGCCCATGTCCCCCACAGGCTCGATGCGCACGGGGGCAGGAAGCGGTGGCACCGTGCCTCGTTGACGAGAGAGGTAGGTCACCCAGCCGAGCCACATGTCGGCCTTGTTGTCCGCATCACGATGCGTGCGGGACATCGCCGCCACCCAGTCAGGTTCCCAGGCAACAGCCATGCTGCGCACGACCCCTGTCAGCACGGGGGCCGTGAGCATCCGCTCCGCATTCGGCCCCTGACTGGGGAGGGACAGGAAGCAGGAGTTGGGAGAGGTCCCGCAGTAATCCCCGCACTTGATACGCAGCCCTGCGTCGTCGTAGGCGCCACCCCCGTTATGGATCCAGACCCGAAATCCCAGATCCTCGATGACGGGCCCACCTTTCTCGCGGTTGACACCGCGCCGAAACAATTCAGCAAGCGAGAGCACATCGGGCGGCATGAGGGGGTGCTTGCGCGCATCCGCGCGTGATTTCGTGGGCTTGTACCAGTGCGGCAGAAAGGGATCACACGAAGCCAGGAGATTGAGAAATGCCGCTGTGCGATGGGCGCATTCCTCGGGCGATTCCCGACGCGGGCCCCAGTAGGCACCCGCAAAGTAGGTATCAGGGTAGGTCTCGGATGTTGGCTTGACGGTCACGCTGTCCGTCCCTCGGAGCGCCGGTGCATGAATGACGGCAATCCCCTCAATCTGGCTGTTTCGTATCAGCTCACGGATTGCGTCCGCCGCCTGAACCCTTTCAGGCCCCCTGTGTCGGCGCACTACCCCTGCTCAATCATGTCCCGGATCCGCGTGGCCAGCGCCTCCATGGCGAAGGGCTTGGTCATCATGGCCATGCCCGGCTCCAGGACCCCGGACGCCACCGCCGCGTTCTCCGCGTAGCCCGTCATGAACAACACCTTGAGGCCCGGACGCTCGCTGCGCCCCACGTCCGCCAATTGCCGGCCGTTCATCCCCGGCAGCCCCATGTCCGTCACCAGCAGGTCCAGCCGGGGCGCGCTCCGCAAGAGCCGCAGCCCCTCCGTCCCGTCGCTCGCCTCCAGCGCGCGGTAGCCCAGCTCGCGCAGCACCTCGACGATGAGCGCCCGGATGACCTCCTCGTCCTCCACCACCAGGACCGTCTCGCCCACCTCGGCGGCGTGCGCGTCCGTGAGCCCCCCGGGCTCCTGCGCGTCCTCCGCGTGGCGGTCCCCCACGTAGCGCGGCAGGTACAGCTTCACCGTCGTGCCCTGGCCGGGCTGGCTGTAGAGCTGCACGGAGCCCTCCGACTGGCGCGCGAAGCCGTAGATCATCGACAGGCCCAGCCCCGTGCCCTGCCCCAGCGGCTTGGTGGTGAAGAACGGCTCGAACGCGCGCTCCAACACCTGCGGCGTCATCCCCGTGCCCGTGTCGCTGACGCTCACGCACACGTACTGGCCCGGCGCCACGCCCCTGAGGCGCGCCGCGTACGCCGCGTCCAGGTGCGCGTTGCACGTCTCCACCGTGAGCTTCCCCCCGCCGGGCATCGCGTCGCGCGCGTTGATGACCAGGTTGAGGACCGCCGTCTCCAACTGGTTCGGGTCGCAGCGCGTGAGCCACAGCCCGCCCGCGAGCGCCAGCTCCAGCTGCATCTGCTCCCCCAGCGTGCGGCGCAGCAGGTCCTCCATGGACGCCACCAGCGGGTTCACCTTCACCGGCTTGGGGTCCAGGGGCTGCGACCGCGAGAACGCCAGCAGCCGGTGCGTCAGCGCCGCGGCCCGCTGCGAGGAGCTCATCGCGCTGGTGATGAACCGCTCCAGCTCCGAGATGCGCCCCTGGTGCAGCCGCTTCTGCAACAGCCCCAGCGACCCGACGATGCCCTGCAACAGGTTGTTGAAGTCGTGCGCGATGCCACCCGTGAGCTGCCCCACCGCCTCCATCTTCTGCGCCTGGCGCAGCGCGGTCTCCGCGGCGGCCAGCGCTTCACGCGACTCGCGCTCCTCCGTGATGTCCCGGCCCAGCGCCATCAAGGTCCCCTGCCCCGTCTCCACCGCGGACCAGGAGATCCACCGCCAGTGCCCGTCCTTGTGCCGGTAGCGGTTGTCCGCGCGGCGGGTGGTGGCCCCCTCGTGGACCTCCGCCACGTACTGCGTGGAGTGCGCCACGTCCTCCGGGTGGATGAAGTCGCCCACCGGCGTCCCCACCAGCTCCGCCTCCTTCCACCCCAGGAGCCGCTCCCAGGCGGGGTTGGCGGCGAGGATGTGCCCGCCCCCCGTCAGGTCCACGACGACCATCAGGTCATGGCTGAGCCGCCACATCAGGTCGCGCTCGGAGGTGCGTTCGGCGACGCGCGCCTCCAGGTTCTCGTTGAGTTCACGCAGCGCCAACTCCGCCTGCTTGCGCTCGGTGATGTCCCGCGACGCGCCCATCAACCGGACAACCCGGCCGTCCGGCCCGGGGATGGGGCGCGCCTGCACCGACAGCCAGTGCACCGAGCCGTCCGGCCACACCACGCGGGAGTCGATGTCGTAGTCCACGCGCTCCCGCAGCGTGCGCTCCAGGGCCGCGCGCCTGCGCGCCGCGTCCTCCGGATGGACGGCGGCCTGCAGGTCGTCATAGCTGAAGGGCGCATCCGGCCCCCGCCCGAAGTTCGCCTTGCCCGTCGCGGACGTGGTGAGCGTCAGCGTGGTCAGGTCCAGCTCCCACGTCCCCAGCCGCCCGGACCTCAGCGTGAACTGCAGCCGGGCCTCGTCGTCGCGCAGCCGGCGCTCCAGCCGCATCCGCGCCGTCGTCTCCCGCACCACCGCCAACCCGCCCGCGGGCTGGCCCGCCGCATCGCGCACGGGGCTGTAGTCCAGGTCCATCCAGACGGGCTCGGGCACGCCGTGGCGCGTGAGCACGAAGGGTTCATCCCGCAGCGTCACCGTGCCGCCCGCGAACACCGTGGCCAGCACATGGCGGTTGAAGTCCGCCATCTCCGGCCACGCCTCCACCGCCGGCCGCCCCAGGAGCCCCGGGTGCATCCCCCCCGCGACGGCCGCGAACGCGTCGTTGTAGAGCAGCACCCCGTCCGGGCCCCACAGCAGCACCAGCGGCGCCGTGGATCCGAGCACCAGGTCCAGCGCCGTCCGCAGCACGTCCGGCCACCCCACGAGCGGCCCCAGCGGCGTCCGCGCCCAGTCGAACGCGCGGATCCGCGCACGCAGCTCACCCTCACCGGCCAGGAAGTCGGGATGTGGGCCCAGGCTCATCACCAGGACGCTAACGTCGCGCTGCGTGCGACTCCATCCCCACGCGTCCCCGCGCTGGAATCCCGTATAAAGGCCGTCCGCCAGGCGCCCCGGGCGGGCCCGCTTGTTCGCCTGCACACGGGACGGCCCTCCAGACCGGCTGTCTTCCTGGACATGGACGGGGCCCGACGATTACGCACCTGCCTACTTCCTGATGCGCTCTGAAACCGCCCCGTCTCCACGTCCCGTCGTCTGGCTGCTGGAGGACTCCTCGCTGGAGGCGCGCGTCACCCAGGCGGCGCTGGCCCCCTCGTGCGAGGTGCGGCACTTCGCGGACGGCGCCTCGCTGGTGGAGGCCCTGAGCTTCCACGCACCCCCGGACGTGATGGTGCTGGACCGGGAGACGCCCGGACTCACCGGGCTGGAGGTCTGCCGCTTCGTCCGCGGCGCGCCCCTCACCGCCCAGCTGCCCGTGCTGCTGCTCACCTCCCACCAGCGCCCGGAGGACGTCGTGGAGGGCCTGGACGCGGGCGCCAACGACTACGCCTTCAAGCCCTTCCGCCCTTCGGAGCTGGTGGCCCGCGTCCACGGGCTGGCGCGCTGGAGCTGGCAGCAGCGCCAGAGCGCGCGCGAGGCGGCGGCGGCGCTGGAGCGCACCCGCGAGACGCTGTCCATCGCCCAGAGCACGCTGGAGGAGGTGCGCAACGCGGAGGCCCGCGCCTGGAGGAGCGACCAGCGCTTCCGGCTGGCGGCGCGCGCCACCCGCGACGCCATCTGGGAGTGGGAGCCGGAGACGGACAGCCTGGACTGGAGCGGCAGCGCCCACGCCGTGCTGGGGACGCCGCAGAGCGGCCGCATCCAGCGCGAGGCGTGGTGGCGCGAGCGCATCCACCCGGAGGACCTGTCCACCGTGCGGCGCGACTTCCGGGAGGCCATCGAGGGCGCCGCGGAGACGTGGCACAGCGCCCACCGGTTCCTGGGCGCCGCGGGCACCTGGCTGGACGTGGAGGAGCGCGCGTTCATCGTCCGGGACAGCCGGGGCCACGCCGTGCAGGTGGTGGGCGCCCTGCAGGACGTCACCGCGCGCAGGCACCAGGAGGCGGAGGCCCGCCAGCGCAGCGACTTCGAGCGCCAGCTCATCGGCATCGTGAGCCACGACCTGAGAAACCCCCTGGCCGCCGTCCACCTGTCCGCCAAGCTGCTGCTGCGGCGCGAGGGCCTCACCGAGGTGCAGCAGAAGCAGGTGCACCGCATCGTGCTGTCCACCGAGCGCGCCGTGCGGATGGTGCGCGACCTGCTGGACTTCACCCAGGTGCGCCAGGGCGGCCTGCCGCTGCACCCGCGCGACATGGACTTCCACGCCGTGGTGGAGGCCGCCGTCGAGGAGGCCCAGGCCGCCTTCCCCGGCCGCATCATCACGGTGTCGCGCAGCGGCGACGGCCTGGGCCGCTGGGACGCGGACCGGCTGTCCCAGGTGGTGGGCAACCTCGTGGGCAACGCGCTGAACTACGGCGCTCCGGACGAGCCCATCCAGGTGCGCAGCCACGGGCAGGACAGCGGGGTGGTGCTGGAGGTCCACAACACCGGCGTCCCCATCCCGGACACCTTCCTGCCCCGCCTCTTCGAACCCCTGGAGCGCGGCGCCCCCCACCATGAGAGCCGGGTGGACCGCAACATCGGCCTGGGGCTCTTCATCGTCCGTCAGGTGGTGCGCGCCCACGGCGGCACCGTCACCGCGCGCTCCACCCTGGAGACGGGCACCACCTTCACCGTGTTGCTTCCCCGCCCGCGCCCCGACTCACCGCCTGCGTCACCGCACGGATGAACTGCTGGATGTCATAGGGTTTCAACAGCAACTCGATGACGTCCGGCCCGGTGTACGCCTCCGCGCCCTCCCGGTTGGTGGTGGTGAGCACGAAGGGGATGCCGGCGGCGGCCGGGGACGCGGCGAGCTTCTGGAACGCGCCCCAGCTCAGGTCGAAGGGCACGCTGATGTCGTAGACGATGACCGCCGGGCGGGTCTCCCGCACCAACGTGTCGAAGTCCAACGGGCCGCGGATGAGGTCCTGCACGCGGTGGCCCCTCGTCTGGAAGCCCGCGTCGTGCAGCAGCTCCTCCAGCGCCTCGATGAGGTCTTCACTCCCGTTGAGCACCAGCACGGTGGGCCGCATCCCCATGGAGGACAAAATGGGTCTTCCCCGGCGGCGCAGCAGGGGAGCGCGCAGCCAGCGTCAGGCAGCCGACAGAGCCCCCTCAGGCCCGGAGGGTGGGAGGCCCGGCGCACGGCAGGCGCACGCTGAACGTGGCGCCCTCGCCCGGGGTGCTCGTCACGGACACCTGGCCGCCGTGCGCCTCCACGATGCGGTGCAGGCGGTACAGCCCCAGGCCCAGCCCGCCGTAGTGCCGCGTGGGCACCGCGCGCTCGAAGCGGCGGAACAGGCCGTCCACCCGGTCCGGCGCGATGCCAATGCCGTGGTCGCGCACCACCAGCAGCGCCGTGTCCGCGTCGCCCTGGACCTCCAGCTCCACCGGCTTGCCCGGCCCGAACTTCACCGCGTTGGCGAGCAGGTGCATCACCACCTGGCCCAGCCGCAGCGAGTCCCACCGGCCCACCACGGGCGGGGACTCGCGCAGCACCAGCCGGCACCCCGCGCGCGACGCCGCCTCCTCCGAGCGCGTCATCATGTCGCGCACCACCTGCGTGAGGTCCACCTCCGCCAGGTTGAGCCGGGGCGCGTGGCTCTGCAGCTGGGACACGTCCAGCAGCCCCTCCACCAGGTCCGCCAGCCGCTGCACCTGGCGGTCCGCCGCCACCAGCGCGCGCTCCAGCCGCTCCGGCTCCACCTGATGCTGGAGCTTGAGCGCCGCCGCCGTGCCCTGCACCCGCAGGCGCAGCGCGGCCAGGGGCGTGCGCAGTTCGTGCGCGGCCACCGCCAGGAACTCGTCCCGCACGCGCACCGCCTCGCGCGTCTCGCGGTACATCCGCAGCTGCTCCGTCACGTCACCGATGATGCCCGCCATGCGCACCGGCCGCCCCTGCGCGTCGCGCAGCGCCCGCCCCCGGCTCACGCACGAGCGGTAGCCCCCGCCCGCGTGCCGCAGCCGAAAGGACACGTCGTAGGGCGTGCCCTGCTCCAGGTGCTGGGAGAGCGCGGACGCCACCTCGCCCCGGTCCTCCGGGTGCACCCGCGCGAGGAACGCGTCGGACGTGCCCGGGAAGTCCTCCGGCTGCAGGCCCAGCATCTCCAACAGGCGCGGGCTCCAGTACATCGTCTGGCGGCGCACGTCCCAGTCCCAGACGCCGTCGTAGGAGCCGGACACCACCAGCCGGTAGCGCTCCTCGCTCTCGCGCGCGTGGCGCTCCGCCTGCTCCAGCAGCCCCACGCGCCGCTCCAGCTGCCGCACCATCGAATACAGGTGCGCCTCCGTGGACAGCTCACCGGGCAAAGGCGCGGGCAGGGGCCCTTCCGCGTGGGATTCGCGCAGCAGGAGCGCCAGCAGCTCGTCGTCGCCCTGGGCGCGGCGCACGAAGCCGTTGGCCCCCACGTTGGAGGCCATGCGCAGGTCCAGCTCGTCCGGCGCGGTGGCGTGCGTGAGGATGACGGGCACCCGCGCGAGCTTCGGGTCCTGGCGCAGCGCCAGGCACAGCCGGTAGCCGTCCAGGCGCGGCATCAGCACGTCCGCCACGATGATGCCCGGCGGACGCCGCCGCGCCAGCTCCAGCGCCTCCAGCCCGTCCGCGGCCAGCAGGACCTCGAAGCGGAACGGGGCCAGCGCCAGTTGCAGCAGCTTGCGGAAGACGGGGTCGTCCTCCGCCACCAGCACCCGCAGGGAGGGCACCCCCGCCGCCTCCAGCAGCTCGGGCGGCAGCGCCTGTCGCACGGCGTCCAGCCGCGAGCCCAGCGACAGGGACGTCGCGAGGAAGCCCGCCACCGGCAGCTCCAGACGGCGCACGGACTCCTGCTCCGCCGGCAGCGCCTCCACCCAGAGCGCCGCGCCGGACGCGGCCAGCGCCTCGCGCACGGAGCCCAGGGCATCCTGACCCGAAGCCCCGGCCGAGGCTCCGGACGTGAGCAGCCCCGCTGGCGCCATCACCAGGTGCACCTGCGGGGACTCCCGCAGCACGCGCACCAGGGACTCCAGCCCCGCCGCCAGGAGCACCTGCCAGCCCTGGCTCTGGAAGGCCAGACTCAGCAGCTCCCGGTGGGGACCCGGGGCTTCGACGAGCAGCAGGGTGGGCTTCATCAAGGGGTGACGGACAGGACGGGCACGGGCGACAGGTCGGTCTGGGAGGTGGGACCCCAACGGCCCGCTCCCAGGATGGATGAGCAAAGGCGCAGTGTGAGGAGGACGCCCACCGAGTCAAGGCAACCGTGGGGAAGTGTTGGAAGCTGGAAGCCCCCACGCCCGCCCGGCATCGGCGCGAGGAGGCGCCCGCGGGGCGGGGTTCACGCGGCGTAGCTACAACCGGGCTACAAGTACACTTGGTTTACCGTGGCTGGGACGTGGAACGACGGCTGTGTTATTCGACGCGTCATGGGTGCCAAGAAAATCTCGGCGCAGGAGAAGCTGACCGGGTTCCAGGATCGGATCCGCGCCGCGGGGCTGCGCAGCACCGCCCCCCGCGTGGCCGTGCTGCGCAAGCTGGAGACCGCCACCGCGCCAATGAGCCACGCGGATCTGGTGGAGGAGCTGGGCGGCGAGGGCTACGACCGCGTCACCATCTACCGCAACCTCACCGACCTGACCGAAGCGGGGCTCGTCGTGCGCGCCGACCTGGGCGACCACGTCTGGCGCTTCGAGCTCAAGCGCGCCGGTGGCACCGAGCACACCAACAGCCACCCCCACTTCACCTGCACCGACTGCGGCACCGTGGCCTGCCTGCCTGAAGAGTCCGTGCGCATCTCCGCCGCCCGTGGCGTGCCCCGCTCCGTGTCCCAGCGCACCGTGGAAGTGCAGCTGCGCGGCCTCTGCGACCGCTGCGAGTAGCCCCTCCCCCAAACCCCTGAGACCCCTGCGGCCGGGCATGGGTGCGCCCGCCCACATGTGCTCAGTGGTAGGCACAGGCCTACATCGAAGCTTCCGCTCGCCTGTACCCGGGTACACATTGTTCTGGCGAGGGCAGGAGGCCCGCCGTCCCGGCTCGGGGGATGGCAGGGGGCGCTCCCAGGGCTCGCAGGGGGAACGGGATGGAAGCGCATCACACGCTGCTGGTCGTGGACGACGACATGGACATCCGGGACGCGCTCCAGGACGTGCTGGAGCTGGAAGGATATGCCGTGCAGCTGGCGGCGGATGGCCTGGAGGCGTTGGAGCGGCTGCGTTCCTCGGAGCCCCGACCCCAGCTCATCCTCCTGGACCTGATGATGCCGCGCATGGATGGCATCGCGTTCCGGGAGGCGCTGCGCCATGAGCGCGCCTGTTCGGACATCCCGGTGCTGGTGGCCAGCGCGGACCTGGACGTGCGCGGCACGGTGGATGAGATGGGCGTGGCGGGCTACCTGCGAAAGCCCCTGGACCTGTCCGCCCTGCTGTCCACGGTGAAGCGGTTGTGCCTGCCCGTCTGAGGGGGGCCGTGCCCCCGCGCGACGCCTGCCTGCCCTGCATGCGAGAGGGCGGTGGTGACGCAGGGGGCCAGTTGGCGCGGACGGGTGGCCGCCCCACCCTTTTGGGCAGACGCGAAGCCTTACGACGCGGACCAAACCACATGCAGGGAAAGGGAGCGGGACCATGAAGAAGCTCATCGTCGCGGCAGTGATGTGCCTGGGAACGGCCGCTTTCGCGCAGAACGCCAAGGGAACGCCGACGAATCCGTCCAAGGACGCCCCGAGCGCCCAGCAGATGAACGGCCCCAGCACGGGCGTGGAGGCCCAGGAGGTGGAGCCTGCCATCACGAACACGGCCAAGAAGGTGGTGGGCGCGGACACCGACAAGGACAAGCAGGACGCCGCCAACAAGTCGGGCGTCTGGAAGATGAAGGACGCCTACAGCCTGGCCGGCACCGTGAAGAGCCCGGAGGACGACGATCTGATCATCGCGCGCACCGGCACGCTGCCGGAGGTGAAGCTGGAAGTGCGCGACCAGACCGTGGTGACCCTGGACGGCAAGACCGTGAAGGCGAACGAGCTGCCCGAGGGCGCCAGCGTGCGCGCGAAGTTCCAGCTGGAGGGCGACGACTCCGTGGCCCTGGAGCTGAAGGCCACCTCGCCCAAGGGCGCGCCGAAGAAGTAACGCGCGCTCCAGACACAGCCTCTTGAACCGGCCGGGCCCGCTTCTCCTTACGAGGGGAAGCGGGCCCGGCTTTTTTACCGCCCGGCCCTGCGGGTGATTGCTGCTCATCCAGGGAACCCACGAGGACTGGATGGGAAAGGGATTGCCCTCCTCCCTGTGGGCCGTGGCCAGAAGCCCCGTGCCGCGGGGCAGGTACGCGGCTTGCTTAGGGGTCACGCGGGGAGATCACGGTGAATCGACGACTGCTGGGCGTGTGTGTTGGGGCGATGGTGATGTCGGCGTGGGGCTGTGGTGGGAAGGACGACCCCACGAACCCGGTGGAGGATCCAGGCGACCTGGATCCCCGGCCGGGGATTGATGCCGGGACGGGCGGCGGGACGGACGCCGGCACGGACGCCGGCACCGGCGGGGGAACCGATGCCGGCACGGACGCCGGCACTGGCGGCGGAACCGATGCCGGGACGGACGCGGGCACGGACGGCGGCACCGGCGGGGGAACCGACGGCGGCACGGACCCCGGGCCCGTCGTGGACCGGTGGCCCACGGATCCGGTGACGAACTACTCGGAGCGCTACGGCATCGGGCGGGTGCAGTCGGTGGGCCTGGACCAGGGCAAGAACCTCTGGGTGCTGGACGGCAGCCGCATTGGCGTGGTGCGCGCGGACACGCAGAAGCTCGTCTGGGTGTCCGGCCCCGTGGGCCAGGCGGCCTCGGGCGGCAACGCCACCGTCATCTGCGGCGGCGCGGCGGGGCGCGCCTACGTGGGCTACAGCGCGCCGGACCTCCAGCCGGATCCGGAGTACCCGGGCCTGCACACGAACTTCATCGTCACCGACACGGAGAGGTGCGAGGTGCCGGTGGGTGACACCCAGTGCTACCCGTTCAGCCCCCGCCGCCTGCAGTACTACAAGGACGGCGACGTGGACGCGGTGAAGCTGGACGCCGCCAACGGGCAGGTCCTCTTCGAGGAGCACCTCAACAAGTCGGTGCGCAACAACGTGGATGAGAACGGCAAGCCGTTCATCCAGCGCGGGCCGAGCGTCGTCGCGGGCGTCAGCCTGGGCATCCGCAACAGCAACGACCACCACTTCGACGAGGACCGCAGCATCTTGAGCTGCGTGTCGGTGATGACCGGCGCGAACAAGGGCGACGTCTACGTGGGCAGCAACCACGGCGTCACGCGCCTTCGCAACCTGGAGTTCAACGCCCACCGGCACCCGGTGTGGTTCGACGCGAACGGCTCCCAGTACGCGGGCTACACCTACGGCCTGGGCCTCGCGCAGGACGGCGACGTGCTGATGGCCAACGACTGGACCTTCGGCATGGTCACGCCGACGCCCAGCCTGGGGGACTGGGACAACACGGACACGCGGGTGAACCCGTCCAAGGTGAAGTCCTCGTACCTGCCGGAGCTCAACTCGCAGGCGGCCTTCGACTACTGGCGCGGCTTCCAGCAGACGAAGGACGGGCGCTACTACCTGGGCAGCAAGTCGCTGGGTCTGTGGCAGATGGAGATCACCAACGCCACCAACCCCACGCAGCGGGGCATCCGCATCGGCGCGGAGGTGGGCGCGCTGGACGCCATCAACTCGCTGGCCGCCACCAATGACGGCTCGCTCTTCATCGCCACCAACGCGGGCGGCCTGTACCGGCTGACGCCCGCCAAGACGCTGGAGAAGGTGGACGCCGTGCGCGCCAACCGCATCCTCCAGCTCGTCTACGACCCGTCCGTGACGCCCGGCATGCTGCTGGTCCTCACCTCGGACGGCCTCACGGTCCTGCGCGGCTACTGAGCAGCGGACCCTGACGCGAAGCACCCGACCCTCCGGCGCGCCGCCCTGGCGCCGGGGGGTTCGTGCGTCTCCGGGGCACCCTCCGTGCGGGTCCCACCCTGGCGCCAGTCGCGGCGCATGTCGCACGACACGGCACCCGGGCCTACCCGCGAGGAGGCCTGGAAGGGCGCGGAAATGTTCCGGAACGGGACCCGGTTCTGTTTCCACCCCGCGCTGGCCGCAAGGGGAACAGGCGGGCCGGGGCCCCGGGCCTCACATCCTCCGGACCGCTCCTCTACAATTGCTCCCTGTCTCTGCTCCTTGTCTCGCTGGAGGAATCTGAACGCATGCGTCTGAGACTCGCTCGCCGTCACGCCGCTGGTGCCGCCTCCTCTTCTTCCCGGGCGGAGGCCCTGGAGGTGGAGCCGAGCGGACGCAACGAGCTCCTGGCGCGAGGACCGGATCCGTTCCGCCCCGACCGGCGGCTGCGCTGGCGCGACCACTTCGTGCTCACCGAGCACCTGCTCCAGCTGGACTGCATCCACCCGGATCATGACGGCCTGCGCATCGCGCAGCTGTCGGACGTGCACGTGGGACAGGCGACGTCGGACGTGCGGATCCGCCGCGCGGTGGCCGCGGTGAACGCGGCGGCGCCGGACCTGGTGTTCCTCACCGGCGACTACGTCACGCACAGCCCCAAGCCGCTGCCGCGCGTGCGCGAGTTGCTCAAGGGATTGAATGGTCCCGTCTTCGTGGTGATGGGCAACCATGACCACTGGGTGGACGTGGGCTACCTGCGCGCGGGCTTCGAGGACCTGGGCTACACGGTGCTCCAGAACGAGCACCGCGTGGTGCACGTGAAGGGCGCGCCGGTGACGGTGCTGGGCATCGACGACGGGCTGACGCGCATGGATGACGTGGAGGCCACCTTCCGGGGCGCGCCCACGTCCGGCACGCGGCTGGTGCTGGCCCACACGCCGCCCACGGCGGAGAAGCTCCCGGCGCACGCGGGCCTGGTGCAGTTCTCCGGGCACACCCACGGCGGGCAGTTCATCGTCCGGGGGCTTACGGAGGCCATCTTCCGCCGCGCGGGCCAGCCGTACATCCGCGGCCACTACCGGGTGAATGGCAACCACCTGTACGTGAACCAGGGGCTGGGCTTCGGCTTCGGCGGCCCGTACCTGCGCCGGGGCAGCACGCCGGAGGTCGCGTTCTTCACCCTGCGCAACGCCGTGGCCGCCCACGTCGGCGCGCCCTGATCCACGCCAGCGGGCGCGACTTCAGCGCAGGGGCGTCCCCAGCTTCATGCCCCCGAGGGACGCCTCGCGCTTCTTGCGCGACAGGCTGAAGGGCCCGGGCCCGAAGTAGACGACGAGCAGCGCGCCTCCCGCCATGGAGAGGTTCTTCATGAAGTGGATGAGGTTGTTCTGCGCCTGCACCGGGTCCTCCATCCGCCAGAAGTGGTGGACCATGACGGCGGACGCCACCAGGAAGACGGCGATCATCGCCGCGCCCAGGCGGGCGAACACCCCCAGCAGCACGCACAGGCCGCCCACCACCAGCGCCCCGCCGGACACCAGCACCGCGAGGCGCGGGTCCGGCACGCCGGAGGCCTGCGCGTAGGCGGTCATCGCCTGGAGCTGGAAGAAGTGATTGAGGCCGCTGGTGATGAAGATGACCGAAAACAGCAGCCGGCCCAGCGGCGCGAGCAACCCCATGGGAACCTCCGTGCGTGCAACCTCTCCCCTCAACGCGGACGGGCGGATGTCATTCTCAACCTAGGCACGGTTGAGCAACCGGACAGCCAGCCCCCGTTCGTTCGTCAACGCACCGGACAGGCGGACAGCCCGTCCGTCTCCCGTCCGACGCACCGGCGGGCTGCGACAACTCGCCGCAGTGGGCCCGGACAGCGGGACGGTAGTTTCGCCGCGCCTTGAGAACCCTGCTCCTGACCTTCCTCTGCGCCGCGCTCCTGTGGCCCGCCTCGCGGGCCTGGGCCTGCGCGAGCTGTGCCTGTGGCGACCCGACGCTCACGTCCATGGGCGGCGAGCAGCCCTTCGAAGGGCGCCTGCGGCTGTCCACGATGTTGCGCGCGTGGGGCCACACCGAGGGCCAGACGAACGTGGACGCGCAGCGGCTGCGCGAGCTGCGCATGGACGTGGCGGTGGCGTACGCGCCCCGGCCCTGGTTGGTGCTGGCGGTGAACCTGCCGCTCCAGGCCCGCGAGGTGCGGGACGTGAGCCTCGCGCGCGAGCGCGGGTGGGGGTTGGGCGACATCGACGTGAGCGCGAAGGCGTTCGTGTGGAAGGACCGCGAGTTCTCCCCGGACCACCTCGTCAGCGTGGTGGGCGGGGTGAAGCTGCCCACGGGCCCACGGCTGCGCGCGCGGGACGGCACGGCGCTGGGATTGGATGCCCAGCCGGGCAGCGGGTCGGTGGACCCGATGGCGGGCATTGCGTGGCAGGGCTTCCGGGGGTCGTGGTCGTTCCTGGCCACCACCCTGGGCTTCCTGCCCACGCGCGGGCGCGAGGACTTCCGGCTGGGCGCGTCGGTGCGCACGTCGGTGGCGGCGCAATACCAGCCGTCCCCGCGCTGGGCGGTGCGCCTGGGCGTGGACACCCGGGCGGAGAAGGCGGCCGACACGAACGGCGAGCCGGAGGCGGCCGGCGGGGGCTTCATCGCCTACGCATCGCCGGACGTGCTCTTCAGCCCGGGCATGGACGTGGTGCTCCAGGCCGGGGTGCGCGTCCCCTTCGTCAACCAGCTGCGCCGGGTGTCCTCCACGCCCATCGCGCAGGTCTCGCTCGCGTACGACCTGTGATGGTGATGACCCTCTTCTCGCGACTCGCGCTGCTGCTGTCCGTGTCGGCCCTCTGCGCGTGTGGTGAGCGCCTGGACGGCGTGCACGTCACCCTGGGGCTGGAGCACCGCGCCGCGACACCGGACGTGGGGGGCGTGGGGGCCCAGGCTGGCGGGCGGACCTTCACCCGGCCGGATGGACAGACGCTCACGCTGACACGCGGCTACGTGACGCTGGGCAGCGTGGAGTTGAAGCCCTGCGAGGAGGCCCTGGGCTGGCGCCTGCTGCGGGCGCTGTCGCCCGTGGGCACCGCGCACGCGCACTCGGTGGGGTCGCCGCTGAAGCTGGGCACGCCGCACGTCAGCGGGCTGGAGCGACCGGACGGGGACGTGCTGAGGCTGGGCACGCTGCGGCCGCCGCCGGGGCGCTACTGCCGGGCGCGGCTCACCTTCGAGCCGGCGGACGCGGACGCGGAAGGGCTGCCCCCTTCGGACAGCGGCGTGGACCTGGTGGGCAAGACGCTGTGGCTGGAGGGGATGCGGGTGCCCGCGGGGGGCGGCGAGCCCCAGGCCTTCCGGCTCGTCACGTCGAACCTCGCCACGGTGGAGGTGGTGCTGGACGGGCTGACGCTGTCGGAGGACGCGCCGTCCGCCGAGCGCGTCTTCGTGCTCGCCTGGGACACGTGGCTGGCGGACGTGGACATGGAGGCGCTGGAGCCCCGGGCGGCCGCGGCGTCGGTGCTGGACACGGTGGCCCGCTCCGTGGCGATGTCCTCCGTCACGCCATGACGACCCCGCCGTCCGCTTCGCCGCTGCCTGTCGAACCCTCGCCCCGCGCGCGCATCAACCTGGTGTGGCTGCTGCGGCTGCGCTGGGGCGTGCTCGTCGGGCAGGCGGTGCTGGTGGCGGTGGCGGCGTGGGGGCTGAAGCTGGCGCTGCCGGTGACGGCGCTGGTGGCCTTGCTGGCGGTGGAGGCGCTGACGAACGCGGCGGTGCGCGCGGGCCTGTCGCGGGCGCAGCCGGTGGCGGAGGCCGCCATCTTCGGGCTGATGCTCTGGGACACGCTGGTGCTCACGGGGCTGCTCGCGTTGAGCGGCGGGACGCACAACCCCTTCACGGCGCTGTACCTGGTGAACGTGGCGCTGGGCACGGTGCTGCTGCCCGCGCGCCGGACGTGGGCGATGCTGGCGTTCACGCTGGTGGCGTTCGGGTCGCTGTTCGTGTTGCAGGACGTGACGCTGCCGGGGCTGGCGCGGCCGGACCACGCGGAGCTGATGCGCCTGCACCTGAGCGGCATGTGGGTCGCGTTCGCGGTGGCGGCGGGCTTCATCGTGTATTTCATTCAACGCGTGACGCGGGCGCTGGCGGAGCGTGAGCAGGAATTGGCGCAGACGCGGGCGCGGCACGCGCGGCAGGAGAAGGTGGCCTCGCTGGCGACGCTGGCGGCGGGCGCGGCGCATGAATTGTCCACGCCGCTGTCCACCATCGCGGTGGTGGCGAAGGAATTGGAGCGGGCGCTCTCCGCGTCGAGCACCTCCGAGTCCGTGCGTGAGGACTTGCGGCTCATCCGCCAGCAGGTGGACCGCTGCCGGGACGTGCTGGTGCAGATGTCGGCGGACGCGGGCCAGACGACGGGAGAGCCCTTCCAGCCCACCCCGCTGGAGCGGCTGGTGGAGGAGACGCTGGCGGAGTTGCCGGGCCGCGAGCGCGTGCGGGTGGACCTGCCCGAAGCGCTGAAGGACTGGCGGGTGTACGGGCCGCCCCGCGCGCTGGCCCGGGTGCTGCGCGGGCTGGTGAAGAACGCGCTGCAGGCCACGCCGGGGAGCGGGCCCGTGGTCCTGTGCGCGAGGGCGGAGGGCCTGGGCGCGCGGCTGGAGGTGCGCGACGAGGGCCAGGGAATGCCAGACGCGGTGCTGGCGCGGGCCGGGGAGCCCTTCTTCACGACGAAGGCACCGGGTGAGGGGATGGGATTGGGATTGTTCCTGGCGCGCTCCCTGGCGGAGCAGCTGGGGGGTGCGTTGGAATTGCGCTCGAAGGCAGGCGAAGGCACGACGGTGCGGCTGAGCCTGCCGGGAGCGCCCGCCCAGGAGGCAGCGGCGTGAGCACGGCCCCGGTGGACCACCGCCCCAGCCTGTTGCTGGTGGACGACGACGCGACCTTGCGCGAGCGCCTGGCGAGGGCCTTCCGGGAGCGCGGCTGGGACGTGACGACGGCGGGCCACCACGAGGAGGCCATGGCCGTGGCGGGGCGCGAGTCGCCCGAGTACGCGGTGGTGGACCTGCGGATGCCGGGGCACAGCGGGTTGGAGCTGGTGAGGGACCTGCTCGCGGTGGACGCGGCCACGCGCATCATCGTGCTCACGGGCTACGGCAGCATCTCCACCACGGTGGATGCCATCCGGCTGGGCGCGGTGAACTACCTGCCCAAGCCCGCGGACGCGGATGACATCCTGGCCGCGTTCGCGAGGGCGTCGGAGGAGCCCTCCGTGGCGGCGCCGGAGACGCTCCAGGCGCCGTCCCTGGCGCGGGCGGAATGGGAACACATCCACCGCGTGCTCGCGGACAGCGCGGGCAACATCTCCGAAGCCGCGCGCAAGCTGGGCATCCACCGGCGCTCGCTCCAGCGGAAGTTGCAGAAGTATCCGCCGTCGCGTTGACACTGCGCCGCGGAGTCCGCGCCCACCCATCTCGCTTTTCCCGCGCGGTTGGAGTTGCCTGTCAGGTAACTCGTCATCCACGTCTGCATGGGGGAGCTGATGCATTGTCGTTGGATTGTCGTCGCGGTGACCTTGATGTCCGTGGGTTGTGCCCACTCCAAGCGCACGCCTGAATCAGAGCTGCCCAGGTACGAGCACGTCTTCCAGAAGCCCCTGTCCGAAGCGCTGGCCGTGACCCGCGAGCTGATGGAGGAGCAGGGCCACACCTTCGAGGAGACGGAGGACAAGAATCAGCTCGTCACCCGGTGGAAGGAGCCCGACAGGGCCGGCTCCCGCAACAGCACCTACGCACGCTACCTGGTGACAGGCATCGTCCTGAGCCCGCGCCAGTCCGTCGTCCGCATCTTCCGCATGACGCAGCAGACAGTGGGCAACGACGTCGAGTGGCGCAAGGTCTGGTGGAAGGTGGGGGCCGAACGGGCGGAGCAGGTCTCGAACCCGTTCGAGAAGGCCGTCGACTTCGAGGAGAACGATACCGACACCAAACGTCTGTCCATGCTGCGGGGAGCGCAGCACGGCGTCCGCGACCTGGAGCTGGAGAAGGCCCTCACGCTCCGCCTGGAGTCCGCGCCCTCCGTGGAGGTCCTCAGCGGCAACGTGATGGAGGCGAAGCGGCCCACCGCCGTGAGGGCCCCCGAGTTCTACCTGGACCGCTGGCAGGAAGAGCCTCCCACGGCGGGCCCGTGCACCACGTCCGTGCGAGGCATGGAGGCGCTGCTGCACCCCGGGTTGACGCTCCTCATTGGAGAACAGCTCGGCTCGCGGGAAGCACCTGAAGTGGTGGGCCACGCCGTGTGTCAGGCCGGGCAGACGGGGCTCGCGGTCGTCCTCGGCCTGTCCCTTCCGGCGTCGGAGCAGGCGCGCGTGGACGCGTACCTGGCGAGCCCCGGCGCCCCGGCGGATCAGGACACGCTCTTGGAAGGCCCCTTCTGGTCGCGGCCCTATCAGGACGGCCGCAGCAGCCGCGCCATCCTGGACCTCATCGACCGGGTGCGCTCCCTGCGCGCCGCGGGCCAGCGCGTGACGCTGGTGGCCTATGACACGGACGTGCTGCGCGGCAGCGAGCGCGACGCGGCCCAGGCCAGGGTGTGGGCCGAGCGTCGCGCCCAGAAGCCCGACGAAGTCCACATCGTGCTGGCCGGCAACACGCACACACGCACCACGAAGGGCACGGACTGGGACAAGGACTTCACCCCCATGGCCCACCTGCTCAAGGGCTATCCCTCGCTCGTCGTGCTGGAGATGAGCTACGCGCAGGGCACGCGGTGGGGCTGCGACCTGGACCGGAGCGGGAAGCTGGCATGCGGCATCGTGGGCGCCACGCCCGCCCCCAGGGTGGCGGCCCCCGCCGGACTCAGCCCCTACGTCCAGCGCCTGGAAGCCCCCGCCAGCGAGGGCTTCCAGGGCCTCCTCTACGTGGGAGAGCTCACGCCCTCCATGCCCGCCATCCTCGGGCTGCGCGAAGCGCCTCCCCCGTCGTCCATGCAGGCGCCTCCTCCCCTCCACGTGAAGCCCCCCATCTTCTAGCGGGCAGCCCGACTGGAGTGCCAGAGAGGAGGATTCCCGCTCCTCCTGGCCCAGGCTTCAGCCGCGGCCGCGCATTGCTTCGGCGTCAACAACCGGTGTGAGCGTCACCTTCCGCTGAGCAGCCCATTGGGATGGCAGCCCTCAGAGCCGGGTCATGGACGCCTCTGCCTTCTGACCCACCCTGACAGTCTTGTCATCACCCAGAGTGAACAAACCATGCCATGGCCATTTCAACCCATGGCATCTGGAGCCTGAAGTCCATGAGCTAGAAATAACTCAAGGAACTAAAAATAATCTGGTATTGCCGTTCTGTAACTCAATTCACCCCCGACAAATCCTTTCAGACTCACCTCCCGCCCCCGAGGAGAAGTCCCTCGCCATGCCCAGAGTCACTTTTTTCTTGAGCAGCCTGTTCGTCGCCTCCCTGGCCCAGGCCATGGAGCGACTCCCAATGGACCGGGACACCCGCCCCGGCCCTGAGCAGAAAGCCTCCGTGTCTTCGGATGCCCTCTACCCCGTGGACTTCGCGGGTGGCCCTCGGGGCTTCCGCTCGCAGCGGCGCACGCCCGTCATGGGCCTGACGACGACCCCACTCCCCACCTGGACGCTCGAAAACGGGTCCTCCGCGACGGAGCAGGCCACGTCGACCGCGACCTGCAATGGGTACCTGTACTCAGTAGGCATCGCGAACAGCTCCGTGCTCGCCCAGCCTACGTCAGGCGGAATGGATGTCTTCCTGCTGAAGCACCGCACGAGTGACGGCGCGCTCGTCTGGGCGGAGCAGTTCGGCTCCGTCATGGACGACTTCGCCACCGGCGTCGCGCTCCAGGGCTGTGCGAGCGGAAACCCTTCCATCTACGTGACGGGCTACACCAAGGGCACCCTGTCCGGCGGTGCCCTCCATTCCGGAACGAACCAGGGTGGCTCCGACGTCTTCGTGCGCAAGTACGACGCCAACAAGGCGCTGAAGTGGAGCCGCCAGCACGGCTCCATCAAGGACGACCTGTCGTATGGAGTTGCGGCCAATGAGACGACCGGAGACGTCTACCTCACGGGCTACACCCTGGGGTCGTTCGTCACGGGCGTCACGGCCAGCAGCAACGACATCATCATCGCCCGTTACCTGGCGAACGGCACCGCATCCACCGCACTCCAGATTGGCACGTCCGCCAGCAAGGGCGACTTCGGCCGGAGCATCACGGTGGATCGCGACGGCAATGTCTATATCGCCGGCTACACCAACGGCGTACTCCCTGGACAGACTTCCCTGGGGGGCAACGACTTCTTCCTGATGAAGTACCCCGCGGACCTCTCCACCCGGGAGTGGGTGCGCCAGGATGGCACCTCGACCGCGGACTTCGCGTATGCGGTCACGGCTTCTCGCAATGCCACGGGGGCGACGGAAATCTATCTGGTGGGCCAGACCTTCGGCGCGACCATCCTCGGCGGCACCCTGGGCGGCGGCAACCTGAAGAGTGGGGGCGACTACGACGCGGTCATCCAGCAATACAGCACCACGGGCGTGAAGCAGCGGGCCACCCTGCTGGGCACCGCGGGCCGAGACTCCGTCACGGCCATCACCTCCGATGGTGGTGCCAATCTCTATGTCGTCGGCACGACCACGCACGACCTCAGGAATGACCCGGGCAGCTATGTCGGCGGCGTCGATGTCTTCCTGGCGAAGTACGACGTGAAGCTCGCCCTCAAGTCGGTCCACCAGTATGGCTCCACCCACGATGACCCTGCCTTCGAGAACGAGACGGCCACGGGCGTCGCCGCGGACAACGACACCGGGGTCTACGTGGTGGGCTACTCCACGGGCAACATCGGCGGCGCGACGAACCAGGGCGGTTACGACCTCTTCGCCATGCGCTACGCGGACGGCTGCTCCGTGGACCCGGCCCTGGCGGCCCAGTGTCGGTCCGCTTCGGGCTCCGGAGACCCGCACCTCTGGACTTCGGATCGCAACTACTACGACTTCCAGGGCGTGGGAGAGTTCATCCTCACGGAGTCGACTCCCGTGGCCGCCCAGCCCTTCGTCGTGCAGGCGCGGCAGATGGCCTGGAACAGCGTCGTGTCCGTCTACAGCGCGGTCGCGGCCCGCTTCGATACGGACCGCGTCGGTGTCTACGCGCGCGCCACCCACCCGCTGATGGTGAACGGCGTGGCCGTCCCGCTAGGGGTGGGCGACGTGCAGCCCCTCTCCGACGGTACGCGCATCTTCCGGCGGACGAGCACGCGCTACGTCATCACGTCGCCGCTGGGGGATCAGCTCATCGCGGACAACTACACCTCGCACATGGACCTCACGCTCACCCTGGCTCCCTCGCGGGCCGGACAGGTGCGTGGCCTGCTGGGCAATTTCAACAACGTGAGCGCGGATGACTTCGCCCTGCGCGACGGCACGGCACTCACCGCCCCCTTGAGCTTCGCGCAGCTCTACAAGAACACCCCCAACTTCGCGGACAGCTGGCGCATTACCCAGCAGGAGTCCCTGTTCGACTATGACCCGGGGCAGAGCACCACCACGTACACCAACAGCAGCCTGCCGGCGACGCATGTCACCAGCGCGAGCCTGACGCCCACCCAGTATCAGTCCGCCAAGCAGCTCTGCCAGGCGGCGGGGGTCACCGACCCCGTCCAACTGGACGGCTGCATCCTGGATGTGGGCTTGACGGGCAATACCACCTTCGCCACGGGGGCCGCCCAGGCACAGGCGCAGCAGCCCATTGCCCGCGAGGTGTACCTGGGGCGTTTTGAAACCGAGCCCGGCACGGAATGGAACACCCAGGCCACCAGCTTGAGCCCCTCCGGTGACCGCTTCTTCCTGGGAGAGTTCAGCAACGAGGGCGTACAGCTGTCCCTGGCCAACCTGCCCGCGCACAGCACCGTCACGGTGAGCTTCGACCTGCTCATCCTCCAGGGCTGGGACGGCAACGGCCCGTTCGGCCCGAACTACTGGGGCCTGAACGTCGGCGGTGTGGGCGAGGTGTTCCGCACCACCTTCTCCAATACGTCGAGCCCGCAGTTCTACCCGGCACAGGTGGGCGGCACCGCCAGCGCTTCGGGCACGGGTGCAGCGGAGCGCAACACGCTCTTCTACCCGGACGGCGACTCGGTCTACCACGTGACCCTCACGTTCAACCACGCGACGCCGGAGCTGGCGCTCCAGTTCTTCGCGGACGGCCTGCCAGGCATCACCAACGAGACGTGGGGCCTGGACAAGGTGCAGGTGCAGGTGCGGTAGGCACACGCGCTTTCACGCAAGTCCATTCATGGAGGCCCGCGCGACTCTTCGGAGTGGGCGCGGGCCTCGCTGTCTTTCACGAGGTGCGGAACATGAAGCCTGAAGCGACGCCGCGAGCCAGAAGGTCTCTGTGGCTGTGTCTATCCCTGGGGTTGTTACTGGGATGTGGTCCCTCCCAGGCTCCGGACGCGGAGCCCGAAGCCCACTTCACGGAGCAGGCCGCCGTGCGGCAATCCCTCCGGGGCCAGGTGACGGCAGGGACGGAGCACGCGCTGGTGGTGCTGCCGGACGGCGTCGCTTTCGCGTGGGGACGCAACCTGGAGGGCCAGCTGGGCACCGGGGATACCTTGGGTCGCTCCCTTCCGCTCATGGTGGCGCAAGCACAAGACACGAACGGTCCCCAGCGTCCGCTCCAGCGGGTGCGCGCTGTCGCGGCGGGCGCGAAGTCCTCCCTGGCGCTCCAGGCGGATGGCACCGTCTGGGCCTGGGGTGACAACAGCCAGGGACAACTGGGCCTGGGCACGACAGGAGGAACGAACCTCCTGGCGCGACAGCTCCCAGGCCTGACGCGGATCATCTCGGTGGCCGCAGGCAGGCAGCACGCCCTGGCCTTGCGTGAGGACGGCACGGTCTGGGCATGGGGGAGCAACCTCATGGGACAGGTGGGCGCTGGCGCGGAGGCTGGCGCCGTGCCCGCGCCCGTGCAGGTGCCCGGGCTCACCGGGGTGGCGGGCATCGCCTGTGGCGCGGACCACTCGCTGGCGCGCAAGGCGGACGGCACGGTCTGGGCCTGGGGCAGCAATGCCCATGGACAGCTCGGCGCGGGTACGTCCGCTTCAAGCAGCCGCCTCCCCATCCGGGTCATGGATGAACAAGGCGCGGCGCTGACGCGAGTCGTGGAGCTGGCGGCGGGCGCGGAACATGGCCTGGCGCTCAGGGAGGACGGAACGGTGTGGGCGTGGGGCTTCAACTCCAACGGGCAACTCGGCAATGGCCTGCCGGACTCCCAGCAGGCGGCGCCAACCCAGGTGAAGAACGCACAGGGCACCGGCCCGCTGAGCAACATCGTCTCCATCACGGGGGGCAACTGGCATTCGTTGGCCGTGGATGGTGAAGGGCATGCCTGGGCCTGGGGCTTCAACATCCGCGGCCAACTGGGGGACGGCTCGACCACGCGGCGCTTCCTACCCATCGCCGTCCAGGACACCGCGGGAACCGGCGTGCTGTCAGGCCTGAAGGCGCTGGCCGCTGGCGACAACTTCTCCCTGGCGGTGGGCAGCGACGGGAGGCTTTGGGCCTGGGGCTACAACTTCCAGGGCCAGTTGGGCCTGGGGGACAAAGTGAACCGGAGTCGGCCCACCCCGTCCGCTGGAGCCACGGGCAGGGGATGGGTGGTCACGCACTACGACCGCACGCTGGCGGCACACGCGGATGGCACCCTCTGGGTATCGGGACGCAATCACAAGGGACAACTGGGAACGGGCACCACCACGTCACACGCCGCGCCCGTGCAGCTCACGCTCCCCAGCGGGGTCGTCAACGCGGCCATCAGCGACTCCCATTCACTCGCGGTCCTCACGGATGGCAGTGTCTGGGCCTGGGGTGACAACGTCTACGGGCAGCTCGGATTCACCGATGGGCAGCCGAGGCTGCAGCCCTCCAGGATCCCGGGCTTGACGAACATGGTCGCCGTGGCCGCGGCCCCCATCGACTCGGTAGCCCTCCGAACCGATGGCACCGTCTGGACGTGGGGCAACCGGCTCGCGGTGGGCACGCCCTTGCCAGGGGTCAACGCCCTGCCCCGTCAGGTCGAAGGACTGGAAGGAGTGGTGGCCATCGCCGCGGGCAGCGAGTACGCCGTGGCCCTGCGGGCCGACGGCACGGTGTGGGCGTGGGCCTATTTCGAAAACACCTGGTACGACCCGGAGGGACCCGCTCCCCTGAGCATGACGCCCACGCCAGTCCAGGGCCTGGAGCAGATCGTGTCCATCTCCAGGGGAGGACTGTTCATGCTGGCCCTGCGCGCGGATGGATCCATCTGGAGCTGGGGAGAACCAGGGGCATATCAAGCGCCCCACTCCACTCAACCTCCAACCCCGGTGCAGTCACTCACCGGAGTCATCGCGGTGAGCGCGGGCTACAACCATGCGCTGGCCGTATGCGCGGACGGCACCATCTGGTCCTGGGGCAACAACGGTTACGGACAGCTTGGCGATGGAAGCATGATGCCGCGAGCCCTTCCCGCCCAGGTCCCTGGACTGAGCGACGGAGTAGCCGTGGCCGCGGCGACTTACGGAAACTCCCTGGCCGTCCGCGCGGACGGCACCGTCTGGGCCTGGGGCAACAACAGCTACGGGCAGCTTGGCACCGGCACGACCTACTACGCCCTGCGCACGCCAGTCCCTTCGCTACTGCTCCCTTGAAGGGTCTCGCGACACCCCGGTTGACGAAGGTTAACGACAGGGTTAATCATTCACCCTGTCGTTAACGACTTTCATCCGCCGTGGAGTCACCGCCATGAAGCCGACCCCCGAAGGCTGGCCTCGCATCTCGTCCTTCCTCTTCTACGAGGACGCCTCCGCCGCCATCGACTGGCTGGAGCGCGCCTTTGGTTTCCAGACGCGCCTCAAGGTCGAAGGGGCGGGCAACACCATCGAGCACTCGGAGCTCGTCTACGGCGACGGCGTCATCATGGT
The DNA here is from genome assembly GCF_003611735.1 of Corallococcus sicarius. Lineage (GTDB taxonomy): Bacteria > Myxococcota > Myxococcia > Myxococcales > Myxococcaceae > Corallococcus > Corallococcus sicarius. The sequence goes on along the minus strand of NZ_RAWG01000031.1, from coordinate 9,267 downwards.
GGAGTCCGCCCAGCGCCGCCCCGTCCACCTCACTCCGCGGCGGCACGACGGCGGCAACACCCAGAGCCTCATGGTCTACGTGGACGACGTGGACGCCCACTGTGCCCAGGCCCGCGCCGCCGGGGCCACCATCCTCCAGGAGCCGGAGACCAAGAACTACGGCGACGACTGGGGCACCAATCGCGGCTATGGCGCCGCGGACCTCGAGGGCCACCAGTGGTGGTTCACCCAGCGCGTCAAGGGTCCGGCATGAACACCAACATGGCCACCCCGTCCGCGATCGACCGCACCCTCTCCGCCCTCGCCGACCCCACGCGCCGGGGCGTCGTGGATCGTCTGCGCCAGCGGCCCCACCCCGCGGGGGAGCTGGCCGCCGCGTTCGACATGAGCCCTCCGGCCATGTCCCGCCACCTGCGCGTGCTTCGCCAGACGGGGCTCGTGGAGGAGAACGTGGACGCGGACGACGCCCGCGTGCGCGTGTACCGCCTGCGCCCGGAGCCCTTCGCCGCGCTGCGCGGTTGGCTGGAGGAGGTGGAGTCCTTCTGGGAGGACCAGTTGGGCGCCTTCAAGGCCCACGCGGAGCGCACGCGGGGCACCAAGCCCCCCGGAGGCCGCAAGTCATGACGAGGTCCGCGGACCGTGCCCGCGTCACCACCTTCGTCGCCGTGTCCCCGCTGGACGCCTTCGAGGTCTTCACGCAGGAGACAGACCTCTGGTGGGCCCGGGGCCCGCGCTACCGCGGCCTCCACGCCCCCCAGGGCGTCCTGCGCTTCGACCCGCCCGGTCCCGGCGGACGCCTGCTGGAGACCTCCGACACGGAGGTCTTCGAGGTGGGCCGCGTGCTCGTGTGGGAGCCCGGCGCGCGGCTCGTCTTCCAATGGCGTGCGAGCAACTTCGCCCCCGGCGAGCTCACGGAGGTGGAGGTCCGCTTCGAGTCCAGCTTCGGCGGCACGCGCGTCGTGCTCGAACACCGGGGCTGGGACGCCATCCGCGCGGACCATCCCGTGCGCCATGGTGAGGATGGCGCGGCCACGGTCGGGAGGATGGGCCGGTGGTGGGGGGACCTTGTCACGGGCTTCCGGCTCCATGCCGCGCGGTCCCGCGCAGGCTGAAGACCGTGCATTGCAATGCGCAGCACCTCGCGGGTCAGGCTTCCTCGTCGGGAAGGAGCATCAGGAGGAGTTCGTCGTCAGGACCGAGCGGACGCCATCCAGGGGGTGGCGGACTGGAGAGGAGCACCTCGCCGGCCCGGTCAACGCGCCCCTTGTGAGTTTCTGGGGTGTAGGCGAACCAATGGCCGAGCGCGATGGCAACCTCCAGCCGAGCGTCGTCATCCAGCACGGACGGCCAGCCGTTGGGCAGACACGCGTACAGCTCGCGCACGCACTGCCCGCGCACCAGTCGTGTGAGCTGCTTGCTGCGCTCCGCCTCCGCCACCAACCCGCTGAATATCTGCACCCCGGCGATGTCGTCCCGTCCAAGTTCCTCGGCCAGCGCCACCAGTGATGCGGTCGGGCGCGCTTCGGCAAAGGCAGTCAGCGAGTCGTAGCCGCGCTCGCGGACTCGCTCATACATGCGGGCCTTCCAATTGCCGTCCCAAGGATGGTCAGCGGTCATCGGCTTCTCCCAGGAACGAAGTTCATTGGGATGTAGTAGCGCTCCATGTTCTCCCCGACGATCCGTAGGATCGTGTTCCGCGTCAACCTCCGGCCGGCTCTCGTCTCAGCCTGGAGTAGCGCATCCATGACCCTCCGATTCCACTCGCCGGGCCAAATGCGTCCCAACTTCCAGTTCCCCCCTCCATGAATCGCCTCGTGGTGGGCCTGCTCCATCCGGACGCAGAACTGGTCGATGTCCATGTCACCCTTGAAGCCGCGCTGCTCGAACCATTCACGGTGCTCTTGCGGCAGCACATGGTGCTTCGGGGCGTCCGACATGCCCGCGCCCGCTCTGCCAGTTTCATGCATGCCGCGGACTTCGGGGCTGTCCCCCAACGCTTCGCGCACGCCCTTGGGGAGGTCCTGATGTGCCTGGGCCATCAGCACCTGTCCGCCTTGAATCAGGACGGCTGCGCTGACGGCGGGAACGGAGATGACGCCCGCCTGCACGAGCCTTCGCATCATCTCCACCCATTCAGCGGAGACCACCATCCGCGAGCCCACCATGACTCCCCCCGAACTCATCAAGAGGCCCATGCCGAGCGTCGCGGAGGCCGAGGGCGGCACACGTGGCAGGGACATCTTCATCGTGGAGATCATCGTGACCATCTCCACCGCCTGCATCGCCGCGATGACCTGCCCGCCGAGTTTCATCGTCGAGCGGGTTTCTCGCTGGAGCGTAGCGAACTCACGGGTCAGCTTCCCCATCAGCTCGGGCATCGCGGTCGTCGCCGCCTCCACCCGCTCCGGGTCCAGTGAGGCAAGGTCCGTCAGCGTGGGCGCCATCAGCCCCTGCACGCGATGAAGGTCCGTGAAGAGCTTCTCGACGCTGCACATAGGGCAGTGACGGAGCACGGTGTCCGCGAGGTGGAGGAAGTCCACCCAGGTGGCCAGCAGGAGGGTCCCGAACCAGGCCGCCTGGAGCTTCGGCCCCGTCATGCGCATCAGGCCCAGCTCCATGTCCGTGTCGCCAACTTCCGAGGCCGCCTTTGTCAAAACGGTGGCGCTCCCAAGCGCGCCATGAAGCCACGTCACCTGCTTGGAGCCTTGGTCAAGGTAGCGCGTGAAGACGCCCGTGAGGCCCCATCCGCCGAGGGCCGGAGGACGTGCCGCCAGTTGGGTGAACGAGGCCTCGACGCCGCGCAGGGAGCCCTTCACCTCGTCCGTGGCGTCGAGGACTGCCTGACGCGTCAATGCAGCACTCCGGGCCCCGCCCCCAACAGCTCCCTCCATGCTGCCAACTCCCACTGCTGTCGCGTCGTCACGCGCTCCCTGACGGCGCAGGAGCCGCTGCTCAGGCCCTGAGAAGGCGCGTGGGAGGGAGTCCCCGGCGTGCGGGGCTTCATCACTCGGAGCCTCCACCCACGCGGGCGACGAGGTCTCTCGCGGCGCGTAGCTCAAGCTCCGGCCACGTCCAGGCACCTGCGACACGGAGGCGCATCCCGTGGCCAGCAGCACCACGGTCAGCACCAGGGCGTCAGCGCGCAGGGTCCACCCCCAGGCCCACCGAGGCGAACGCCCCCGGCCGCACGAAGCCGGTGCTCGCCCCCCCGCGCCTCCGTCGAGGATGAGGGTCGCCTCCACCTGCACGAATCCTTCATCCGTGCCCACGCCCGCGTTGGGCGAAGCCGCAGCCGCTCCTCGCAGGGGAAAGAGCCCCAGCCACAGCACCGCCCACCAGCGGTTGCCCATTACTCGCGCCTCCTGACTGCACTCCGGTGCGGCGTGCAGAAACCCGTCATAGCCGTCAAGTCCGACAATTCTGCCGAACCGGACAACGGTGCATGACCCGAGGGCAGGATGCTCCTGGGAGACGACTCCTGGCGGCTGACTACGGACAGGCGCCGCAGTCCGCCGCGCAGCTGAGCGCCGTGTTGCTGCTGCCGCACTTCTCCGTGAGCTGGCACACGCCGTCGCCGCAGCGATAGACATCCTGGGGCTGCATGCGCGTGGTGACGGGGCGGTAGGCCACGCCGTTGTACGTGCAGCGCGTGTAGTAGGTCCGCGTGGCGTCCAGCGTGCAGTAGTAGCGGCACGCGCCCACGTGGGTCAGCGGCCTGCACGCCGCCGTGTCGCTCCACGACGACAGGCCGCAGGTGCGCACCGTGCTCTCGTCGTAGTCCAGGTAGGCGCCGTCATTCGCGGCGAACAGGCCCTCGGCCGTGAAGAGGTTGCCGAAGAAGCACGCCTCGCGCTCGCTGTAGGTGCTCAGCTCGTCCGTCGTGTACGGCACCGCGCCGCCCACCGCGTCGCGCCCCAGCACGGAGATGTTCACGTGCACGCCGTACTTGTTCGCGTGCGCCGCGAGGCACGCGCTCACCACCTGCTGCTCCGCCGCGGTCGCCGGTGCGCCCCCCGCCCAGCCCGGCGCCAATCCCAGGCTCCCCTTCCACGTGTAGCGCGCCCCCGACGCAGGCGACTGATACACAAGCTCCTTCCCCGCCGCCAACGAGCACTGCGCCACGTAGCGCATCACCATGTCCGCCGCCGCGGGATCCGCCGTGAACCACGTATTGAACCCGTTCGTGGACAGGCCATTCGTCGACAGGCCATTCGTCGACAGGCCATTCGTGGACAAGCCATTCGTCGACAGGCCGTTCGTGGACAGGCCATTCGTCGACAGGCCATTGGTGGAGAGCACCGCCTGGGTGGACTGGCCCACGTCCACGGCGTCGGTGGGCTCCTCCGCCGTCAGCGGCGCACCACAACCCACCAGCGCGGTGGTGAACCACAGGGACAGCCAGAAAGCAGAACGCAGCGAGGGGGTGTGCGGGGGACGGACGTACATGGGGACTGCCTCCACGAGGTGGCCGCACGAGCCGCACGGCCTCCTCCACCGGTAAACGTGAATCCCCGCGGCGAGCAGCTGCCCTGCACTCCCGTCCCATCCCCTTCGGTCCGTCGGCCAACGCACGTCGCGTGTGGCGGCGGACGCTCACCCGTTCACCGCCCGGCGGTGAACGCTCACACCTCCCGAAAGCTCAGGCGGTTCGCGTACGACTCCGGGACGCCCGGACCTTCGCCTTCGGACGCGGGGGCCTGGGCAACTTCACCGTGAACGTCGTGCCCTCCTTCTGCGACGACGCGACCTCCACCGTCCCGCCGTGCGCCTGGACGATCTCCTTCACGATGAACAACCCCAGCCCCAGTCCCGCGTTGCGCCGGCCCTGCGTCCGCTCGCCCTCGCCCTGACGGAACGGATCAAACAGCCGCTCGCGCAGCTCCTCCGGGATGGGCGTGCCGGGGTTCTGCACCTCCACCACCTGGTGGTCGCCCTTCGCCCAGCAGCGCAGGAACACCGGCGCCTCCGGCGTCCCGTGCTCCAGCGCGTTGCCCACCAGGTTGCTCAAGACCTGCGCCAGCCGCTCTGCGTCCCACTCGCCTTCGGCCTTGCCATCCACGTCCACCGCGATGGCCCGCTCCGGGTACGCCGCCGACAGCTCGTCCACCACCTGCTGACACACCACGCCCAGGTCCGTGGGCCCCTTGCGCAGGGGGATGCCGCCCGCCAGCCGCGCGCGCGTCAAATCCAGCAGGTCCGCGATCATGTTCCCCATGCGCGCCGCGGAGGACTCAATGCGCTGCGCATGCTGCCGGTGCTGCTCCGGCGTGCACTCCAGCGGCCCGCGCCGCTTCTGCGCCCGCGCCGACAGCATGATGGCGTTGAGCGGGTTTCGCAGGTCGTGCCCGAGGATGCCGATGAAGCGCTCGCGAAAGCGCGCCTCCTCCACCATCGACGCCAGCTCCCGCGTGCGCTCGGTGACGTCCATCATGGAGCCGATCATCCGCACCGGGCGCCCCTCGTCGTCGCGCGCCAGCACGCCCCGGTCCAACACGTGCGCCCAGCTGCCGTCCGCGCGCTGGAACCGGTACTCGTCCTTCCACACGTCGCCCGTGGACGCGACGAACGTCACCAGCCGGTCCACCACCCGCTCGCGGTCATCGTCGTGCACGCGAGCGCCCCACCACCCCAGCTGATGGTCCAACACCGCCGTGGCGTGGCCGAACGCGTCCCCCGTGCCCGGATCCCAGCGCACGCGGTCGGTGGCGAAGTGCCAGTCCCACAGCACGTCGTGCGTGGCCCGCGTCGCCAGCCGGTAGCGCTCCTCCGCCTCGCGCAGCGCGCTCACCGTCTGCTCCGTGCGCGCCAGCGCCTCCTCCACCTCGCGCCGGGCGTTGCGCTCCCGGATGGCCTGCTGCGCGTCCGACGCGCGGCTCTCGTCGCGAGGCAGCAGCCACAGCGCCAGCCCCTCACCGTGGCGCACCACCACGAACTGCCGGCCCGCGACATCCCCGGGCACCTGGCCCACGTGCGGCACGCCGCGCAGCAGCACCCGCACGCACGCCCCCACGTCGAACAGCGCCACGCCCTCCAGCGCCCACAAGGACAGATGCCGCGGCAGCTCCAGCGAGCGCACCCAGCCCTCGGCCGGCACGTTCATGGACGTCCACCGGAAGTCGAGCACGTCGCCCGTCTCCCCAAACAGGGGCTCGAAGAAGATGCAGGGTGTCTCATTGTCGGCGGGCAACTCCCACGCCGGGGCCGAACCCGGCCCCCAGGACAAACCCATCATCGTACTCCCCCCGACGCTTCGGGCTTTCCTCCACCCTCGGCGACGGTGCCGGGCAGGCAGGAAAAACCCGCGTCTCCTGTAATACTGACACAATTTCGGAAAGGAGAATCGGCCCTGGAGGGCAGATCGGCCAGAAAAAGCTCAGCCCTGAGCACTCCTCCTGGACCCCGGGACGCTTCAGTACCGGCCCTTGACTCCAATGATGGGCAGCGCGATGGGCAGTCCCACGGCACTTTTCGTCAGGGGCCGCCGTGAAACACCGCCGCCCTCGTACTCGAAGCCCAGCGTCTCCTGGTTGAGGGTGACGTTGAGCATGTCCAGGTAGGCCTCCAGGGTGAAGGTCTCGTAGGCCCAGGCCTTGGACAGGCGCAGGTCGAAGCGGAAGAAGGGCGGCAGCCGGTCCACCGCGTCCCGGTCCACCTTCACCCACGCGGGGCGGCCGTCGCTGTCGGTGCCCTCGCGGTTCGTCTGGCTGCCCAGGGTGCCGTACTCGGGGCGGCCGGTGTTGAAGTGCAGCACGCCGCCCAGGGTGATGTTGTTGGAGAACTTGTGGCTGACCACCAGGTTGAGGATGTGCGTCTGGTCGAAGGCGAAGGGCAGGTCGTCCTTCGCCTCGGAGATGACCCTCCCGTTGGAGTCGTAGCGGTAGAACGTGGTGTTCCGCGTGCTGCGCTGCAGGCTGTAGGAGAGCCAGCCGAACCAGTTGTTCCCCAGCGGGTAGCGGATGAGCAGCTCCAACCCATACGCCAGTCCATGGCTGGAGAAGTCCGGCAGGTCCCAGTCGTCGCGGCTGACCGGGGGCTCGTCCACGTCAATCTGCCGCGCGCGCACCCGGCGGAAGCCGCGCTGGGCGAAGTCACCCTCGCCCGGCGGAACGGGCGGCACGTCGGGCTCGCCGCCGTCGCCGCCGTCCAGATCCTCGCCCAGCCCCTCGTCGGAGAAGGGCGTCAGCTCGATGGTGCGCAGCATGGGGTTCACGTACAGCTCCAGCCCCACCTCCCACTTCGTGAAGGCCTTCCACTCGGCGCCCATGGACAGCTGCACGCCCTCCTGGAGGCCCAACAACAGACTGCCCACGTCCACCACGGGCAGGCTGATGAGGGTGGTGGGCGGCTGGTGGAAGACGCCCGCGCCGCCCTTGAGCGTCACGGTGTCGGTGAGCTTGTGGCGCACCGTGAGGCGCGGCTCGATGACCTTGTGGTCGAACCCGCCGGACAGGTGGTAGCTGTCCAGGCGCAGGCCGGGCACCACCGTCCAGCGGTCCGTGGGCGTCCACACGCCTTCGGCGTACGCGCCGGCGAAGGTGGCCAGCGCCACGGGGGCGCTGATCGTGTCCGCCTCCACCTCCTCGCCGTCCTCCACGGAGAGCAGGTCCACGATGGCGCGCTTGTGGTCCACGTCCGCGCCCGTGCGCAACAGCAGCCGCTGCGTCAGCGGCACCGTGTAGCCCATGCGGGCGGACAGCGTGCTCTGGTCGATGTGGATTTCATTGCCGCTCTGCGGCCCGCGCGACACGACGGCGAAGCGGTCCAGGCCCCACGTGCCGCCCACCTCGAACTCGCCCTTGCCCAGCGGGTGGCGGCCTCTCAGGTCCACGCGGTGGAAGAGGATGGATTGCAGCGCGGTGTCGCCCGCCGCGTCCTGGGCCTCGGAGCCGAAGGTGTCGGACGAGCCAAAGGCAAACAGCCGCAGCTTGCCCTGGCCCACGTCCTGCTCCACACGGCCCTGGTAGTCCCAGAAGTCGAGCACCACCTTGGGATTGCTGCGCCCCGGAGGCGCGGGGTCCTGGAGGCTGTTCGCCGCGAGCGCGATGAGCCACGGCGTATAGGAATAGCGGCCGGCGAGGCTGACATTGGTGCCGGTGGACTTGAAGGGCGTCTCCAGGAAGAAGCCCGCGTTGATGAAGTCCGCGTAGGCGCTGCCGTGCACCCGGTCATCGCGCGGCCGGGACAGCCGCCCTTCGATGGCGCCGCCCATCAGCCGGCCGTACTGCGGCGGCGGTGAGCCCGGATAGAAGTCGATGGCGTCGATGAAGTCCGGGTGGATGACCGCGGGCCCCAGGAACAGGTGGAAGAGGATGGGGACGCGGATGCCGTCCAGGAAGTAGCCCGTGGACGCGGGCTGGCTGCCGCGCACCACCGGGTAGGCCACGCCGGACAACATGCTGCCCACGCCCGGCAGCAGCATGACGACGCGGAAGGGGTCGCCCATGGTGCCGGGCACCTCGCGCAGCTCCGCGTCGTGCAGGGTGACGCGGCTGACCTCGGTGCGCTCGCGGTCGCCTCGCACCACCGTCTCGTACGGGTTGAGGACCAGCGGCTCCAGGCCGTAGACGACCTCCAGCGACTCGGTGCCCTTCAAGGCCTCGCGGTACAGGCCCGGCTTGTGGCCCGCGGCGAACACGCGCACCGCCTGCCCTCCCGTGGGGAAGCGCGCCTCGAAGCGACCGTGCTCGTCCGTCTGCACGGGGAAGTCCGGCGCGGCGTCCGACACCAGCGTGGCGCCAATGAGCGGCCGACGGTTGCCCTTGGCGCGCACCAGCCCCTTGAGCGTGACGGGCCCCTGCGGCGCTGTGTCCGTGCCGCCGTCCGTGGCGGTGGCCACCGGCAGGGGCACCTCGAAGCGGTACTCGAAGAACAGGCGCACCGCGACGGGCTTGCCCTCCATCAACGCGGGGGAGAAGCCCAGCGACGGCGCCGCGTGCAGCGCGGCCTCGTTGAGCTGCGGGTGCACGCCCTCCACCAGCGTGGCGGTGTCCACCTCGCCCGCCTCGTCCACCAGCAGCTCCAGCTTCACCGTGCCCGCCACGCGCTCGCCCACGAGCAGCGGCGGGTACGGCGCGGGCGAGTCCCGCACCAGCGCGGGCGGCACGAACGCGGCCAGCACCGGCCCGCCATCGGGAGACGCGCCGCGACGGGCTTGCCCTCCATCAACGCGGGGGAGAAGCCCAGCGACGGCGCCGCGTGCAGCGCGGCCTCGTTGAGCTGCGGGTGCACGCCCTCCACCAGCGTGGCGGTGTCCACCTCGACCGCCTC
>NZ_RAWG01000319.1 GCF_003611735.1 Corallococcus sicarius | reverse complement strand
ACGCCCCGCCCTCACCTGGGCGTCCGCCCCAGCCGCCCAGCAGGGTCAGCTCGAAGCCCCCTTCTGGGTTCCTGCGCCGCACGAGCATGGCCGTGCCATCCAGGTGCGCCAGCGTCAGGGGCTTCGAGGCGCCTGCGGCCCTCCCCCAGTCATGCACCGCGGACAGCGACAGCAGGTACTGCAAGGGGAGGGGTGGCCGGCCGAAGAGGAGGTACGGCACGTCCAGCGCGACTTCCGCGCCCAAGAGGCGCGCGCCCAGCACGTCCGAGGCGAAGGCCTCCGCGTACACCGGCCCCAGCTTCCTCGTCACCACCGCTCCGGCCGGGTGATGGTCGGGGTTGCCCCGGTTGTTGTAGCGCCGCACCAGGTGCCCGGACAGCAGCGTGTAGGACTCCAGGGCGCCCATCCACAACGAGTTGGGTGCGTCCCCTCCCACCGTGAGCGTCCGCACCACCTGTCCCCAGTCGGACAGCGTGTCCCAGTCCTCCTTCCTCACGGAGCCCGTCCCCCCACCGCCGCCCCACAACCGCAGCCGCACGGGGGCCCCCAGGTGGAGGTTGAACACGCCTCGCTTCCTCACCACCACCCGGGGCTCCAACTGGACGAAGCCTTCGTCCCCGCCCATGCCATTCCTGGGCAGGAGCGTCAGCGACGTTGCCTCCATGCGCAGCAGGTTCGTCCACTGCGAGCCCGAGCCAGGGGTTGCCGGTGTCGCTCGTTCCTCTCCTTCGCCGGAAGCCTCGGCTTCCTGCGCCCCTCCGGCGCTGGGTAACAGCAGCAGCAAGACGACGGTCCAATTCCAATGCATGCACATCGACGCCTCCGTGGAAGGCCCCAGCAGGGGCGCTAAGGACAGAGGTTCCCCGTTCGGTCCGACAGGGCGGCGGACCGGGGGGCATTGCACTGAAAGAGTCACGGGCGACCCTGCCCGTCAGGCAATAGACAGCCGAGCCACGCCACGGCGCCAGGACGGCCTGGCTCAGCGCGGAGTCACGCGCCCGCCAATCTCCGGGAAGCGCTCATACGCGCGCAAGAGCGTCTCCAGGTGCGCGGGGTTGTCGAGCTCCAGCGGCGTCTCTGTGAGCCGAACGACCCACCCGCCCATAGCAGTGCGCCGCGCCCGAGAGAGCAGGTCCGCATCACGCGAGGGATCCGGGAACCCGATGGCCTGGGCGGCAGCGGCAGACCAGTAATTCAGCCACCCCAGGCAATGCGGAATCGCAGGCGAGCGGATCTTGTCTGGGAACTTGAGTGCTGGAAGTCCCCGTGGAGGAACCCCCGGCTTGCGCGCCGGATCCCTCGTCTGCCCTGCAATCTCGACTGCCGCGCTTTGCGGCGTCGCACAGCCCCAGAACGACCGCGCGCTCTCCGCCACTCCACACAGCACCTCCACTGCCGCCACGATGCCTGCTGCGTCCAGTGGCAGATCCGCATGGACTTCGAGCAGCGGCTGGCCACCCGATGCAGCGCGAGCGCTCGTTGGAAGCCCGTAGAGGGTGACGGGGGCACCTTCGTCACCGTTGCATACGAGGGGGAACTCCCCACGTGAGGCCGCCTCGGCCAGCCAGGCGTCGCGCTGAGGCAACGCGAGAGGATGCCCGGCTTTGGAGAGCTTCCACTCCAGGCGCGCGCCAGGGAGAGCCTGTTCCAGCGCATGGACGACAGCGAGCGGGCGGTCGTCATCGCCCATGAGCGCTGGCGCATGGACGATGAGGACGAGGAAGTCTTGAGGGGTCATTCCACAGGCCTCCGCGATGTCGCGCGCTTCCTTCAGTTCGAGCACCTGAACTCGGATCACCTGGTTCTGGAGAAAGCGCGAGTACCTGTCAAATTGATGGGTCTTGATCTCCCACAGCATGCGCATGCCGACTTGCGGCGCATCAAAGCGCTTGCCGCCAACGAGCACGTCCATTCCGGGGTAGCGGTTCGGCGGAAACCTGTCGGCGCACTCGTTATGCGGATCATCCTCGCCCGCGTGCGGCACCGGGATGGGCTCGCACTCAGGGCGGCGCTCCACGGTCATTGGGTCGGGCGGGGCCCTCCCGTTCCCTCTGGACCTGTCTCGTGAGGGGTCCGCCTCCGGTTCCTGCGAGGCCCGAGGAGCGTCTCCGGCCCAAAGGCCCGGCTCCCGGGTGGGCGGCAACACGCGCTTGTGCGGGCTCCGCAGCAGATGGCCTTCTGGGGGAGGACGCGGACGAGCCGCCGATGGAGCCGGGGCCTCGCACGCTGCGTGTGGCGGCGGATGACCGCGGGCCTGACGCGGATGGGAATCCGCATGCACCGCACCCTGCGGTAGCATGACCGCATGCCACCCGTGCGCGTCACCCCGCTCCCGAGGTGCCCCGTGCTCCCCGAAAGAACGCAGCCATGAGTGAACCGAACCTCTCCGCCTTCATCTGGTCCGTCGCGGACCTGCTGCGCGGCGACTACAAGCAGTCTGAATACGGGAAGGTCATCCTCCCGTTCACGGTGCTGCGTCGCCTCGACTGCGTGCTCGACGCGACGAAGCCCGCCGTCCTCGCGGAGAAGAAGCTGCGTGAGAAGGCGGGGCTCAACCCCGACCCCTTCCTGCTCAAGAAGTCCGGCCAGCACTTCTTCAACACGTCGCCGATGGACTTGAAGAAGCTCATGGGCGACCAGGACAACATCGGCGAGAACCTCCTCGACTACGTGCAGGGATTCTCACCGGCGGTGCGCGACATCTTCGAGCGCTTCGAGTTCCACGCGCAGATTGACAGGCTCAAGAAGGCCGGTCTGCTGTACCTGGTCACGGAGAAGTTCGCGAACATCGACCTGCACCCCAGGGTCGTGAGCAACGCCCAGATGGGCATGGTGTTCGAGGAGCTGATCCGCAAGTTCGCGGAACTCTCGAACGAGACCGCCGGAGAGCACTTCACGCCCCGCGAAGTCATCCGGCTCATGGTCAACCTCATCTTCATCGAGGACGACGACGCGCTCTCGAAGCCCGGCATCGTGCGCCACCTCTATGACCCGACGGCCGGCACTGGCGGCATGTTGAGCGTGGCCGAGGAGCACCTGGCTGGATTGAGTCACGGTGGCCGCCTCGTCATGTACGGACAGGAGCTGAACCCCGAGTCCTACGCCATCTGCAAGGCGGACATGCTCATCAAGGGGCAGGACGTCGCCAACATCATCTTTGGCAATACGCTCTCCGCGGATGGGCATCAGGGCAAGCACTTCGACTACATGCTCTCCAACCCGCCGTTCGGCGTGGAGTGGAAGAAGATCGAAAAGGAGGTCCGCAAGGAAGCCGAGCAGTCCGGCTTCAACGGTCGCTTCGGTCCCGGTCTCCCTCGCGTGAGCGATGGCTCGCTGCTCTTCCTGCTGCACCTGGTTTCAAAAATGCGCCCGGTGAAGGACGGTGGCAGCCGCTTCGGCATCGTCCTCAACGGCTCGCCGCTCTTCACGGGTGGGGCGGGCTCGGGCGAAAGCGAGATCCGCCGCTACATGCTGGAGAACGACCTGGTGGAGGCCATCATCGGGCTGCCCACGGACATGTTCTACAACACGGGCATCAGCACCTACGTGTGGATCGTGAGCAACCGGAAGCCCGCTCAGCGCAAGGGCAAGGTGCAGCTCATCGATGCGAGCAGCTTCTTCCAGAAGATGCGCAAGAGCCTCGGCAGCAAGCGCAAGGAATTGAGCCGTGAGCACATTGAAGACATCACGTGCATCTTCGGTAACTTCAAGAAGCTGACGCGGGGGGGCGTACCCATCAGCCGCATCTTCAAGAACGAGGACTTCGGCTACCGCACCATCACGGTCGAGCGCCCCGAGCGTGACGCCAAGGGCCGCCCAGTGCTGGGCACGAAGGGCAAGGGCAAGGATAAGCCCGTGGCCGACGCGAACCTGCGCGACACGGAGAATGTCCCGCTCTCCGAGGACGTGGAGGCGTACTTCCAGCGCGAAGTGCTGCCTCATGCGCCGGACGCCTGGATCGACCATGAGAAGACGAAGGTGGGCTACGAGATTCCCTTCAACCGGCACTTCTACGTCTTCAAGCCGCCGCGTGCGCTCGCGGAGATCGACGCGGACTTGAAGGGCGCCACTGACCGCATCCTCACGATGATCGGAGGACTCTCGAAATGAGCTTTCCACGCTACCCGGAGTACAAGGACAGTGGTGTTGAGTGGCTGGGTGAGGTGCCGGCGCATTGGGAACTGAAGCGGGTGGGTTATTTGTTTGACGAGCGTCGACAGAAGGTGAGCGACAAAGATTACGCCGCACTTTCTGTCACCAAGTCTGGAGTAGTCCCACAGCTCGCAACGGCAGCGAAGACCGATGACGGTGATAATCGAAAATTGGTGCGGATAGGTGATTTTGTTATCAATAGTCGTTCTGATCGCAATGGCTCTGCGGGTTTGTCTGCTTTTGATGGATCCGTGTCTCTCATAAATACCGTTCTTGCTCCTCGGCGCGAGATTCTCGGATTGTATGTTCACCATCTTCTTCGAAGTGTGATGTTTCAAGAGGAGTTCTATAGGAATGGCAGGGGCATTGTGGCCGACCTCTGGAGCACGAATTTCTCTGAAATGAAGGACATTGTCCTCGCGGTTCCCCCGCCGAAAGAACAGGCAGGTATCACTGCTTTCCTTGATCGCGAAGTTGCTAAAATCGACACGCTGGTGGCCGAGCAGCAGCGCTTAATCGAATTGCTAAAGGAGAAGCGCCAAGGGGTTATCTCCCACGCCGTCACCAAAGGACTGAACCCCCAAGCGCCCATGAAGCCCTCCGGCGTTGAGTGGCTCGGACAGATACCTGCCCATTGGTCTCTCCGAGAACTTCGCCATTTGGTTGCTGCTGGAACGACGATTACGTACGGAATCGTCCAGGCTGGCCCAGACACCGAAAATGGTGTTCCGTACATTCGCACATCGGACATGTCGGGTGATAAGTTGCCTATGTCCGGGTACCTACGAACTACGCACGAGATCGACGCCGCCTACCGAAGGTCCAAGGTGAGCCGCAATGACTTGGTGGTCGCGATTCGAGCGAGCCTTGGGAAGGGACTTTTAGTGCCCGATCACCTTGAGGGCGCCAACCTCACGCAGGGTACCGCTCGAGTTTCCCCTGGCCCGGGATTACTGCCGAAGTTCTTGCTCAGGGCGTTCAACAGCGACTACTGCCAAGCCAGCATTCGCATTGCTGCCAAGGGCACGACCTTCTTGGAGATCACCTTGGATGAGCTCCGCAGGGTGCCGCTCGCGGTCCCCCCTCTTCAGGAGCAGGCTGATATCGCTGAGTCGATAGATGGCCAAGTTGGTCGGTTCGACCGCCTGATTGATGAGGCGATGCGTGCCGCGCAGCTTCTTCAAGAACGCCGCACCGCCCTGATCTCCGCCGCAGTCACCGGCCAGATCGACGTTCGCGCCATCGCAGACAGGGCCGCAGCGTGAGCCTCCACAAAGAGATCAGTTTCGAATCCGAAATCTGCGCCCACCTCGCAGCCCACGGCTGGCTTCACGCCGAGGGCGACGCCGCCACCTACGACCGCGCCCGGGCGCTCTTCCCCGCGGACGTCCTGTCCTGGGTGCAGGCCACGCAGCCCAAGGCCTGGGAGACGCTGACGAAGAACCACGGCAGCAAGGCCCAGGAAACACTGCTCAATCGCCTGCGAGACCAGCTCGACCAGCGTGGAACACTCGACGTCCTTCGCAACGGCATCGACCTGCTCGGCCTCAAGCAGCCGCTCAAGCTGGCCGAGTTCAAGCCCGCGCTTGCCATCAATCCCGACATCCTCGCCCGCTATGAAGCCAACCGGCTGCGTGTGGTGCGGCAGGTGCGCTACTCCGTCCACAACGAGAACAGCATCGACCTGGTGCTCTTCCTTAACGGCTTGCCCGTCGCGACGGTCGAGCTGAAGACCGACTTCACCCAGAGCATCACGGACGCCATCGACCAGTACCGCTTCGACCGGCTGCCGCGCCCCAAGGGCAAAGCCGCCGAACCGCTGCTCTCCTTCCCGAGCGGCGCGCTGGTGCACTTCGCGGTGAGCAACAGCGAAGTCCACATGGTCACGCGACTCGACGGCCCGGACACCGAATTCCTCCCCTTCAACCAGGGCAACGACGGCGGCGCGGGCAACCCGGTGAACCCCAGAGGCCACCGCACCGCGTACCTGTGGGAGCAGGTCTGGGCGCGCGAGAGCTGGCTGGAAATCCTGGGGCGCTACCTCATCGCCCAGCGCGACGCGAAGAAGCAGATCCACCGCGTCATCTTCCCGCGCTACCACCAGCTCGACGTCACCCGGAAGCTCCAGGCCGCCGTGCTCGCGGACGCGCGTGGCACCAAGTACCTCGTCCAGCACTCGGCCGGTTCGGGCAAGACCAACTCCATCGCCTGGACGGCGCACTTCCTGGCCGAGCTGCACGATGCCTCGCACAAGAAGGTGTTCGGCACGGTGCTGGTCGTCTCCGACCGCAACGTCATCGACGCCCAGCTTCAAGAGGCCATCTTCAGCTTCGAGCGCACCACAGGCGTGGTGGCGGTCATCACCGACAAGGACGGCAGCAAGAGCGACACGCTCGCCAAGGCGCTTTCGGGTGACAAGAAGATCGTCGTCTGCACCATCCAGACGTTCCCCTTCGTCATCAAGGCCGTGCGCGAGAAGGCCGCGACGCAGGGCAAGCGCTTCGCGGTCATCGCCGACGAGGCCCACAGCTCACAGACGGGTGAGGCCGCGTCCAAGCTCAAGGCCGTCCTCTCCCCGGAGGAGCTGGCGGCGTTCAACGACGGCGGCGAGGTGAGCAGCGAGGACGTCCTGGCAGCGCAGATGTCCTCCCGCGCGGATGATTCGGGCATCACGTTCGTCGCGTTCACCGCCACGCCCAAGAACAAGACGATGGAGCTGTTCGGCACCCGGCCGGACCCGTCGCGCAAGCCCGCGCCCGACAACATCCCGGCGCCGTTCCACGTCTACTCCATGCGCCAGGCCATCGAGGAGGAGTTCATCCTCGACGTGCTGACGAACTACACGCCGTACAGCCTCGCCTTCAAGCTCGCCCACGAGGGCCGGGACGTTGACGAGAAGGACGTGGAGAAGAGCGCCGCGCTCAAGAAGATCATGGGCTGGGTGCGGCTCCACCCCTACAACATCGCCGAGAAGGTACGGATCGTGGTGGAGCACTACCGCAAGTTCGTTGCCCCACTGCTCGACGGTCAGGCCAAGGCGATGGTCGTCGTCGCCAGCCGGTTGGAGGCCGTGCGCTGGCAACTCGCCATCGAGAAGTACATCCAGGAGCACGGCTACAAGCTGGGCACGCTCGTGGCGTTCTCTGGCGAAGTCATTGACCCGGACTCCGGCCCGGACCCCTTCACCGAGAACAGCCGGACGCTGAATCCCCACTTGAAGGGGCGCGACATCCGCGAGGCGTTCAAGGGCGGCGAGTACCAGGTGCTGCTCGTCGCCAACAAGTTCCAGACCGGCTTTGATCAGCCGCTGCTCTGCGGCATGTATGTCGACAAGCGTCTGGCGGGAATCCAGGCGGTGCAGACGCTCTCGCGGCTGAACCGGTCGTATCGAGGCAAGGAGAAGACGTTCATCGTCGACTTCATCAACGAACCGGCGGAGATCCTCGAAGCCTTCAGGACATACTACACGACGGCGGAGCTGTCGGCGACGACCGACCCGAACCTGGTGCTCGACCTGCGAGCGAAGCTGGACGCCGCCGGCCACTACGATGACTTCGAGGTGGACCGGGTGGTCGCCGCGGAGCTCAACCCCAGCTCGAAGCAGAGCGACCTCGTGAAGGCCATCGAGCCGGTGGTGGACCGGCTGATGAAGCGGTTCAAGGCGGCGCAGGTGGCGCTCCAGGCCGCGAACGAGACGTCCCATTCCAGGGCCAGCAAGGATGCCAAGGCCGAACTCGACGCCCTCATCCTCTTCAAGTCGGACATGGGCGCGTACCTGCGCCTCTACACGTTCCTCTCCCAGATCTTCGACTACGCCAACACCGCCATCGAGAAGCGGGCCCTCTTCTACAAACGCCTCCTACCGCTCCTGGAGTTCGGACGTGAGCGGGAGTCCATCGACCTGTCGAAGGTCAAGCTCACGCACCATGCGCTGAAGGAGCACGGCAAGGCCGTGATGCAGCTCGCGGCAGGGGAGAAGCCGACGCTGTACCCCCTCACGGAGGCGGGCGGAGGCAGCGTGCAGGAGAAGGAGCGCGCCCGGCTCAGCGAGATCATCGAGAAGGTGAACACGCTGTTCGAGGGGGACCTCTCCGAACAGGACAAGCTCACCTACGTGGTCAGCGTCGTGATGGGGAAGCTGCTGGAGTCCCCCACGCTGGTCCAGCAGGCCGCGAACAACACCCAGGAGCAGTTCGCGAACTCGCCCGACCTCAATCTTGAGCTCCTGAACGCCATCATGGAGGCCTTTGACGCGCACTCGCTGATGAGCAAGCAGGCGTTGAACTCCGAGGCCATCCGGGCCGGCATCAAGGACATCCTGCTCAACCACGCGAAGCTGTGGGAGGCCCTCCGGTCCAAAGCCGGCAAGGGGTAGGTGTGTCAGACGGTTCCTCTGCGATGCGCCTGGCGCCTGGCGCCTGGCAGGCCGGTGGCCCTCCGACAATCCGGACATGGCGATGGCGGCCTGCGGCGCGGACCGCCGTTTCTGTTGAGAATTGCCAACCCGGGCGTAGGCCTTGTTGTCTGGATTGAGCGGTCCCTGCATCCTGGTCGACGGTGTATGGCTCAAGGAGGCGGCAATGAGTAAAGGCGGCGGCGGAAAAGGCAGTGGTGGTGGCCAGGGCAGCGGTGGGGGAAGCAAAGGCAGCAGTGGCGGAAGTGGCGGCGGCGGTGGAAGCAAGGGTGGAGGCGGAGGCGGCGGAGGCCGGCCCGCCAACGCTCCGAGCACCACTGGCCAGCCATCCGGCGGTGGCCGGGGGAACAACCCTCCCAGCAAGTGATTGAAGCCGCTGCCTCCCAGGACCTGAGCGTTCCTGGAGGGCGGCGGTCAGCCACGGACCGGGACCTGGAATGTCACGGCGGTCGCTCCTCAAGAGGACCGCCGCGCCGTGCTAGGAAGACGGGGTGATTTCCACCCTTCCCGGCCCGGAGTGCGCGGGCGTCGCGCGGCTCGCCTTCGAGCGCTCCGGTCCCCGCACGGTGGTGCGCACCGCGCTGGCGCACAGCCCCCTGCGGCTGCTCACGCCGCGCAACCACGGCCATGCGGCCTGGGCCTACACGAGCTCGTTCGGCGGCGGGCTGGTGGACGGCGACCACCTGCGCCTGGACGTGAACGTCGCGGAAGGGGCCACGGCGCTCCTCGCGACGCAGGGCTCCAACCGCGTCTACCGTTCACCCCGGGGCTGCCAGAGCGACCTGTGCGCGCGCGTGGGTCCGCAGGCGCTGCTCGCGTGGGTGCCGGACCCGACCGTCTGTTTTGCCGGCGCCCGCTATTCCCAGACATTGGACGTGACGCTCGCGGCGGGGGCCTCGCTGGTGCTCGCGGACGTGGTGACGGCCGGACGCAGCGCCCGGGGCGAGCGGTGGGCCTTCCTTCGCTACGCCTCCCGCCTGCGCCTCGCGCGGGAAGGGCGCACCGTCCTGGACGAGCGCCAGGTGCTGGACGCCGAGCACGGCGCGCTGCCGGAGCGGCTGGGCCGCTTCGACGCGCTCGCCACGGTGCTGCTGGTGGGGCCCGCGCTGGCCTCCGCGCGGGAGGCCCTGGCCGCTCGGGTGGCGGCGCTGCCGGTGAAGCCGCGCGCTGGGCAGGTCGTCTCCGCGAGCCCCCTGGGAGACGACGGGCTGCTGGTGCGCGCGGCGGCCGTCTCCCTGGAGACGCTGCTTTCCACCACGCGCGACTGGCTGTCATTCCTGCCGGACCTGCTGGGCGACGACCCGTGGGCCCGGCGGGTGTGAGTCACCCGTAGCGGGTGAGGTCGAACGCGGTGTAGTTCGGGTACAGCCGCTCGATGTGCTCCGCCGTCAGGTTGACCAGGTCCTTGTGGCTGTCCGTCTGCCATTCGGCGGTGTTGGCATCCATCAGGCGGCTCTTGCCATCCGTCTTGTGCAGGCCGATGACGTGGCCCTCACCCTCGCCCTCGCCATCCTTGCGCAGGCCCATCCGGTAGTGGCCGTTCTGCTGCGTGCCGTCGAACAGCTTCTGCGCGAAGTTATGCTCGATGGGCTCGAAGTCCTGCACGCGCACGTTCGGGTGGCCGCCGCCACGGCCGGTCCGGAAGTCCTGGCGCAGGCCCTGCAATTCCATCTGCGTCGCTTCGATGGACGCCGAGTCCTTCTTCATCTTCGCCACGCCCTGGGAGATGTCCTGGGTCAGCTCCTGGCGCTGCGTCGTCAATCCCTCGCGCTGCTCCGGCGTCAGGTGCGGGTTCGTGAGCTGCTCGTTGATGAACTTGCGCTGCTGCTGCTTGTTCTTGAGCACATCCACGTCGTCCTGGAACTTCGCGATGGAATCCATGCTCGCGTTGTTCTTCTTCTGGAGGGCGCTGCCCTGGACGTGCTCGGCGTGCTGCTTGTCGATGAGCGAGCCGAAGTGGTTGTCCGTGAGCTTGCCGAACGCCTGCGAGCCCTTCTTCGGGTCGCCGCCCGCTTCGATGCCGGTGCGGATCCACTCGGACGTCATCGCGCTGCACACGCCCGCGTCCGTGCCGGCGGGCAGGCCCGGCTTCTTCAGCATCGGGTGGCCGCCCTGGTCCGTGAAGCGGAGGACCTCCGCGCCCGGCACCTCCGCCTTCATCTCCTCCGTCACCTTCTGGATTTCAGGGCGCACCGGCGCGGCCTTGCCCTTGCCCGGGGTGCGGCCCATCACCAGGTCCTGCACCTCGCTCTCGGAGAGCTTCGGCGCCTGCACCTGCGGCCCCTGCAGGTCGTGCGCGTTGATGTTCGGACGCGACGAGGAGGAGGACCCCTCCGCGTTCGTGGAGGGCTTCTTGAACGAGTCCCCCTGCGGCGTCTTGTCCGGCCCCGACGTCTTCGTGGGCGTCGTCGGCTTCGACACCGGAGCGCTGCTGCCCGTGGAGTTCTTCCCGTGGGCCACCGTGTTGTCCTGCTTCGGAGGCGCGGGGGCCGCCTTGGGCGTCTTGGGGAAGCTCGGCTTGAAGCTGCTCTTCATCTTCATGGGAGACCTCGGGGGAGGAGGGGGCC
>NZ_RAWG01000318.1 GCF_003611735.1 Corallococcus sicarius | reverse complement strand
GTAGGGGCCACGGCGGGCGAGGGCGGGGGCGGCGTACGCGCGGGAGGCGGCTCCGCGGCGCGGGCCGGCACGGAGGCCGTCTGGCGCGGCGGCGCGCTGGAGGCGCCCCTCGAGGGCTTCTTCTCGGCCTCGGCGTCCGACGCGCGGTAGCCCTTGCGCTCCGGGGGCGGCTCCGGCGGGTCGTCGTAGGCGTCGCGCGCGGGGCGCTCGCGCACCGGCTTGTTGTCCTCGTCGCCGAACGGGTCGTCGTCGCGCTTGCGGTCCTTCTCCTCGATTTCGCGCAGCTTCGCGGCCTCCGTCTTGGAGTTCCTGCGCTCGGGCGCGGCCTCCGGGGCGTCCGGCGCGCGGCCGTTCACCGCGTTGAACTTCCGGGTGCACTGGGTGCGCTGGTCCGTGCAGCCCTCGAAGCAGCGCGCCAGCTTGCGGATGGCGCGGCCGTTGCCGCCGTACTCGATGGTGCAGTCCTCCTTGCACGCGATGGCGTCCTCCTCGCATCCCGGTGGGATGGGGGCGGCCAGGGCGGAGGTGCTGAAGAGGACGGTGAAGGCGAAGAGGCGCGGAAGAAGACGCATGGCAAATGTGAAAGCTACCAGTCTTCCGCGCTTCCCGGGGGAGGCCCCCGCGATATCGTCAGCTCCACGCCCGGCGCCCGGGCGAGAGGAGACGCATGCCGGCGGTCAAGGTGGGCATCATCGGGGGCCAGGCCCTCTACCAGGCCCTGGGGCTCCAGGGCCGGGGCGAACACCTGGGCGTGGAGACGCCCTTCGGCCCCCACAGCTCGCCCCTCGTCGCCACGGAGCTGGAGGGCGTCCCCGTCGTCTTCGTCTCCCGCCACGGCCAGGGCCACGTCCACAACGCCACCCGCTCCCCGTACCGCGCCAACCTCTTCGCCCTGAAGATGCTGGGCGTCACCCACGTGCTCGCCACCGGCACCGTGGGCTCCCTGCGCGAGCACATCCAGCCGCTCCAGCTCGTCCTGCCGGATCAGGTCATCGACCGGACCTACCGCCGCCCCTGCACCTTCTACGACGACGTCGCCGTACACGTGGAGCTGGCCCAGCCCTTCTGCGCCACCCTGCGCCAGACGCTCACGGACGCAGGCAGTCTGGGCGACACCGTGGTGCACCCGACCGGCACCTACGTCTGCATCGAAGGCCCCTCGCTCAGCACCCAGGCGGAGAGCCAGCTGTACCGCACCTGGGGCTGCGACCTCGTGGGCCTCACCGCCATGCCCGAGGCCCGGCTCGCCCGCGAGGCGGAGCTGCACTACGCCCTCATCGCGCTGCCCACCGACCACGACTCCTGGCGCCCCCAGCCCGTGGGCCAGGAGCCCGAGGCGCTCCTGCCGCAACTCGCCCAGCGCCTGGACGCCGTCACCGCCCACGGCGCCGCCCTCCTGCGCCGCGCGCTGCCCCGCATCGCGGGCACCGCGGCCCGGTGCCGCTGTGACAGCGCGCTCGCGCTGGCCATCGTCACCGACCGCGCCCGCATCCCCGCCGACGTGCGCGCCCGCCTGCGCCCCCTGCTGGGCCGCTACCTGCCCTCCGGGGTCGTCTAGCGGCCAACACTCGACGGTCTCCGCCGCGAGCGCTCGGCCGGTTGCCTGCTGCCGAATGGCCGGACCGTTCCCACATTGGCTCCCCACAGACCCGGAGGGGGAACCGCATGGGGCTGCCACGGCTCAAGTACCTGACGTGGAGGGAGTTCGGCAGGCGCTTCTGGAAGGAGATTGAAGAGGACACCGTCACCGACGTGGCGGCGCAGCTGTCCTACTACTTCATCTTCTCGCTGTTCCCGTTCCTGTTCTTCCTCGTCACGCTGGTGGCGTACCTGCCGTTCGCGCCCGGCGCGGTGGACGCGATGATGGACCGCATCCGTCCGCTCGTGCCCGGCGACGCGCTGGGCGTGATGAGCCAGCACCTGACGTCGCTCGTCGGCGAGACGCGGCCCAAGCTGCTCACGGTGGGTCTGCTCGTCGCGCTGTGGTCCTCGTCGCGCGGCGTGGACGCCCTGCGCAAGGCGCTCAACCTGGCGTACGACGTGCCGGAGTCGCGGCCCTACTGGAAGACGCAGGGGCTGGCGCTGTCGGTGACGCTCATCGGCACGCTGCTGATTCCGCTGTCCTTCGCCATCCTGCTGCTGGGCGGACGCGTGGGCGCGTGGGCGGCGGACAAGCTGGCGCTCATCGACGAGTTCCACCTCGTCTGGTCCTGGCTGCGCTGGCCGTTCACCGCGGGCCTGGTGATGCTGATGCTGTCGCTCTGCTACTACCTGCTGCCGGACGTGCGCCAGCGCTTCAAGTACATCACCCCGGGTTCGACGATTGGCACCCTGGCGTGGCTGGGCAGCACCTGGGGCTTCACCCAGTACGTGGAGCACTTCGGCAAGTACGACGTCACCTACGGCTCCATCGGTGGCGTGGTGGTGCTGCTGCTGTGGCTCTACATCACCGGGCTCATCTTCATCCTCGGTGGGGAGCTCAACGCCATCCTCGAGCACGCCTCCGTGCTGGGGAAGGCCAAGGGCGCGCGCGACTTCGGTCAGCCCGCGCCCCTGGAACCGCCGCTCAAGACGCCCGGCGCGGCCAAGAGCGCCGCCAGCGCCCAGAAGACGCGGCTGGCCCTGTTCCGCAGGCGGCGCCGGGTGGCGCAGGGCAAGGATCCGGAGCCCCCCGGCCTGCTGCCGGAAGGCGGCGACATCCCGCCCGTGCACTGACGCTCCGCCCGGGCGGGGCACCGCCGAGCACCGGGCCTACTTGGCCAGCTTGGCCTTGATGGCCGGCAGCCCGCCCGGAGCGTTGCGGCCGCCGGTGAGCCCCTGCTGCGAGATGATCTTCTGCAGGTGCGCGATGCGGTCCTGGTTCGTGGGGTGCGTGGAGAGCCACTTGAGCACCGCGGGCTGCGAGCCCTGCAGCTGCTGGAGCTTCTGGAAGAAGGTGATGAGGCCGCGCGGATCGAACCCGGCCCCGGCGGCGTACCTCGCGCCGTACTCGTCGGCCTCCGTCTCCTCGCTGCGCCCGTGCGCCAGCTGCAGGCCGCCACCCGCCAGCTGCGCGGCGATCTGCGCGGCGGTGCCCGGGTTCTGGCCCAGCGCCACCTGGGTGATGGTCTGCAGGCCGTAGGCGTTCACCATCGCGCGCGCCGAGTGCCGGCCCACCACGTGGCCCGCCTCGTGCGCCATCACGCCCGCCAGCTCCGCCTCGGTGTCCGCCGCGAGCAGCAGGCCCGTGTAGACGTAGAGGAAGCCGCCCGGCGTGGCGAAGGCGTTGACCTGCTTGGGGTCGTCAATGACGTTGACCTTCCACTTCACCCCGGAGCGGTCCTTGTTGGCCTGCGCGAGGAGGGGCGCGGAGATGCTGCGCACGTAGTCCAGCACCGCCGGGTCCTGCACGTATTTGATGTTCTCCTTCGTCTCCAGCTCCTTCTTCACCTGGAGGCCCAGCTGGTTCTCCTGTTCGTCGGAGATGAACACCTGGGCGATTGCCTTCTCCGCGCCCACGCGCTGCTTCGTGCATCCCGTGGTGAGGCCTGAGGCCAGGGTGAGGGCCAGGATTGCGGTGATCATCCGTTGCATGGGCAGTTCGTCCCTTCTCTGCGAGGTTCGCGGCGAGGTGCTGACGTATCCCGCCCCTCGTACTCACGCCGGCTCCCCCCGGGCAAGCCCCGCATGGCGGGCTGTCTTCCAACGGCCGGAAGGAGGGCCCGGGAATGCGCGCGGCGGGGGAGCGGTGCTATGTGCCCCGGCAGGATGCCTGAGCTACCGGAAGTGGAGATCGCCCGGCGCAACCTGGTGCGCTGGTTCCAGGGCCACCGCGTCGTGCGCGCGGAAGCGGACGCCACCCGCATCTTCCGGGGCGCGGAGCTGCCGCACTTCGCCCGCCTCACCGGCCGCGTGGAGGCCGTGGAGCGCAAGGGCAAGTACCTGCTGCTCACCCTGGAGGGCGGCCACGGCCTGATGGCCCACCTGGGCATGACGGGCAAGTTCGTGCGCCGCAAGGAGGGCGAGGCCGTCCCCTACAGCCGCGCCCGCTTCCACCTGGAGGACGGCCACGTCGTCCACTTCAGTGATCCACGCCTCTTCGGCCGGATGGAGCCCGTGCCGGCCCGGGGCCTGTGGGAGCTGCCCGCGGTGAAGGCCCTGGGCCGCGACCCGCTGACGGACGGCCTCACCGGACCCCAGCTCCAGGAGGCGGTGGGAGGTTCGAAACAGGACCTGAAGGTGGCCCTGATGGACCAGGGGCGCATCGCGGGCCTGGGCAACATCCACGCGGCGGAGGCGCTCTTCCGCGCGGGCGTACACCCGGCGCGCACCCCCGCGTCCCTCACCCCGGAGGAGTGGAAGCGCCTGGCGCAGGCCATCCACGCCGCGTTCGACTTCGGCCTCAAGGAGCAGGAGGGCGAGGACATCGTCTACCTGGAGGAGCGCGGGTCGGTGAACCGCTTCCGCGTCTATGGCCGGGCGAAGGGGCCGTGCTCGAAGTGCGGAACGACCGTGGAGTCCTTCACACAGGGTGGGCGCACCACCCATTTCTGTCCGGTGTGCCAGCCGCTCCCAAAAGTGACGGTCGCCCCCAGAAAGACCGTGAAGGGCTTGCAAAAGGCCGTTGAGGGAGCGAAGCCCCGATCCCGTAGACGTTGACACCCCAGGGGGGCATGGCTTGAATCGCCCGCCCTTTGAAACCGGCCACGTCATGTCGTGGCCCCGGAGACCGTTGACCATGCCTCACGTCCTGCTGGCGGCGCTGCTCGTCGCCTCGTCCACGGCCACCGCGCAGACGCCGGTGCCTGATGGTGGCACGCCCGCCGCGGCACCCCAGGAGTCGGCCCCCGCCGAAGCTCCGCCTCCCGCCCCCGCGGCCCCTGCTTCAAACGACGGCGCGGTGAGCCGCGAGGAGCTGGAGCAGCGGCTGGAGGCCACCCGGCAGGAGCTGCGCGAGGACATCCGCGCGCAGACGGCCACCCAGGCCGTGGCCAACAACAGCGACTGGCAGGAGGAGTGGACGGAGGAGAAGCGCAAGCTGGAGCTGTTCACGCTGGATGGCTACCTGCGCGTGCGCCCCACGCTCTTCTACAAGTTCGACCTGGGCAAGTTCGCGCCGCCGTCCGGCACGCCCTCCGGCCGTCAGTTCTGGACGCGCTCGCCGCGCACCTCCGCGGAGCGGACGCAGGCGGGCGCCAACATGCGCTTCCGCCTGGACCCCTCCTTCAACGTCTCTGAAGACGTGCGGGTCAAGGTGCAGGTGGACGCCCTGGACAACATCCTGCTGGGCTCCAACCCGGACAGCGCCTACAGCGGGGACGGGCGCAACACGTTCACGCTCTTCTCGGAGAACCAGACCCCGTCCAACTCCGCCGTCAACGCGTTCAAGGACTCCATCCACGTCCGGCGCGCGTACGGTGAGGTGACGACGCCGGTGGGCATCCTGCGCTTCGGCCGCATGGGCAGCCACTGGGGCGTGGGCATGCTGCGCAACGACGGCAACTGCCTGGACTGCGACTACGGCGACACGGTGGACCGCATCCAGTTCGTCACCGAGCCGTTCGCCGGCTGGTACATCACGCCGATGATCGACTTCAACGCGGAGGGGCTCTCCACCGAGCGCGCCAATTCCCTCGGCGAGCCGGTGGACCTCACCCAGTCCGACGACAGCCACAGCCTGGTGCTGGCCATCGCGCGGCGCGACACCGAGCAGCAGCAGCGCGCCAAGCTGGACAACAACCAGGGCGTGCTCAACTACGGCCTGTACTTCACCTACCGCACGCAGCGGTACGCGACGCTCACGGAGACGGGCACCCCCTTCGAGGACGTCTCCCCGGGCACGGGCGCCAACCCCCCGGCCTTCGTCCCGCGCGGCGGCACGCTGTACGTGCCGGACCTGTGGTTCAAGTACGCGGAGAAGAAGTTCCGCATCGAGGCGGAGATCGCCGCGCAGCTGGGCAGCATCGACGGGCGGGCGCTGACGGCGAACGACCCCACCGCCCAGTCGCTGCGCATCGCGCAGTTCGGCGGCGTGCTCCAGACGGAGTTCCACGTCATCGAGAACAAGCTGCACCTGGGCGTGGAGCTGGGCTTCGCGTCCGGTGACAAGGCGCCGGGCTTCGGCAACTACCCGGGCCGCACGGGCTCCGGCACCGGCGGCAACACGACCGCGGGTGACGTCGAGGGTCGCCAGTACAGCTGCGACACCGGCGGCTGCGGCGACAACGCCATCCGCAACTTCCGCTTCAACCGCGACTACCGCGTGGACCTCATCCTGTGGCGCTCGATCCTCAACGGCGTCACGGATGCGTTCTACGTGAAGCCGGGCCTCAAGTACTCCATCGCGGAGGGCTTCGACGTCTTCGGCAGCGTCATCTACTCGCAGGCGTTCTACGCGGAGTCCACGCCGTCCTCCGTCAGCCGGGGCCTGGGCCTGGAGGCGGACATCGGCGCGCGCTACATCACCGAGGACGGCTTCCTGGCGGGCATCGACTACGGCATCCTCTTCCCGCTCAGCGGCCTGAAGGACCTGGGCAATACCGGGCAGGACCTCAGCACCGCGCACGCCGTGCGTGGCACGCTGGCCATCAAGTTCTAGCCATGCGCGGACTCCTTCCCCGGTTGTGTGTCGCCACCGCCCTGACGCTGTCGCTCATGGCGTGTGGCATCAAGGGCAGCCCCCACGCGCCCCGTCCGGCGCCGCCGCCCGCGCCCACCCCGGAGACGGCGCCTCCGCAAGCGCCGCCGCGCGGACCCGTGGAGCCCTCCGGCCCCACGGTGCCGCCGTCCGCCCTGGACGGGGGGCTCGCGCCATGACGGCCTTCCCGTACCGCAAGGGCGTGCTGCACGCGGAGGGCGTTCCGCTGTCGGCCATCGCGGACGCGGTGGGCACGCCCACCTACGTCTACTCCGCCCGGGCCCTCACGGAGCGCTTCCGCGAGGTGACGGACGCGTTCGAAGGCCACCCGCACCTCATCTGCTACTCGGTGAAGGCCAACTCCAACCTGGCCATCCTCCGGCTGTTCGCGGGGCTGGGGGTGGGCAGCGGCTTCGACATCGTGTCCGGCGGGGAGCTGGCCCGCGTGAGGCATGCGGGCGGCGACCCCACGAAGACGGTGTTCGCGGGCGTGGGCAAGACGCCGGACGAGATGGCCCAGGCGCTGGACGCCGGCATCCTGCTCTTCAACGTGGAGAGCGGGGAGGAGCTGGAGGCGCTGGACGCGGTGGGGCGCAAGCTGGGCAAGCGCGCGCCGTTCGCGCTGCGCGTGAACCCGGACGTGGACGCGCGCACGCACCGCTACATCTCCACCGGCCTGAAGACGTCCAAGTTCGGCGTCCCCTTCGAGGAGGCCCTCACCCTCTACGCGCGCGCCAAGAAGATGAAGGGCGTGAAGGCGCTGGGGCTGGACTGCCACATCGGCTCGCAGCTCACGCGCACGGCGCCCATGCGCGCCGCCATCACCAAGGTCGCGGACCTCTACGTCGCGCTCAAGGCCCAGGGCCACGCGCTGGAGTACCTGGACGTGGGCGGCGGGCTGGGCATCACCTATTCGGACGAGACGCCGCCCAGCCCCCAGGAGTACGCGCGCACGGTGCTGGCCGCGACGCAGGCCACCGGGGCCACGCTGCTGCTGGAGCCCGGCCGCGCGCTCGTGGGCAACGCGGGCGTGCTGCTCACGCGCGTGCTGTACCGCAAGCCCACGCCGTCGCGCACCTTCGTGGTGGTGGACGCGGGCATGAACGACCTGCTGCGCCCGGCCCTCTACGAAGCGCACCACGCCATCCAGCCCCTGGTGAAGCGCCGGGGCCGGGCCGTGGAGGTGGACGTCGTGGGGCCGGTGTGTGAATCCACCGACGTGCTGGCGAAGGCTCGCCCCCTGGTGCTGCCCCACCAGGATGACCTGGTGGCCTTCATGAGTGCCGGGGCTTACGGGATGAGCATGGCTTCCACCTACAACTCGCGCCCCCGGCCGGCCGAGGTGCTGGTGGACGGGGAAGCGTGGCGTGTCATCCGGGAGCGCGAGCGCGTCGAGGACCTCTGGCGCGGCGAGCGGGCCTGAACGTATAAGCGCCGGAATGAAGACCTTCGAAGGCTCCATGACGGCGCTGGCCACTCCGTTCTTGAACGGGGCGCTGGATGAAGGGGCGTTCCGCGCCCTCGTCCGCGCCCAGCTCGAAGGTGGCACGAACGTGCTGCTGCCCATGGGCACCACCGGCGAAGCGGTGACCCTGGATGCGGACGAGCGCGCGCGCGCCATCGCCGTCGTCGTGGACGAGGTGAAGGGGCGCGTTCCGGTGGTGGCGGGTGCGGGCAGCAACAACACCCGCGAAACCATCGACTCCGTGCGCCGCGCGCGGGAGGAGGGCGCCGACGGCGCGCTCATCGTCACGCCCTACTACAACAAGCCCACGCAGGCGGGGCTCGTGGAGCACTACCGCGCCATCGCGAAGGCGCACCCGGGCTTCCCGCTCATCGCCTACAACGTGCCGGGCCGCACGGGCGTGGACCTGCTGCCGGAGACGGTGCTCAAGCTGTGCGACGTGCCGGAGGTCGTGGCGCTCAAGGAGGCCACCGGCAGCCTCGCGCGCGCCATCGACCTCGTGGAGCTGTGCGGCGAGCGGCTCACGCTGCTGTCCGGCGACGACTTCACGGTGCTCCCGTTCATCGCGTGCGGCGGCCGGGGCGTCATCTCCGTGTCGTCCAACGTGGCGCCGCGGATGATGGCGGACCTGGTGGCGGCGGCGCGCGGTGGGGACCTTGCGAAGGCGCGCGGGCTCCAGGTGCGGATGAACGCGCTGCACCGGCTGCTCTTCGTGGAGTCCAACCCCATCCCGGTGAAGTGGGCGCTGCACCTGATGGGGCTGTTCGGTCCGGAGGTCCGCCTGCCGCTCGTGCCCATGGCCAGCGCGAACGCCGCGAAGCTGAAGGACGAACTGGCGCGGTTGGGGCTGTTGAAGGGCTAGGGAGCACGCACGCACATGGCGACCCGCACCGTCATCACCGGCATCACCGGCCGCATGGGCAGCACGCTCCTGCGCCTGGCGCGGGACGCGAGCGACCTCCAACTGGTGGGCGCCACCGCGCGTCCGGGCAGCCCGGCGGCGGGGCAGGACGCGGGGCTCGTGGCAAGGCTGGGCGCGGCGCTGGACGTGGCCGTGGCGGACGACCTGGGCCGCGCGCTGGACGCCGCGAAGGCGGACGTCGTCGTGGACTTCACCAGCGCGGAGGCAAGCCTCGCCCATGCGCGGGCGTGCGCCGAGCGCGGCGTGGCGCTGGTGGTGGGCTCCACGGGCTTCACGCCGGAAGCGCACGCGGCGCTCCAGGCGCACGCGAAGGTGGTGCCCATCGTCGCGGCGCCCAACATGTCCGTGGGCGTGAACCTGGTCATCCGCATGGCGGCGGAGCTGGCGCGCGTGCTGGGGCCCTCGTTCGACGTGGAGGTGCTGGAGGCGCACCACCGGATGAAGAAGGACGCGCCCAGCGGCACCGCGCTGAGGTTGGCGGAGGTGCTCGCGGACGCGCTGGGGCGCACGCGCGAGGACCTCACGTTCGCGCGCGAGGGGCAGACGGGCGCCCGACCGCCGGGTGAGATTGGCGTGCAGGCGCTGCGCGGCGGAGACGTGGTGGGCGAGCACACCGTGTACTTCTTTGGCGAGGGGGAGCGCATCGAGCTCACCCACCGGGCGACGAACCGGGACCAGTTCGCGCTGGGGGCGCTGAGGGCCGCGCGGTGGGTGGCGGGCCGGGCGCCGGGGCTCTATGACATGGCCGACGTGCTCGGCCTCCAGGGGAAGACATGACCGCCCGTTACTGCCGCTTCCAGGTGGAGGGCCGCGCCAGCTACGGCCGCGTCGACGGCAACGAGGTGGTGGTGCTCACCGCCGCGCCCTGGGCCGGCGGCAAGGAGACGGGGCTACGCCGGTCGCTCAAGGGCCTGTCGCTGCTCGTCCCGTCGGACGCGTCCAAGGTCGTCTGCATCGGGCAGAACTACCGCAAGCACGCGGAGGAGATGGGCAAGCCCGTCCCCACCGAACCGCTCATCTTCACCAAGCCGTCCACCGCGCTCAACGGCCCGGGTTCGCCCATCCGCATCCCCAAGGCGAGCCAGGAAGTGCACCACGAGGCGGAGCTGGCGCTGCTCATTGGCGAGCGCGTGAAGAACGCCGACGAGGCCACCGCCGCGCGCGCCATCTGGGGCCTCACCGCCTTCAACGACGTCACCGCGCGCGACATCCAGCGCAAGGAAATCCAGCACACCCGCGCCAAGGGCTACGACACCTTCGCCTGCGCGGGCCCCTGGGCCGTGACGGGGCTGTCCCCGGCGGACCTGCGGGTGGTGTGCCGCGTGAACGGACAGGTGCGCCAGGATGGCCGCACGTCCGACATGGTGTTCAGCCCTGCCCGGCTGGTGTCCTTCATCTCCCACATCATGACGCTGCTGCCCGGCGACCTGGTGAGCACGGGCACCCCGTCCGGAGTGGGCGTGCTGGTGGCCGGCGACACGGTGGAGGTGGAGCTGGAGGGAATCGGAACCCTGGTGAACCCGGTTGAGATGGAGCCTTGAGCGCGACCGTCTATGTAGGTCTGGGTTCCAACGAGGGCGACCGTGAGGCCCACCTCGTGGCGGCCCTCTCCGCCATGTCGTGCATCGACGCGGTGGCGGTGCTCGGCTGTTCGTCGCTGTACGACACCGCCCCGGTGGGCCCCGCGCAGCCGCGCTTCCTGAACGCCGCGGTGGCGCTGGAGTGCGACCTGTCCCCGCAGCGCCTGCTGTGCATCCTCCAGCGCATCGAGCAGGACCTGGGCCGTCACCGCCTGCAGCGCTGGGGCCCGCGCATCATCGACCTGGACATCCTGCTGTGGGACGAGGAGGAGCGCTCCGTCGTCGCGGACGCCAACCTCCAGGTGCCGCATCTGGAGTTGCACAAGCGCCGCTTCGCGCTGGAGCCGCTGGCGGAGCTGGCGCCGCAGGTCCGGCACCCGGTGCTGGGTGTGACGGTGCAGGAGTTGCTCGCGAAGCTCGCCCCCCAGGACGTCCGCAAGCGCGAGGCCCTCTACTGGCCCGACATGGGCGCCCGTTTCCCCGTGCACGAACTATGAGCCTGTCCCTCGTCCTGGCCACGGCCGCGCTGCTCGCGGCCGAGCCCACCCCCCTGCCTCCTGGCC
>NZ_RAWG01000317.1 GCF_003611735.1 Corallococcus sicarius | reverse complement strand
ACCCCGTCCACCGCCCCCGCCGGCTGCGTCGCTCCGCGGCCCTCCGTGACATGGTGAGAGAGACGC
This sequence comes from Corallococcus sicarius, assembly GCF_003611735.1. Taxonomy (GTDB): domain Bacteria; phylum Myxococcota; class Myxococcia; order Myxococcales; family Myxococcaceae; genus Corallococcus; species Corallococcus sicarius. The sequence goes on along the minus strand of NZ_RAWG01000317.1, from coordinate 11,083 downwards.
GTCTCTCGCCCACGGACTTCATCTACCCGCTCTTCGTCGTCGAGGGCCGGGACGTGCGCCGTCCCATCTCCTCCATGCCGGGCATCTTCAACCTGTCGGTGGAGCACGCCGTGCAGGAGGCGAAGCTCGCGAAGTCGCTGGGCGTGCCGTCCGTCATCCTCTTCGGCATCCCGGACCACAAGGACGCGCAAGGAACGCAGGCCTACGCGCGCGACGGCATCGTCCAGCGCGCCATCCGGGAGATCAAGGCGGCGGTGCCGGACCTCCAGGTCATCGCGGACGTGTGCCTGTGCGAGTACACCGACCACGGCCACTGCGGCGTGCTCGACGGCCAGCACGTCGTCAACGACGCCACGCTGCCGCTGCTCGCGCAGATGGCCGTCACGTGCGCGCAGGCGGGCGCGGACATCGTCGCCCCGTCGGACATGATGGACGGCCGCATCAGCGCCATCCGCAAGGCGCTGGACGAGGTGAAGCTGTCCGAAACGCCCATCATGGCGTACTCGGCCAAGTACGCCTCCGGCTTCTACGGCCCCTTCCGCGAGGCCGCCCAGAGCACGCCGCAGTTCGGCGACCGGCGCGGCTACCAGATGGATCCCGGCAACGTGCGCGAGGCCCTGCGCGAGACGGAGCTGGACGTGGAGGAGGGGGCGGACTTCATCATGGTGAAGCCCGCGCTCTCCTACCTGGACGTCATCCGCGCGCTGCGCGAGCGCTTCGATCTGCCGCTCGCCGCGTACAACGTCTCCGGCGAGTACGCGATGCTCAAGGCCGCCGGCCAGAACGGGTGGGTGGACTACGAGCGCGTGATGATGGAGGTCCTCACCTCCATCAAGCGCGCCGGCGCCGACCTCGTCATCACGTACCACGCCCTGGAAGCCGCCAAACTCCTCTAAGGCAACACGCGGGGCGCGCCGTTGCGGCGGGAGGCTTGATTGGCTCCGCCGCTTGCGCCCAAATGGTCCCCACACGATGCCCACCCAGAAGAAGCGCCCCGGACGCAAGCCGGCGAAACCTCCGCCCCGACGCGCCCCTGCCGCGAAGCCGAAGTCCCGGGCCGGCCAGCGCCCGGGCCGGGGCCGCACCCCGGTCGTTCGTGAGCCCGGGCCGTTGCAATACAAAGTGGTGGAGCTGTCCACGGTGGACGAGGGAGCGCTGGAGCGCACCCTGAACGAGTGGACGGGCAAGGGCTGGAACCTGGACGGCGTGCAGTTCGCGATGCGCGAGTCCTCCAAGCGGCCGGCGATGGCGTTCGTGTTCTTCACCCGCGAGGGCGAGGCCGCGCAGCACGACGAGGCGGGCGCGCGCGAGCGGCTTCAGCGGATGTCGGAGGTGGGCAGCCCCACCGCGAGGCTCGCGGCGGAACAGGCCGGCGAGCACGCGCAGACGGTGGTGCCCTTCGTCCACCCGCTGTCCGCGCACGAGCGGCTGGCGCGGCTGGCCGGGCTGGACGAACCGGAGCGCACGGAAGAGGGCCGCACGCTGGAGCCGGAGGAGTGAGCGCCACCCCTGAGCGCAGCCTGATGTCCACGGGCCGCGGTGGCAGCCGGGTGCTGCGGTTGGTGCAGGAGGACGCGGGGCCGGACTCTCCGTACCCGAAGGCGTCCCTGCTGCTGCGCGGGGGCGCGCGCGTGGTGGACTGTCTGACGGCCTGGGGCCTGTACGTGGTGTGCGGCGCGGCGGGCGCGGTGGTGGCGCTGCTGTTCCTGCTGCTCGCGGACGGGATGCTCCAGGGGCAGAGCGTGGGCAAGCGCATCTTCGGCGTGAAGGTGATGCACCTGCCCACGCGCTCCGCGGCGCGGCACCGCGACAGCACGCTTCGCAACGCGCCGCTCGCGCTGGTGGTGCTGTTGGGGATGATGCCCGCGCCCCACGGCCTGGTGGCCGCGGCGGCGGGCTTCGTGGTGATTGGGGGCGTGGAGGCGTGGCGCGTGCTGCGCGACCCGCTGGGCCTGCGGCTGGGCGACACCTGGGCGCAGACGCAGGTGGTGGATGGGAAGGTTGTGGCGGGCGCGACGGTTGCAGCCCGCACGCCCGTGGCGGCAGCGCGTGCCCCGGGCCGTTTGATGACCGCGGCGAAGGTGCGCCGCGGCAAGCCATTCCGGAAAGGAAGACGGGGCAAGCCATGCGCATCGCGCTGACGTACAACCTGCGGTTGTCGGACTCGGAGGAGGAGGCGGAGTTCGACACGCAGGAGACGGTGAACACGCTCGCGGCCGCCATCGAGCGCCTGGGCCACCGCCTGGAGCGCTTCGAGGTGAGCGGCCCCGCGTCGCGCACCGTGGCCCGCCTGGAGGCCTACAGCCCCGACCTCATCTTCAACACCGCCGAAGGCCGCCGTGGCCGCTTCCGGGAGGCGTTCTACCCGGCGCTCTTCGACGAGCTGGGGTTCGCGTACACGGGCTCGGACGCGTACGCGCTGGCGCTGACGTTGGACAAGCAGCTCACCAAGCTCATCCTGTCCAAGCACGGCATCCGCACGCCGGGCTGGCAGTACGTGGAGAAGCTCAGTGAGCTGACGGCGGAGAACCTGCACTTCCCCGTCATCGTGAAGCCCAACTTCGAGGGCTCCTCCAAGGGCATCACCCAGGACTCCGTCGCGGAGACGCTGGAGGCCGTGCGGGAGAAGGTCGCGAAGGCGCTGGAGAAGTACCCGGCGGGCGTGCTGGTGGAGGAGTACATCAGCGGGCGCGACCTCACGGTGCCGTTCCTGGCCGCGGTGGACAACGACTACGACGGCGTACTCGCGCCGGTGGAGTACGTCATCGACCCGGAGGCCGCGACGGCCCGCAAGTACGCCATCTACGACTACGAGCTGAAGACGAAGGGCGAGCGCGCCGTCAGCGTGCGCGCCCCGGCGAACATCCCCCCGAAGATGGCGGAGGACGTGCGCAAGATGGCGCAGAAGATCTTCCAGGTGCTGGACTGCCGCGACCTGGGGCGCCTGGACTTCCGCCTGTCCGACGCGGGCGTGCCGTACTTCCTCGAAATCAACGCGCTGCCCAGCCTGGAGCCGGGCGCGGGCATCTACTCCGCGGCGGAGCTGGAGGGGCTGCACCTGGACGGGGTCATCAACTCCATCATCCAGAGCGCGGCCAAGCGCTACAAGATCCGCGACTCCGCGCGCCGCCAGGGCAAGCCCGCGCGCAAGACGGGGCCGCTGCGCGTGGGCTTCAGCTTCAACGTCAAGCGCGTGAAGCCCAGCGCCACGGCGGAGACGGTGGAGGACAGCGAGGCGGAGTACGACTCGCCCAACACGCTGCAGGCCATCCGCGAGGCCATTGCGTCGTGGGGCCACGAGGTCATCGACCTGGAGGCCACGGCGGAATTGCCCACGGTGCTCTCCAGCACGCCGTTGGACATCGTCTTCAACATCGCCGAGGGCTTCAAGGGCCGCAACCGCGAGAGCCAGGTGCCCGCGATGCTGGAGCTGCTGGACATCCCGTACACGGGCTCTGATCCCGCGACGCTGTCGCTCGCGCTGGACAAGGCGCTGGCGAAGAAGATCGTCCGCCAGGCGGGCATCCTCACGCCCAACTTCCAGCTGATGGTCACGGGCAAGGAGCGGCTGAACAAGGAGTTCACCGGCTTCCCGCTCATCGTGAAGCCGGTGGCGGAAGGCAGCTCCAAGGGCGTCGTCACCAAGAGCGTCTGCTACAGCGAAGCGGAGCTGCGCGACGTGGTGAAGGAGATCGCCGGCAAGTACCAGCAGCCCGCGCTGATTGAAGAGTACATCGGGGGCCGCGAGTTCACGGTGGGCCTGCTGGGTGAGCGGCGTCCGCGCGTGCTGCCGCCCATGGAGATCGTCTTCCTGGACAAGGCGGAGAAGAACCCCGTCTACAGCTTCCAGCACAAGCTGGATTGGACGGATCGCATCCGCTACGACGCGCCCGCGAAGATTGAACCGGCGCTGCTGGAGAAGCTGCGCACGGCGGCGCGCAACTCGTTCATGGCGTTGGGGTGCCGCGACGTGGCGCGCATCGACTTCCGCATGGACGACAAGGGGCGCATCTACTTCATCGAGTGCAACCCGCTGCCCGGCCTCACGCCCGGCTGGAGCGACCTGGTGCTCATCGCGGCGGGCGCCGGCATGGACTACCGCGCGCTCATTGGCGAGATCATGGCGCCCGCCATCCGCCGGTACAAAGAGCGCGAGGCGCGCCGGGCCCAGACGGAGCATCCGCCCGGCCCTCCGCGGCCGCTCAACAAGGTGGTGCAGCGCATCGAGGAGCAGACCGCGCAGGCGAACGCCGCTGCCGCTGCCGCCGCCGCCCCCGCGCCCGCCCATGCGAGCGGGAACGGCAACGCGGCCCCCGCGGAGTCCGCGCCCGTGCGCCCGGAGTTGAAGTCCTGAGCCGCTGACGGACCGCGAGGGCAGGGGAGGCGGAATGCCCCCTGCCTTCGGGCGGCCGTGCGGCTAGCCGTCGTTGAGCGCCTGCGCCCAGCCCTTCTCGAAGTTGGCGTGGTACGCCTGCCACAGCGAGTCCGAGTAGTACTTCACGAGGTTCTCGTCGTTGTAGCGAAGCGCGTTCTTCGACAGGTTGTGCGAGCCCGTCAGGACGATCTTCCGCACCGTCCCGTTGAAGTTCCCCGAGTAGACGAAGTGCTTGCTGTGGGTAAGCACTTCCCGGGGCGTGCCGTCGCTCGTCTTCACGTTGTTGGCGGACACGTCATGCAGCTGGCGCACGGTGATGTTCGATGAGCCGCCCAGCTTCGCGCGGACGCCGGCCTCCATGTCCGTGTAGAGCACGCGCACCTTGCAGCCCAGCTTCGCGATGCGCAGCAGCTCCGTGGCCACGATGATGCGGCTGTCGTTGAAGTGGTTCTGGTTCACGTCCAGCGTGCAGCCCGCAACGGCCGTCCGGATGTAGTCCGTGAAGTTGTTCGTCACGGTGTCGGAGCTGATTTCGTTGTCGTTGCCCTCGCGCGGGAAGAAGTACGCGGTCCACGGCGCGTTCGGTGAGTCGTAGTACCCCTGGCCCGTCGAGGGGTTGTAGTAGTCCGTCGTCTTCGTCTGGCCGCGCAGGTCATTGTGGTAGCCGACCCAGTAGTCGTACCAGTCCCAGTCCTCGTAGCTGACGACCATGTCGTTCCAGTAGTTGTTCTGGGAGTAGGTGTTGTTCCAGGAGCCCTGCACCACGACGCGCTGGATGCGGTTGCCCTGCGGATCCGTCGTCGTGCTGAAGGTGAAGATCTTGTCGTGCATGATCGTCCCCGAGCGATCGAACCCCGCGATGCACGCGCTCCCCGCGCCCGTGCCGTTGCACCGGGTCAGCTCCAGCCGCGTCGCGTCCGGACAGCTCGCCGCCGGGGGCACGTGGCTGCTCAAGTCATGGATGACGCCGCCGGAGAGGAACTCGGAGGCCGCGCCGCCGTTCTGCTCGTCCACCACCAGCCGCACGATGACGCCCCGGCACAGCGCCGCCTTGATGGCCGCGTTCAGGTGGTCCGTCGTCCAGAGGAAGATGGCGATGCGGATGTAGGAACCCCTGGGGCTGTTGTCGATGAGCCGCACCAGCTCATCCTTGATGCGGTAGTCCCGCGTGCCCGTGTTGTCCGGCTGGCTGAAGACGGCGTAGAGCCCCGGCACGTTCGTCGCGGCCTGCTCCTGCGCCCCCACCAGGTTCGGGTCCGTCTGCGCCGCGGGCTGACACCCCCCGAGCACCGCCGACATCACGAGTCCCACCACCGCCAGGAGCCCTGCACGTCCGCTGCATCGCTGCTGTTTCATGCGCTGCCTCCATTCTCCAATTCTCACCATTTAATATGAAATGGCGTGGAAAGCGGAGAGAACCGGGATATGGATGGGATGAAACCCATTCTTTCCAAAATGGAAAATTCAATGAGCGGATTGTTTCAGCGGGGTTCGGTGGTGTCGTGGGTGCTGATGGGCTGCGCGGTGCTGGCGCCGCAGGGTGCGCGGGCGGCGTCGGTGGGCTTCGAGCCGGTGTCCAGCGCTCAGCCCTCGCGGCTCGCGGCGCTGACGTCCCTGAGCTTCACGCCGGTGAAGGACGCGATGGTGAAGCAGTTCGCGCCCACGACGAACTTCGGCACGCAGAGCCTCATCCAGGTGTCGGCGCAGAACAACTACAGCAAGGAAGTGGTGCTGCAGTTCAACGTCACCGGCCTTCCCGCGGGCGCGACGAACATCACCGCGCAGCTGCGCATGCCCGCCGGCACCACCGCCACGGGCCGGCCCATCACCGCGCACGCGGTGGCGGACACGTCCTGGAGTGAGACGGCCCTCACCTGGAACACCCGGCTGCCCATGGGCGCCGCGCTGTCCACGGTGTCCAGCCACACGGCGGGGCAGGACTCGGTGTGGGATGTGTCCGCGCTGATTGCCGGCAACGGCAACGTGACGGTGGGCCTGGACACGACCTTCGCCGGGGACACGAACTTCACGTCCCGCGAGGGCAGCCCCGGCCCCACGCTGGTGGTGAGCTACGACACGGCGACGACGTGGTTCGTCTACGCGGGCAACACGCACGCGCACACCAGCTACACGTCGTCGCACGGCGAGCAGGTGACCTCCGGCGACCCCACGAAGAACGGGCCTCCGTCGGAGCACCACGCGCAGGCGAAGGCGGCCGGCTACGACTTCTACGTCACCACGGACCACTCGCAGGAGGTGGCGTTCAACCCCACCAGCCCGACGACGCCCGCGTGGGTGGCGACGAAGCAGCAGGCCCTGGACGCGACGGACAGCGGCTACGTGGGCTTCTGGGGCTACGAGCACTCGGAGAACAACGGGCCGGACGGCACGGGGCACATCAACGTCATCAACAGCCCGGCGTACCTGGACGCGCTGGAGTCCGGCGTGGGCCTCCAGCAGCTCTACGCGTGGCTCAAGACGCAGCCGGACACGGTGGCGTCGTTCAACCACCCGGACGCCGTGAACTACAACAGCTTCGGCTACCGGGACGCGGCCCTCACCGACATCCTCACGCTGCTGGAGGTCATCAACTCCAACGACAACCTCCACTACGGCGCGTGGCTGGCGGCGCTGGAGAAGGGCTGGAAGGTGTCCCCCGTGTGCGGCAATGACAACCACGGGTTCTGGGGCATCACGCGCCACACGGCGCGCACGTTCCTCGTCGCCCCCTCGCGCACCAAGGCCGCGCTCCTGGACGCGATGAAGCAGCGCCGCACCTATGCCGCGTTGGATACCAACCTGCGCGTCGTCTATTCGGTGAACGGCGCCATCATGGGCTCCACGCTCGCGAGCCCCTCCACGTTCAACTTCAACATCCAGGTGAGCGACGCGGACGTGGGCGACCGCATCTCGAAGATCGAAATCCTCAAGGACAACGGCGTGGTGGTGCAGACCTTCGCCCTGGCCACGCCGCAGGCCTCCGTCACCTGGACCCCGTCCCTCACCGACACGACGAGCAAGTACTTCTTCCTGCGCGTCTACAACGAGGGCAGCACGGCGCCCATGGCGTGGATCGCCCCCGTCTGGACGGGGCGGTAGGGCAGGGGAGCCCGCTCAGGCGGGCGCGAAGCCGCCGTGGAAGGTGGGCGGGAGGGCGTGGTCGAAGTGGCAGCGCGCCACCGGCCCGTCCTCCAGCCGCTGCGCGTCCAATACGGCGATGTGGGACGCGTCCGCCTTCACGTCGTAGACCTGGGTGAGCACCCAGCCGTCGTCCTCCGCGCTGCCGCCGGGGCGGGGGACGAAGACGGGCTCGGAGGGGTACTGCTCCGCTCCCAGCGCCGCCACCGTGAGCCGGCCTGTCGCCACCTCGATGCGCGCGACGCCGTTGTGCGGGCCCCACTTCGCCTCGTCGCTGGTGTGCACGCCCATGAACACCGTCCCATGCGCGCGTCCCACCACGCCAGGGGCGACGCGGGGGAACTCGCAGCTCACGTCCGAGCGGCGCTCGGTGTGGAAGGTGCCTGCCTTCACGTCCACCACCGCCCGGTGCAGCATGCCCTTCGCTTGCGTGGACGTGCGTCCGCGCACCAGCTCACCCAGCCACTGGTTCGTCGTGAAGTCGGGGTAGTGCACGTAGTCCACCACCAGCTTCTCTCCCTCCTCGAACGCGTTCGCGAAGTGCCACTGGTAGAACGCCTCCGTGGGGATGCGCACCGGGTGCTCCACATCGTCGATGGGGACCACCAGCACCTCCGAGCCCACCTCCGGCCGGAAGTGGAGGTTCTCCGAGTACGAGCCCAGCCGCAGCAGCATGCGGAAGATGTTGAGCCGCAGCGCCGGCAGGAAGAAGACGAGGTAGCGGTCCGTGGCGATGAAGTCGTGCACCATCGTCGCGCCGGGGAGCTTCACGGAGCCCAGGCGCTTCGCCCCGCCGCCGTCCGGCAGCGCGTACAGCTCCAGCTTCGTCTCCCGGCCGTACGACACGCCGAAGTTGTAGGACGTCTTGCGTGACGGCACGCGGTGCGGGTGCGCGGAGAAGCTCTCCACCACCACGCCGTCCAGGTCCGACTCGCCCACGCAGGACAGGTCCTCCGGGGACACCTCCACGGGCACGTTCGCCTCGAACAGCGCGTACAGCTTGCCGTTCCACGCCATCACCGACGTGTTCGCCGAGTTCTTCTGCTGGTTGCGCAGCTTGTGCAGAAGCGGCGTGGGCGTGCCGTAGGCGCCGTAGCGCTGCCCGGAGGCCTTGCGCTCCGCCACCATGCTCGGCGTCTCCAGCAGCCGCGCCGCGCCCCGCACGCCGTCCGGCCCGAAGCGCACGCCCAGCATTCCGCCGTCCCCGTCGAACCAGTGCTGGTACGGCCGGCCGTGCACCTCGAACGTCCACGGCCCCACCCGGTACAGCGAACCCCGCAGCCCTTCGGGCACCTGGCCCTCCACCCGCAGCGGCTCGAAGCCGTGCTGGCGGGGAAGCGTGCGGAAGGCCCGGAGCCAGCCCGGGGCGGCGGAGGACGTCGTCTGCTTCATCGCGGTCGTCATGGCGGAAAACCCTTTCCTGGTTCCTGCGGAGGGCACGGGCGCTGCCGCAACCCTTCAGCGTGTAGACAACGTAAACATTGCATGTTGTCGCTGTCAACATGGATGTTGACGCTGGCTACTTCGGGCCCCGGATGGTTACGTCCTCCAGGCAACACGCCAGGAGGCACGGACGGTGGCGACTCGGGGCAAGCAGGCACGGACGCAGAAGCCGTCGGACGCGCCGGAGGAGAAGGCGCGCTACCACCACGGTGACCTGCGCCAGGCGCTGGTGGACGCGGCGGTGACGCTCATCACCGAGGAGGGCTTCGGCGCGCTGACGCTCCGGGAGGTCGCCCGGCGGGCGGGCGTCACGCACGCGGCGCCCTACCGGCACTTCGCGGACAAGGAGGCGCTGCTGGAGGCGGTGGCGCAGCAGGGCTTCCGCGCGATGGCGCAGGAGATGCGCGAGCGCATGGCGAAGGCCCCGGCCGGGCCCCTGGAGCAGCTGTCCGCCGCGGGCGTGGCCTACGTGCTCTTCGCGGTGCGCCACCCGCCGCACTTCCGGGTGATGTTCGGGCCGCACTTCACGCGCCCCCTGCAGCCCGATGCGTCGGACGAGGGGACGAACGCCTTCGCGCTGCTGGTGCGCTGCATCGAAGCCGGGCAGGCGGCGGGCGTGCTGCGCCCGGGAGAGTCCCGGCGCCTGACGCTCGCAGCGTGGTCCATGGTGCACGGGCTCGCGTCGCTGTTCGTGGATCGGCAGCTCCAGGAGGCCGGGCAGGGCGCGGAGGCCGCGGAGGCGCTCGCGGTCGTGCAGACGCGGCTGCTGCTGGAGGGGCTCACGCGCCCCGGGCCCGGCTGAAACAGCGACAGTCGGTAGGGAAGCGGGGTTGACCGTCGGAGATTGTCGGGTACGGTCGGCGCCATGGTGCGGATACCGGAAGAATCAGGGCCGAGGGTCCGGGCGCGGGAGCTGGGGCTTCCGCTGGGGCGCTTCAAGCCGGGGAAGTTCAACGCGATCACGGACGTGGAAGGCGTGCTCGTGGGGCACTCCACCATCATCCAGGGCCAGGGCCCGCTCAGGCCCGGCTTCGGTCCGGTGCGCACGGGCGTCACCGCCATCCTGCCCAACCTGGGCAACATCTTCATGGACCGCATGAGCGGAGGCGGCTTCGTGCTCAACGGCGCGGGCGAAGTCTCCGGCATGACGCAGCTCATGGAGTGGGGCCTCATCGAAACGCCCATCCTCCTCACCAACACCATGGCCGTGGGCGCGGTGTCCGACGGCGTGGCCCGCTACCTCGTGCAGCGCTACCCGGGCATCGGTGACGAGCACGACGTCATCATCCCCGTGGTGGGCGAGTGCGACGACTCGTGGCTCAACGACATCTCCGGCCGCCACGTGCGCCAGGAGCACGTCCTCGAGGCCATCAACAACGCCGCCAGCGGCCCGGTGCGCGAGGGCAACGTCGGCGGCGGCACCGGCATGGTGACGTGCGACTTCAAGGGCGGCATCGGCACGTCGTCGCGCAAGCTGCCGGAGGTGCTGGGCGGCTACACGCTGGGCGTGCTCGTCATGTCCAACTTCGGGAAGATGCACAACCTGCGCGTGGGCGGCCTGCCGGTGGGCGAGGTGCTGGTGGAGAAGTTCAAGAACACCCCCCACCGCGGCAAGTCCTACGGCTCCATCATCGCGGTGGTCGCCACCGACGCGCCCCTGTTGAGCCACCAGATCAACCGCCTCTGCAAGCGCGTGGGCCTGGGCATCGGGCGGGTGGGCAGCTACGCGGCGCACGGCTCGGGCGAAATCGTGGTGGGCTTCTCCACCGCGAACATCATCCCCAGGCGCACGCAGAAGATGGTCTACAAGATGAAGATCCTACTGGATCAGCGTCTGGACCCCCTCTACGAGGCCGTGATGGAGGCCACCGAGGAGGCCATCCTCAACGCCATGTGCATGGCCGAGCCGATGACGGGGGTGAACGACAACTACTCGCCCGCGCTGCCCCTGGACGAGGTGCGCCGGTTCGTGGACGCCTGCCGGCCCATCTTCGCCTCGGTGAAGAAGCGCCCCCACCAGACGAGCGTGCCGGCCTCCAAGGAGCGCCCCAGCGACGAGGACCGGGAGGGGGAGGTGACGGTTTCCTCGGCCCTGCCCACCAAGGTGCGCGGCGCGGAGGGGATTCC
>NZ_RAWG01000316.1 GCF_003611735.1 Corallococcus sicarius | reverse complement strand
CCCATGGGCACCAGCACCCCCGCCCGCCCCCCGTCCAGCGCCTCGGAGGGGCCGGAGGGGCAGTCCGTGCTGACGATGGGGCACCCCAGCGCGAGCGCCTCCAGGAGCACCATGGGCAGCCCCTCGAAGCGCGAGGAGAGGGCGAACGCGGTGGCCCGCCCCATCAGCGCATGCGGGTTGTCCGCGAAGCCAGGCATGAACACCGAAGCCTCCACGCCCGCTTCGCGCGCCAGCGCCTTGAGCTCCGACTCCAGCGACCCCACGCCCAGGATGAGCAGGTGCGTGTCCTGCCCGGCCGCCTGCATCCGGGCATGCGCGCGGATGAGCATGTCGAAGGACTTCTGCGCCTCCAGCCGCCCCACGGCGATGACCACCGGCTTCTGGAACACCGGCACCGCCCACGCGGGCAGGGGCGCTCCGGCCGCGGCGCGGACCCGTCCAGCGTCCACGAAGTTGGGGATGACCTCCAGCCGCTCCGCATCCACGTTCACCAGCTCCGCGAACGCCTTCGCGGAGTCGGAGCCGCACGCCACGATGCGGTCCATGCCCGGGTACAGCAGCCGCAGGCCCCAGAGCTGCCGGCGCGGCTGCTCGCGGTGGAAGGCCCCCCAGTCGAAGTGCACCATCCCCAGCACCGGCTTGCCCAGCATCGCCCCGGCCATCCGCGCCAGCAGGGCCGCCCGCCCCTCCTGCCCCGACACGATGATGTCCGCCTTGCGCGCCTCGCGGAACAGCCGCCAGAGCATGCGCGGCAGCTCCCAGCGCCGGTAGGCTTCCACGCCCACGCCCCAGGAGATGGGCACGTCCGCGGGGATGCGGTCCCGCGTGTCAGGAGGCGGCGGCCCGTGGTGGAAGAACAACGAAGGGTCGAAGCGCTCGCGGTCCAGGCCCGCCAACACGTTGCACACCGAGCGCTCGATGCCTCCCGTCCCCATGAAGACGAGCGTGAACAACACACGTCGTCGCGCGGGCGCCGGTACCGAGGCCGTCATGTCTGGCTGCGCCCGCAGGTTCACTGTTCGAGGGTCCCGGAAGGAAACGTTTTTCTCATTCTCCCGCACGACGCGAACGTCCGGCGGGCCCACCCCTGGAGCTGCCGGTGGCTCAATAGCTCACGCCCCTGGCGATAGGTAGCGAAGGCGACAGGCCGCGCCACGCAGGAGACAATTGCAGGGCGTCGTGCGTCTGGATCCTCCTCGCCTGGCATGGCCCCGCGGAGACACGATTGAAACACCCGCACGGCGTCCTGACGGGCAGGCTCGCCGCGCCGGGAGCCGGACAGCGGGTATAGGCTCACAAACCATCCTCGTGAAGAAACCCATCCAGCTCCGTCCTGTCCGCCTCGTCGTGCTCGCCCTGCTGGGCGTCCTCGCGGTGGCCGCCGTCATCGCGTACCGCAACGTCCGGACCGCACGCGCCATGTTGCACCCCACGCGCCAGTCGGTGACGCCGCCCGGGGACGGGGCGCTCGCGACGCGCACGGACGTGGTGCTGCGCACGCGCGACGGCCTGACGCTGAAGGGCTGGTACGTGCCTTCGCGCAACCGCGCGGCGGTGGTGGTGCTGCACGGCTTCGCGGAGAACCGCTCGCAGATGCTCTTCGAGGCGGAGGCGCTGTCGCGCGCGGGCTACGGCGTGCTGCTCTTCGATTCGCGTGGCCACGGCGAGAGCGACGGCGACCTGGTGACGTGGGGCGACCGCGAGCGCGAGGACCTGCGCGCGGCGGTGGACTTCGTGTCGGGGCGCGCGGACGTGGAGCCGTCCCGGGTGGGAGTGCTGGGCTTCTCCATGGGCGGCACCACCGCGCTGCTGGGGGCGCTGGGGGATCCGCGCCTCAAGGCGGTGGCCGCCGCGGGCGCGTACCCGTCGCTGGAGGCGGACACGCGCTACAGCTACGGCAGGTGGGGCCCCCTGAGCGTGCAGCCGGTGCTTTGGACGATGCGCCTGTCCGGCGTGGACGTGGACGCGGTGGACCCCATGGCGCACCTGTGCGACCTGAAGGGCCGGCCGCTCTTGCTGATCAACGGCGATGTCGACCCCTACGCGCCTGCGTTCCTCCAGGACGCACTGTTCCACGCCGCGTGCGAACCCAAGTCGTACTGGGTGGTGCCCGGCGCGCACCATGGCGAGTACGCGAAGAAGGCCCCGGCGGAGTACGAGCGCCACCTGCGTGACTTCTTCGACGCGGCGTTGCTCGGCGGCTCCTGACGCGCGGGACTCAGGGCGTGTCGGGCGACTCCGGCGCGGGCCGCCAGCGGGGCAGCTCGTCCAGCGCGGGCCGTCCTTCCAACAGCTCGTGCGGGCGGAAGCCGGCCTTGTAGCGGAGTGAATCGCACGCGAGCACGCGGTAGCCCAGGTACACGTACGGGATGCCACGCTCGCGCGCCAGCTCCACCTGGAACAGCACGCTCGCCTTGCCCAGCGACAGCCGCGCGCAGGCGGGGTCGTAGAAGAAGTACACCGCGCTCCACGCCTGGGGCATCTCGTCGCAGATGCCCAGGCCCACGAGCTTCGGGCCCGCCGCCGGGTCGCTGTCGTCGTACCAGGCCACCTCGCGCGCGGAGGGGTGCGGGAAGGCGAACTGGAGCGAGTACTCGCGCGCGCCCAGCTCCGACGCGTCCCACTCGCGCGTCGTCTCCCGGTCCGCATGCCAGGCGCGGTAGAGCGCCAGCCGCTCCTCGTCCACGCGCGGCGGCCCCACCTCCACGCGCAGGTGCGCGCACGCCGCGCGGGCCCGGCGCTGGCTGCGGTTGGGCTGGAAGCCCTCCACCGGCACGCGCAGCGACACGCACTCGTGGCACGACGCGCACGCAGGCCGGAAGTACTGCGGCCCGAAGCGGCGCCAGCCGCGCACGAGCAGGTGCTCGTACTCCTGGGGCGACACGTTGCGCATCACCAGCGTCTCCAGGGACGCCTCCCGCCCCGGCAGGTAGCTGCACGGACGCGGTGACTCGATTTCATGTGCCAGCAGGACGGCCATCGGTGTTCCTTTCCTGTCGGCCCGGGGGCCTCGCGTCAAGCGATGCCTGCCTGCCCGGCGACCCACCCTCCGTCGGAAACGACCCGCCTGCCTGGGCCGTTACGTAGGGGTTGGGTGGCACAACGACTGCAGGAACCCCAGGTGACGCCGTACCGGTTGCGGAGAGGACGAACGCACATGGCCCGCGAAGAACTGCACCCCGGATGGCTGCCCCAGGATCCCGCCGAAGAGGCGGAAGTCCCCGCCCACGCGGACGCCTTCTCCGAGGAGGACGCCCCGCAGCCCTTCATGGCTTCGGTGGGCGACCTGCCGGACGAAGAGGACCCGTTCGAGTGCGCCATCGCCAGCTTTTGACGCAGCGCGAATCCGGCGGGCAGGCAGCCACGGTGTGGCAACCCTGTCACGCCCCAGGCTGAAAAACCTGCGGGGCCCGGCTCGCACCGGGCGGTAGGAACTTCCAAGAAATCGCGAGGCAGGTCCCCGAGCGGCGCAGAGGCCACCGGCGCGGCCGCCGTCGTGCCGGCTTCTCAGCCGTGGGGCGCCACCGGTATAAGTCCCGAATGTCCCAGATTGACGTCTCCGTGGTGATGCCGACGTACAAGCGCGAGAAGGAAGTGGTGGAGGCCATCCACTCCGCGCTGCGTCAGGAAGGCGTCCAGGTGGAGGTGCTGGTCCTGGACGACACGGCCGAGGGCACCGCGCGGCAGGCGGTGCAGGGCATTGGCGATGCGCGGGTGCGCTACTTCAAGCAGGAGGTGCCGTCGCGCGGCCGGCCCGCGCTGGTGCGCAACCACGGGGCCACGCTGGCCAGGGGCCGCTACCTGCACTTCCTGGATGACGACGACCTGCTCGCGGAGGGCGCGCTGAAGGCGATGGTGTCCGCCCTGGACGCGCGGCCGGACGCGGGCGTCGCGGTGGGCTGGGTGGTGCCCTTCAGCGAGGACCCCGAGTGGCTGGAGGACAAGAGCAGCTACTTCGAGCGGGTCGCGAAGGTGGGGGCCACCACGCCCAACAGCGCGTGGACGGTGGCGCACATCCTCTTCCTGGGCACGCTGTACGTGAACTCCGCGTGCATGGTGCGCCGGGACTACTTCCAGCCGCTGGGCGGGTTCGATCCGAACATCCCCGTCTACGAGGACGTGGACTTCTACATGCGCGGCATCCGCCGCTACGGCCACGTCTACGTCAACCGCCCCATCCTCAACTACCGGGTGGGCAAGCCGTCGCTGATGCACGACCTGGGCAAGAAGGGCGAGAAGGTGGAGAAGTCCGTGGCGGAGTCCAATGCCATCATCCACAACAAGTACCGGCGCGAGCACGGAGAGCTGGAGTACCGCCTGCTGCAGCTCGCCACGCGCGCGCTGAAGAAGCGCTTCGGGTTGACGCGCTATCTCCCCCTCAAGCTGCCTCGCGCCTCGTGAAAGGGCTGTCCCCCGTGAGCCTGCGTCGTCGTCTCGTTGGAACCGCCAAGCGGCAGTTGAAGCAGACCCTGGGGCCCGTGGTGCAGCGCGCGATGGCCCCCGCGCGCGCCTTCCTCCCCCCGGAGACGTGGAGCCTGGAGTCCCGGGCCGGCCAGGGGCTGCTGCTGGAGGGCGTGTCGCTGTCCCAGCTCGTGCAGGAGTACGGCTCGCCGCTGCATGTGGTGCACCTGGCCGCGCTGAACCGCAACGCGGACGCCTTCCAGGCGGTGCCCCCAGGCGCCGCGGGCGGCTGCGAGGTGTACTACTCCTACAAGACGAACCCCGTGCCCGGCGTGCTGTCCGCGCTGCACGCGCGCGGGGTGGGCGCGGAGGTCATCTCCGCGTACGAGCTGTGGCTCGCGCTCAAGCTGGGCGTGGCGCCGGAGCGCATCGTCTACAACGGCCCGGTGAAGTCGGACGCGTCCATCCGCGAGTCCATCACGCGGGGCATCGGCCTCCTGGCGGCGAACCACGTCGAGGAGCTGGATGTTTTTGCGCGGCACGCGCAGGAATTGCGCAAGCGCCCGCGCGTCGCGGTGCGGGTGACGACGGCGCAGGGCTGGACGTCGCAGTTCGGCACGCCCATCACGGGCGGCATGGCGCTGGCGGCGTACCGCAAGGCGCTGGCCCTGGGCACGCTGGACGTGGTGGGGCTGCACGCACACCGGGGCGAGCTCATCCGCACGGAGGCGGAGCTGACGGGCTTCGTCGGCTCGGTGCTGGACTTCGCGGACGAGCTGCACCGGGAGCTGGGGCTGGACCTGGAGGTGCTGGACCTGGGCGGCAGCCTCTGCACTCCGACGGTGGAGCACATCGAGCAGAGGGACTGGCGGCTCAACCTCACCTTCCAGCGCGACCTGCCGGCGCCGGACTTCACGGCGGCGCTCTCCATCGAGCGCTATGTGGCGAAGGTGGTGGCCCAGGTGGAGGCGCACTACGCGAAGCAGGGCCGCGCGCGCCCGCGCATCTTCCTGGAGCCGGGCCGGGCGATGACGGGCAACACGCAGCTCCTGCTGGGCCGGGTGCACGCGCTGAAGGACGGCGGCGAGCGCACCTGGGCGGTGCTCGACATGGGCATCAACCATGCGGAGTGCGTGCGCAACGAGTACCACCAGCTCTTCCACGTCGAGCGGCCGGACGCGCCCTCGCACCGGGCCTACACGGTGGTGGGCCCCATCTGCACCCCGGGCGACACGCTGTACCACGCGGTGCGGCTGCCGGAGCTGAAGGTGGGCGACACGCTGGCCATCATGGACGCGGGCGCGTACTTCGTGCCCTTCGGCACGTCCTTCTCCTTCCCGCAGCCGGCCATCGTCGGCGTGGAGGGCGGCAAGGTGCGCGTGCTGCGCCGGGCGGAGACGAACGAGGACCTGGTCACCTTCGACGACCCGGTCCCCGCCCCGTCCCGAGCGGCCCGCTAGCTGCGGTTGAACACCATCATCCGCAGGAAGGCGCGGGGGTGGCGCGCGGACCCGTAGGCGATGGTGGCCAGCTCCACCGCCGCGGGCACCATGTCGTCCCCGTCGATGAGCGGATCCACCGCCTTCTCGCGGTGGACGTTGAGCCACTGGCGCCACTGCCGGGCCTCCTGGGCTGGCAGCGCCCCGGACAGCCGCTGGAGGTTGAGCAGCATCTCCAGCGCGATGCGGTTGCAGAACACCTCTTCGTCATGCTGCGCGCTGACGGCCTTCGCTTGCGCCACCTCGCGCTCGAGCGCGACCCGGTTGCCCGTGGCGGCGTGGTACGCGAGCAGCGGCAGGGGCAACCCGCGCGCGACGTCGAAGCCCATCTGCCCGTAGAAGCGCGGGTTGAAGTCGATGAGGAGGTAGGAGTCCTTCGTCTGGATGAACTCCACCTCGAAGACGCCGTGGTAGCCCAGCCGCTTGCACAGCCGCGTCAGACCCGCCACGAGCTCCGGGTGCAGTGGGGCGGGCTCGAAGCAGACGCCCACGCCCAGCTTGCGCGGGCGCTGGAGCACCTTCATGGAGGCACGCGCCTCGAAGAGCTCCCCCGTCTCGTCCACGAAGCCGGAGAGGCTGTAGATGCCCTCGGCTGCCTCGGGGTGGAACTCCTGCACCATGGGGTTCACCACGGCGGGGTCGAACTTCACGAGCATGGGCGCGTACGTGTCGCGGGCGAACTCGCGGTACTCGCGCGCCAGTTCGTCCGGTGACGCCACCGGCTGCCCCTTGCGGTGGGTGGCGTGGAGGATCTGCGTCGTGGGCTTGAGCAGCACCGGGAAGCTCGCCTCGCGGCGCACCTGCTCCAGGTCCGCCTCGGACTGGGGGAACCAGGTGCGCGGCAGGTGCAGACCCACCTCGGTGCCCACCTCGTGGAGGCGGCGCTTGTTGAGCAGCCCGTACACCGCGTCCACGCCCGGGTCGTAGAGGTGGAAGAGGTCCTGCAACTTGGCGCGGTGCGCGGAGATGAGCCACGCCAGCTCGTCGCTCGTCGGGTAGAGCACGTGCTTGACGGGCTCGCGCAGGCCGAAGTCCACCAGCCACTGCAGGAAGGCCTCCGGCTGGGACTCCGGCGGGCACTGCACGCGGCGGCTGACGAAGCGCGAGTAGCTGGCCGGGCCCAACCGGCCCGTGTCCGCCACCGTCACGTCCACGCCATGGCGGCCCAGACAGCGCGCCGCGGCCAGGGTGCCGTAGAAGTTGGCGGAGAACAGCAACGCAGGGGGGCGGGCCGCGAGGACTGCCGCGGGGGCCTTGTCGGCGAAGGCCGCCTGTTCCATCTCATGCTCCAGATTCGCGGGGTCGGCCTCACGGCGGGTCGCTGTGAGGAACGACGGGATTGTCTTGGGCAGCGCTGCGCAAGGTGCTTGCCGCAGGTGCCTGTTCTTGTCGAGCCGTCTGCCTTCCGGAAGTCCGGGGGGCTCCCGGAAGGCAATTCCCGACAGAATACCTTTTCCCGCTGCGCTTGGGACGGGCTGCCTTGACGATTGCTCCTCCAAGCAGGGAGTGACCTGCCCCTCAGGGCGGAATCCCCCCGGGGGGGCTCCAGCAGAGGAAGCCGTGGGTGGCCAGCCAGACGTCCTGGGCAATCCCTGGCATCGTCGCCGCGAGGCGCGGGATGGACTCCGCGAAGGCGTCCGGGGGCAATGTATGTCCGGCAGCCCTGGCAGCCTTCCACGCGGCCTCCCAGGCCTGGAAGAAGGCGTGCACGGGCTCGCCAGGGCGGACGCGGCGGCGCAGGTCACGGGGCAGCCAGTCGCGCAGCAACAGGGGCGCGAAGCCCCGGGAGAAGTCGGTGTGGAACAGCAGGCGCTCACGCACGGGGGTGTCGCCGTCCGGGGTGCGCCGCAGCAGGTGGGCCACCAGCACCGCGCCATCCGTGTCGGAGCTGCCCTCCACGAGCAGCCCGCCGGGCAGCAGGTGCCGCGCCATCGCGCGGTGGGCCTCCGGGATGCGCTCCGGCGGGCCCTGGCGCAGCAGGTTCATGGCGCGCACCAGACGGGCGGGCTCGTCCGGGGCCAGGGGCAGCGCGAAGCCACCCTCGCGGAAGTGGGTGCGCGCGTCCGCGTGGGTGCTCGCGGCGGCCCGGGCGCGTTCGGCCTCCAGCTCCACGCCCACGACGGACAGCTCCGGGCTCAGTGAGCGGAAGGCGGTGGCGCTCTCCAACGTGGTCCACGGGTGTTCACCGAAGCCCACGTCCACGAAGACGGCGCGGGCCCAGGCCCCTTCCACGCGGGTGAGGAGCGCGGACTCGAACTGGCACAGGTACGCGTCCAGCGCGCGCAGGCGTCCGCGAGCGGTCCTGCCCCGGGTGCGGGTATCCAGCTCACCAGCCATGCCCACGACATGGGCGCTCCGGCCCCGGGAGGTCAAGCCCTCTTGTGGCGCGGCCCGGGCTGGAGCGCTGGAAGTCATTGCCTGACGCGTCCGCAACCCGGCAGGTCACAGCCGTTGCCGCGGGCGCGCGGACCACCGGGGAGCGCCCTCCGCGCTGGGGAGCAACGGGGCCATGTGTGGGATTGGCACCGTCAATCGCGCTTCCGCAACCTGTTCAGCGCCGACAGCGACGACTGCCGAGCCACCGCCCTGCCGCCGGGAGCCCGGGCCCCTGGGGAGTGACGCGGTGAGATTTTCGTCCCGCCCGCGGGGCACCTAGAGTCGGGAGCCCGTGAGCCCTCCGTCCGCATCCTGTCCCCGCTGTGGCGCCCTTCGCGTGGAGGGGCCCGAGTGCCCGGCGTGCGGCGTCATCTACCTGCGAGCCGAGGCCCGCGCCGCCGCCCGTCAGGCCGGGGAGCGGCAGCTCGCGGAGCGCAACGCCGTCCTTCACCAGGCCGAGGACCAGCGGCTCGCGCTGCGCGAGGCCCTGGAGGCGCACGCGGCGCCCACGTTCGTTCCGCCCCTCGTGGAGGCGATGCCGGAGCGCGTGTCGCCAGACCTGACCTTCGACGACAGCGACGCGGCGGAGGAGACCTTCGAGGCGAAGCTGCGCGTGTGCGTGCTGCCCACGGCGCTCTTCATCGCCTGGCTCGCGGTCCGCTCGCCGGGCTTCCACGCCCTGTCCCGCATCTTCCTCACCATGCCAGTGCACGAGCTGGGACACGCCGTCAGCGCGTGGTTCTGCGGCTTCAGCGCCACGCCCTCGCTGTGGGTCACTTCCGTCTCCGACGAGCGCTCGCCCTTCATGGTGGTGCTGGTGGCGGGCCTGTTGGGGACGCTCGTCCACCAGGGCTGGAAGCGGCGCCGGTGGGCGTGGATGGCCGTGGGCACGGTGCTGCTCGCGGTGCAGGCGGTGGGCACGCTGGCACTGGACCCGGAGCAGGCCCGGATGATGTTCACCTTCGGCGGCGACGCGGGGAAGATGGTGCTGGGCGCGGCGCTGATGACCACGTTCTACGTGCCCCCGGACCACTACCTGCGCAAGCACGCACTGCGCTGGGGCTTCGTCGTCATTGGCGCGGCGGCGTTCATGGACGGCTTCGAGCTGTGGTGGGCCGCGCGCACCGACGTGGACCGCATCCCCTTCGGCCTCATCGAGGGCGTGGGCCTGAGCGACGCGAGCCGGCTGGTGGAGACCTACGGCTGGAACGTGAGCCGCGTCATCCACCGCTACGTGATGGTGGGCGTGAGCTGCCTCGTCGCGCTGGGCGCGCTCTACCTGGGCGCCCTCTGGCGGGTCCGCGACGCGCTGCGCGGCGGCGGTGCGGGCGCGGCCTGACGCCAGTCGCCAAAGGGCCACTCGAAGCCCGGCATGCGCAACACTTCCGGCGCCCGGGCCCCCCGCCAGCGCAGGGCCTCTCCGGGCCGCAACAGGAGCGCCTTCGGTCCCTCGCCCCGCGCCTTTCGCACCTCCGCCAGCCGCTCCGGATAGGGATCCGCGTCGGGGTTCTCATCGAGGGAGCTTGCGCCCGTGACGGGTTCGCCCGGGTAGCCGGCGTAGCGCGGGCCCATGCCCTCGCGCCAGTACCAGGGCGCGCCGCCGTCCGCGCACGGCACGACGTAGCGCGCCCCCAGCAACGCGCCGTAGCGCAGGGCCTCCTCCGGGCCCGCCATCAGCCGCTGCGGCGTGGTGAGCGTGTCGCGCGGCACGTTGACGAGGAAGGCATCCAGTGTGGTGAAGCCGAAGAAGATGGGCGGCAGCCGGAAGCCGCGCACGCCGCAGAAGAGCACGTCCACCGGGCCCTGCTGCTTGTGCACCCGGCGGCACACCGCGTCCATGTCCCCGCGCACGTCATGGCCCGCGTCCGCGAAGAAGGCGGCGGAGAAGTCCGGCGAGCGCACGAGCCAGGTGTTGCCCTCGTTGAAGAGGCCCGGATGCGGCCCCTCGCCGTCAGTGGGCTGCTCGCCGTGGAAGGGCAACGCGTGCACCGTCACGTCCCCCACCTGCCGGGTGTCACCCCAGCGCAGGGGCTCCACGCGCGTGAAGCCCAGCTGCGTGAGCCGCAGCGCGCAGTCCGTGGAGAAGAGGCTCTCGCGCGCGACTGTCGGCACGAAGATGCGCGTGTCGCGGGGCAGCGGCAGCAGCGAGCCCAGGTGGAAGTGGTCCCCGTGGGAGTGGGTGATGACCACCGCGTCCACCCGCCCCAGGTCGCCCGCCTGCAGCGGCGCGTAGCCGGGCAGGTCCGCGTCCCCGGCGGGGCGGAAGTACGGGTCCACCAGCACGCGCCCTTCCCTGCCCGCCACCAGCACCGTGTTGTGGCCCACGAAGAGGGCCCCGGGACCGGGCACCTCCAGCGGCCCCACGTGCCGCACGAGCCAGCCCGCCTGGGACAGGTCGCCCAGCAGCTCCCCCACGACCGGCACGGTGGACATGCTCCGCAGCTCCTCGCGCGTCGCGCCCCGGGCGAGCGCGGCGAACAGGTCGGCCACCGCGGGCCAGTCCTTCGCGCGCACCGGCACGTCCAGGCCCAGTGACTCCTGGCGCAGGTGCAGCACGCGGGGGCGGTGGCGCAGCGGATCCGGGAAGAGGACGTCCTCGCGCAGCACGCGCCGTCCCATGCGCCGCTTCGTGCCCACGCACAGCGCGGCGTACCGGGGCGTGTCCTCCAGCCAGCGCACCAGCGCGTGCGCTTCCCGCAGCGCGCCCTCGCGCCCCAGCGCGGCGATGTGGCGCTTGAGCGGAAGCTGGGCCCGACGCACCGGACGCGCGGTGGGTCCCTGGATGCTGCACCCCAGGTCCTCGTGGTGGTCGGCCTCCGTGCGGGCGGAGGCGAGGACGGCCAGGCTGACGCCGCGGTGCAGGGTGAGTCGCATGCACCGCGACGTCGCATGCCTCACCGCCCTGCGCAAGCGGCGCCGGGACCTCCTGGGCCACGCGGCGGAGTCAGCGACGGGCCGCCGGGTCGCCCGCATCCGGTGAAGGGCCTGAAGTTGTGGCTCGCCGGGGAACGCCGCTACCCTCCCCCGCACCC
>NZ_RAWG01000315.1 GCF_003611735.1 Corallococcus sicarius | reverse complement strand
CGGCCCCCGCCCCTTGTCCACCACGCGCACGGAGAAGCCCGCCCCCGTCAGCACGCGCGCGAGCGTCAGCCCGGACACGCCCGCGCCAATGACGGCCACGCGGGGCAGGGGACCACCACGGTGCGGCAACAGGTCATCCAGGACGCGCGGAACGTGAGAGGCGGGCATGGTCCGGGTTTGCTAACCCGTCCCCGCCCGCCTCGCACGACTCCTGCTCACCGCATGAAGCCCGGAGGACAGCGCCTCAGCGCACCTCCCAGCCCTTCGCCCCGCGAGCGTAGTGCTTGCCCGCGGGCAGCTCGCCGTAGAAGAGCAGGTCCTTCACGCCCACCACCGACTTGCCGTCGAACAGGCCCACCTCGCCCTTGGGGGGGAAGGTGATGCCCAGCGCGGAGGCGTTCAGCCGCACCGTCTGCCCCGGCGCCACCGTCGTGTTGCCCAGCACCGCGCCCGTGGGCGCCGTCACCTGCGTGGGGGCGTGGGCACTGACCGCCAGGCTCACCCGCAGGTTCGTCGTCAGCGTCATGCCCTGGAGCGACACGGGCTGCGTGCCGCGGTTCGTCACCTCCACCCAACCGCCGCGCGGATCAAAGGCCTGAAGCACCAGCGTGGACTGCTCCGCCGCCAGCCGCTTCACCTCCTTCTGCACGAAGTCCCGGCGCACCCGCACGAAGCGCTTCATGTAGTCCCTGCCGGCGCTGAACTTCGCGTAGTCCATGTAGGGGTCGCCCTTCATGGAGGCGTCGATCAGCGCGTGCAGCTGGTCGATGTACGGGTCCATCACCTCGGGCGTGAACAGCTCCTCCAGGGCCTTGTCCAGCCGCGCCTCCAGCCGGGCGCGCAGCACGGGGTTCATCACCACGCGCGTGCCCAGGTTGGAGAACACCGGCAGGTAGCCCGGGTAGCTCTGCGTCTCCAGCTTGCGCTGCTCGTACATCTTCTCCACCCAGCCATCCAGCAGGGTGAAGTTGAACAACGGGTGCTTCATGTTGTTCGAGCTGGTCTTCATGTCCTCCACGCTGTTCACGTACCACCAGCGCGCGTCCACGTTGTTCAGGTCCCACGGCACGTAGCGCCAGCGGCCGGTGATCTTGTCCTGCAGGAAGTAGCTCTCCGAGTCCTCCACGAAGTTGTTGGACATCAGCGCGTCCAGCACCATGGAGCGCACGTAGGACTCCACCTCCAGGTTCTTCTCCAGCGCGGTGACGAGCTGCGGCTCCGGCGTGTGGTTGATGACGTCCAGCACCCGCCAGAGCGCGTCGCTGGGCTCCTTCTCGTTCGTCTTCTTCACCCAGTCGCCCTGGTAGGGGACCTTCCACGTCTTGAACTCGGTGTCCTTCCAGCCCGCGCGGTAGATGGACGCGTCGTCGTCCGGCAGCGCGTGCGCCTTGAGGAAGGCCTTGTTGACCTGCTCCACCTCCAGGAACACGCCCTCGTAGTGGTCATTCACCTTCAGCCGCACGAACTTCGCCGTGGACGCCGGCACCCGCATCGCCGTCAGCAGGTCATAGGAGATCTTCTCCGCCAGCATCGACGCGTCGGCGTACTCGGCCACCAGGTTGAGCGACGTGCGGCCCTCGAACGAGTCCTTGTCCGCGAAGCTCACATTCCAGCTCTTCTTCTCGAAGA
Organism: Corallococcus sicarius; assembly: GCF_003611735.1. GTDB lineage: Bacteria > Myxococcota > Myxococcia > Myxococcales > Myxococcaceae > Corallococcus > Corallococcus sicarius. The sequence continues at coordinate 9,713 of NZ_RAWG01000315.1, read as the reverse complement.
ACCGCGCGGAGGCCCCGCGCAGCCGCACCTTCACCGCCTTCGTGACGCCATTCGCCTTGAACGTCGCGTCCTGTTCGGGCGTCCACGGGTCGGCCTGGAACTTCGCCATCGCCTCGGCGGGAATCACCAGCTCGTAGTCCGGCAGCGACGTCTGGACCTTCGGCAGCGTGAAGGGCCGCTGCACCTCCGGAACGGGAGGCGGGTCCACCGGCGGCGGATCCACGGGCGGCGGGTCTACCGGCGGCGGTTTCCCGGGCGGAGGGTCCACCGGGGGCGGAGGGTCAACTTCCCCCGGGGGATCCGTGATGCCGGGATCCGTGATGCCAGGGTCCGTCACCGGCGGTGGAGCATCGGGATTCGACGTGCCGGAGCCGCAAGCGGCCAGCAGCATCGAGAGGCTGATCAGGAGTCGTAGACGCATCATCACCCCCCTCCTTGAGCAAGCCGTATGCCTCCCGAGCACGGCGTCGCAGGCCCCCCTACCTGCCCTGGTGGGTGGGTGTGGAGGACACGCAAGGTGCGCGAGCCGACCTGGAAGGGGAAAAGTCTTTCCCTTGCCGGACTGTGTCGAACCGCCCCTACGCCTGCCTGCCCGCTCCCCGCAGGTGGCACAGCGGGCGTTCCAAGCCCCCGGGGGAGCAGCCGGGCGAAGGCGTCCGCAGGGAGCGCTGTGCACGGACGCGTCCGCCAGCCCTAGCTTCCCCGGAGCAGGGTGGAGGACGGCCCGAGCCCGTCACCGAATCCGTCAGGGGAGCGACGATGGAGTCCTGGAACCAGACCTCGACCGATGCCGTGCGCATCCATGCGCCAGCCACCGTGAACCGCCGCATCGACACCAAGGTGGAGGAGTGCGTCCGCTGCATGGCCGAGCGGGCGGACCGCGCGGAGATGAGCCGGTATCTGGAGAAGCTGGAGCGCGAGTGGGAGATGCATCGCGCGCTGGCGGTGGGCGGCTCCGCGCTGGCCCTGCTGGGCCTGCTCCTGGGGCGCCGGGGCGGCCCCGGCTGGCGCGCGGTCAGCGGCGTGACCCTCGCACTGCTGCTTCAGCAGGGCATCACCGGCTTCGGGCCCCTGTCCGCGATGGTGCGCGCGTGGGGTGTGCGCACCCGCCGGGAGATTGATTTGGAGAAGTTCGCCATCAAGGCCCTGCGCGGAGACTTCGAGCGCATCCCCAACGACGGGGGGCCGCTGGCTCGCGCCAACGCCGCCCTCGTCGCCGCGCAGTCCTGACGCCGCGCCCCTTCAGTGCACCAGGGGCGTCGTGTAGCCGCCGCCCAGTGACGGCATCAGGGCCATGCCCTTCGGGGTGGCGACCGCCTTCTTGCCGGTGTCCTTCTGGTCGAAGAAGCCGTTGAGGCCGGCGACGCCGATGGAGAAGTTCGTCACCCAGCCCTCGTCGGGCTTGCCGGCGGCGGCATTGATGTCGAACGGCTTCGCGAAGTGCAGCCGCAGCAGGAGGGGCCCCAGCGACAGGTTGAAGCCCACGACGGCGTTGAGCACGCGGTGGTCCCAGAGGTCCCTCGACCCGTCACCCACGCCGCCCGCGTCCACGGCGGCGATGGCCTCCAGGTCGCTCAGGAAGGCCACCCGGATGATGTCGTTGAGGGGCAGCTGCGCCTCCAGCGTGGAGTAGACGAAGTGCTGGCCCAAGAGCCACCGCTCATCGCCGAAGTTCACGCCGCGCAGGGTGTCGAAGCTGGACAGGTAGTAGGAGCGCGCGTAGCGGCCACCCACCGTCGTGCCCGCGCCCACCCGGGCGAAGAAGTTGGTGCGGCCGTAGATGGGGAAGTACCGCTCCATGTCCAGGCGCAGGTTGCCGTAGGCCTGGGAGTCGAAGGGCTGCACGCCGGCGGTGGCCTCCAGCAGCACGGAGCTGCCCGCGAGCGGCCCCGTCGCGTAGTGGTACTTGAGGCTGTCGTAGCCGATGCGCCCGCTCAGCTCCGTCTGGAAGCGGATGTGCTGGTTCTGGGCCCGCCACGCGGACAGCAGGTCCGCGTTCGCCTCGTTGCGCTCCGGGAACGCCAGGTAGAACTCGTTGAAGTCATCCAGGAAGTACTTCGTGCCGCCGACGCTCAGGTCGCCCTGCAGGTAGAAGAACGTGCTGAGCGGGTAGCGAAGGCTGCCCAACGCGCCGAAGTAGCGCTCCGACGAGATGAAGAACGGCCGTTGGTTCGCCGGCAGGTTGTCGAACGTCTTGTCGATGCGGAAGCGCAGCGACTGGAACAGACCGCCGCCCCACGTGGAGCGCTTCTCGTCGTTGATGTAGAGCAGCAGGCCGTCCGTCAGCTCGAACGAGCCGTACACTGCCAGCGTGAGGATGACCTGGTGGTCGCGCAGCCGGTCTGACGCGGACGCGAACGCCTGGCCCACGAAGCCGCCGCCGCCCGCGCCCGCGAAGCCGAAGATGGGCCCCAGCTCGATGTTCTCGCCCGTGAAGGGCCGGTAGTCCTTCGCGTCGCTGAGCGGCCGGAGCGCCATGGGGGCGGGCGGATCCGCCTGCGGCTGCCTCGGGTCCTCCAGCGACAACATGCGCGGCGGACGCAAGAGCGACGGCTTCCGCTCACCGGACATGTGGAAGAGCATCCACAGGCCGCCGTCGGGGCCGGAGCCCGGCTCGAAGACGCCCGTCGTCAGGTCGGTGCGGCGCACGATGCGCCCGTCCGCCAGCAGCTCGTGCAGGTCGGAGCTGCTCTGGTTGTAGGCCACGAAGAACACGCGCCCGTCCGACAGCGCGAGCGGATCCGCCTGGTCGCGCTCCTCGCTGGTGAGCCGCTCGGCCTGGCCCTGCGGCGCGTCCGGCTTCACCCGGAAGAGGTTGTACTTGCGGTGCGACGTGGCGTCGGACGTGTAGATGATGCCGGCCGGGCCCCAGGTGACCTGCCGCTCGGCGAAGACGTCGTCCGTCAGTTGCCGGGGCTTCGCGTCGGTGCCCTGGGACAGGTCCACGACGTACACGTCGCGCCGGCCCGCGTCGTTGATGCCGATGAACGCCAGGTGGCGGCCGTCCGGCGAGAAGGCCGGAGAATAGATGGCCAGCACGCCGTGCCGGTCGATGCGGTACTCGCGCCGGTCGCCCAGCTCCAGCTTGACGCTGAGACCCACCTCCCGACCGATGCCGGTGCGGACGGCCGAACGCCTCACCAGCACGTCCGTGGCCTTCTTCTCCTGCGTGTGCACGTAGTCCTGCACGTACACCACGTCGCGGCCGGTGCGCTCCGCCACGAACGCGAGCTTGTCCTTGGTGAGCGCGAAGTTGCGGCCCGACACCGGGTGCAGCGACTCGATGCCCGGCACGCCGTCGCCCACCACCTTCACGTTCTTGTCCGGGTTGCGCGGATCCGTCAGGTACAGGCGGCTCTCGCCCGTCTCCGGCACGATGGTGCGCAGGGCCAGCACGTTGCCGTCCGGGCCGCTCGCCATCGCGGTGACGATGCCCGGCGTCTCCGTCAGCGAGTCCAGCGCGGGCGCCGTCTGCTCGGAGTCCAGGTACGTCTTGAACGCGCGGCGCTTGAGCCAGTTCTCGAAGCGCGCGGAGATGCGCTTCGGATCATCTCCGGTGAGCCGCTCCAGCAGCTCCTCGAACTTGAGCGACGGCGCGTCGCGCGAGCCGCCCACCAGCCGGGGCGCCTCCTCCAGCAGGCGCTGGGTGATGCCCGCGCCGTACTCGGCCTCCAGGAAGGCCACGCGCGCCTGACCGACCTTGTAGATCCACAGGAAGCCGTAGGGCCCGGGGGAGAAGAAGTCGAGGAACGCGTAGCCCTTCATCAGGTCCGGGTTGACCAGCAGGTCGCGCACCATCATCTCCGCCTCGGGATCCAACCCGCGCTTGGCGTAGAACTCGGCCAGACCTTCGATGAACCACAGCGGATAGCCGCCCAGCGGATCCCCGAACACCTTGGCCTGCTCGGCCACGGTGCGCACCTTCTGGATGGTGAACTGGTGCGCCAGCTCGTGCGTGCTGACCTCCTCGAAGAGGTGGTGGTCGCCCAGGTAGGGCAGCGACAGCTTCAGGTCCTCGGTGCTGGTGACGCCCAGCGTGCCCTCGGAGACCGCGAACACGTTCGTCTGGAGGAACTCCGCGTAGCTGCTGTAGAGGATGTACGGGAAGGTCTCCGTGGGGACGTACTTGAACTGATCCACCAGGTACCGGTACGCCTCCTCGATGATGGGCGCGGCGCGCTCGGCGACCTCGCGCTCACGCTCGTAGAAGTAGAAGCGCACGCCGCCCGTCTTCGCGCCCAGGTCCTTCGCATAGGTGTAGTTGAAGCCGCCGTCCGCGTTGCCCAGCAGCAGCGGGGCCCCGGCGTACCCGCCCGTGCCGCCGTCCGCGGTGGTGACGGTGGCGCCCGTGAGCGTGCCCGCGTCCCCCGCCAGGCCTCCGTCCACCAGGGCCACCACGCCCGGGGGCGGGATGCCGCCGTCCGGCAGCCCGGTGACGCTGGGAGGACCGCTGCCCGCGTCCGAGCGCCCCATGTCGAGCACGATGCCGCCCGGCGCGGCGTTGGTGGTGTCCTGAGGCGGCATGGTCACCTGTCCGGAGGGCGTGACCTCCGGCCCTCCGGGCGGCGACTGCGTGCTGCCCGTCGGCCGCGTGGTGGGCGCGTTGGGGAGCGCGCCGCCCTGGGTGCCGGGCGGCTGCTCATGCACGGTGTTGTCGTCGGGCTTCGCGACACCGGTCGCGCCAGGGCCCACGAGGATGTCGATGTGGCGCCACTCGAACTCGTAGGTGTTGACGGGGGTCTTTCCCGAGCGACGGGGGACGACGAAGACCTGGGCGAGCACGAGCTCCGGCAGGAGCACGGCCAGCAGCAAGGCGACCACGTGCGAACGGGGGTTCAAAAAGCACCTCGTAAGGCGAGGAGACAGGCGCAACAGGGGCCCGGTGGGAGGCTCCCTCTCCCATCGCAAACGCACAAGCGGTTCATTTGTTTCTTTGCGTGACGGTGGACGTCCGGGGTTTCGTCCCTCCGCAGGGGGCAGGGGACTTGGCTCCGGTCGGGGTCGCCCGGTATGGATGAGGGAATGAACCGTCTCCCCCTCCTGGCTGCCACCGTGTTCCTCGCCGTGGGCTGCGGCAACAGCGACGACACCGCCCCCAAAGCCGAGTGTCAGGTTGAAGCCATCGACCTGTCGGGTTGTGACCGCTCGACCCTGTCCATCGTCCAACCTGAAGGCATCTGGAACACCAACGTCATCTTCGAGGACGGCGTCGTGGGGCCGTCCTCCATCCGCTTCTCTCCCGGGGATCCGCTGCTCATCGGCCTGTCGATGACGACGAAGCAGATCACCCCGGACACCTTCTTCCTGGCCAGCGACGTGACGGCCTCGGATGGCAGTGCGCTGCGCTACGCCTTCTCCGGCTGCAAGGCCTCGGGGCCCGGACAGGTCCAGGGCGTGGTGCGCGTGTGCGTCAACGGGGCGACCTCGCGCCAGGGAACCTTCACCTCCACGCGCGTCGCGCGTCGCGAGGGCGAGGCCGTGTCCGACCGCGTGGAGCTGCTGGGCGAGGTCCGGCTGCCGAAAGGCCGGCCCACGGGCGTGGTGGCGGCGGGCGGGTACGCGTACGTGATGGCGCGCGAGGAGGGCCTGTTCGTCTACGACGTGAAGGACCCCGCGCACCCGACCCTGGTCTCCCAGCAGAAGTACGACGGCGAGGCGCTCACCACGGGCCTCATCTCCGGCACGACGCTCTACCTGGGCACGTACGCCAAGGGCCTGCGCATCTGCGACCTGACGAACCCGGTGGTCCCTGACTGCACCAAGACCGTGCTCGCGGATGTGACGGTGCGGGTGGACGGGCTGGCGAAGGAGGGCAACCTGCTCTACGTGGCGTCGCCCAGGCCCCGCTCGGACATCATCGTTCTGGACGTGACCCAGCCGGCCGCGCCGTCGCTCGTGGTGCGCTACACGGTGGAGGGCACATCGGCCTCGCTGGGCGAGTACCCCTATGGCGTGGCGGTGCAGGACCGCCGCCTGTACGTGAGCAACTGGAGCTACGGCGTGTCGGTGACGGACGTCACGAACGTGGAGACGACCAAGGCGCCCAAGCTGATGGGCCGCTTCGGTGGGACCTCCACGAGCACCCTGGCCGTGGGGAAGATTGGCGGCGTCAGCACCGTCTTCCAGGGCTCGGACGCGTGGGGCTCGTCGCTGCTGGTGTTGGACGCCAGTCGTCCGGAGGCCATCGTCCAGCGCGGTGAGCTGAATCTGCGGCCGGAGGCCTCCCTGGGGGGCATGGCCCTGTCGGGAACCACGCTCTACGTCGCGAACTACCAGGACGGCCTGCGCGTCTACGACGTGTCCACGCTGGGGACGCCGAAGGCCGCCGGCTACTTCAACACCTGGAGCGAAACGGATGCGGGACGTGGACTGGCGTACCTTGAGGGACTCCAGGGCGTGCACGCCGCGGACGGGCTGGTGTATGGGTGGGAGACGACGCGCGGATTGCTGATCTTCCGCCACACCCCGTGAGGCGACGACCGCATCATGAACCCGGTGAACGGATGTGGCCGCTGCCAGACCCTGCCTGAGCCGCCCGAGGGACCCGGGCGGCTGTTCCTCTGGCCTCCGCTGGGCCACAGCCTGGGAAAGCTGGTGGCGCACCTGCGCGAATCGGGCGGGGCGTACCAGCTGCGCAGCGAAGCGCGCTGCGTCGTGGTGGGGATGGGGGAGGGCGGCATGCAGCAGCTGTCCGAGCAGCTGCCCAACGTGCTGACGGCGGAGGAGGTCCGGGGCACGCGGGCCCTCTTCGTCGCGGGCGACACGGAGCCGGGGATGGCGGACTTCCCGCGCGTGGACTCGCTGCAGCGCATCACCATGCTGCAGCAGTCGGGGTGGCTGGTGGACATGCTGGCGGAGTCGCGGCTCACCACGTTCTTCCAGCCCATCGTCCATGCGCAGGACACCTCCCGCATCTTCGCGCACGAAGCGCTGATGCGCGGGGTGGACAGGCAGGGCGCGTGGGTGTCCCCGGCCCGGATGCTGGACACGGCCCGCGAGGCGGACCTGCTGTTCCAGCTGGACCTGGCCGCGCGCACCACCACCATCCGCGAAGCGGTGCGCCACCAGCTGCGCACGCACCTGTTCATCAACTTCACGCCCACGGCCATCTACGACCCGGCCTTCTGCCTGCGCTCCACGGTGTCGGCCATCCGCGAGGCCGGCATCCCCGAGGAGCACGTCGTCTTCGAGATCATCGAATCCGACCGGGCCGCGAACGCCGAACACCTGCGCTCCATCGTCAACTTCTACCGGGAGGCGGGCTTCAAGGTCGCGCTGGACGACCTGGGGGCGGGCTATTCGTCGCTGAACCTCATCCACCAGCTGCGTCCGGACATCGTGAAGCTGGACATGGAGCTGGTGCGCAACGTCCACGCGGACCCCTACAAGGCCTCCATCGTGGAGAAGCTGCTGGAGATCGCCCGGCAGCTGGGAATCCAGACGGTCGCCGAAGGCATCGAAACCACCGAGGAGCTGGCCTGGGTGCGCGCGCACGGCGTGGACTTCGTGCAGGGCTACCTCATCGCGAAGCCGGCGGGCGCTCCGGCGCAGTCCACCCCCCGCTTCAACGATTGAGCAGGGCGTTGGCCCCGCCCGACCGCTCCAGGGTGGCGGCGCGCATCAGCCGCAGCTCCTCGCCCGCGGTCTGCAGGGCGAGGCGCGCGCCATACACATCCCGGTTGCTGGCGGCATCCCGGGCCAGGGCGATCTGCGCGCGGGCGCGCTCGGATTGGACGACGACCAGTCCCTGCCCGGCGGCCGAGGCGCTCTCGCGCACCACGGAGAAGTCCTCGTCGGCGATGCCCAGCGCGTTGTCCACGCCCAGCTCGCCCTGCTCCAGCGCCTGATCCGCGGCGAGCATCCACTGGCCCGCGGACTGGATCCGCGCCAGCCGTTGCTGCCGGGCCCGTTCGGTCTCATAGGCGCGCTGCTCGTGCGCATCCACCTGGGACTGCACGGCCTGCGTGCGCTCGGTGGCCACGGCGTCCCGCTCCTCCAGCTCCTGCTCGAGCTGGGCCACGCGCTCGCGAAGGGCCGTCAGCGCTTCGTTGGAGGCGGTGGGCTTCGGCGCGGCGCCCGTCGCGGCTTGCGTCCCCTGGGGGGGGGCCGCGGCGGATGTGCCGCCCCCCGGAGGTGGCGCCGCGGTCCCCGGCGAGGTCCCCGCGGCGCCGGCGCCACCGGTCGCGCTCCCCGGCGTGGAGGCGGCCCCGGGAGCCGGCTCCTGCACCGTCACCTGCGACGAATCCAGCGGAACGCCTCCCGTGCCCCCCGGTGCGACTTCGGGCGGGGTCGGCGCCGTTCCCGCCGCGCCCGCGCCGCCCGTCCCCGTCGCCTCCTGCTGCCCGGCCGTGTCCTGCGGGGTGGCCGCTGTGCTGGAGGAGGACTGCGAATCGTAGACGGTGGGAACAGGTGGAGCGACAGGGGCCTGCGACTGCTGCGTGGCGACCTCACCTGTCGTCAGCGGGACGGTGCCATCGGGCAGCAGCGGCGTGAACTGGAAGGCTCCATGGGTCGGATCCACCGGGCCCTGGATGACGTAGCCCTGCGGTGGCCGCGCGCCATCCGCCTCTTCCGCTGCCTCTTCGTAGGCATCCTGCAGCGCGGAGGCGGCCGGGTCCCTCACGGACGGATCTTCCGGAGGCGTCGGCGCCACGTCCTGCGTCTGCCCAAGGCTCAATCCCGCGACGATGGCGATCCAGAGGCGCATGCGAGGAAGGTGTCCACGCGTGAACGCTTCCACATCACCCCGGGGCTCCTCCGCCCGCTGTCCCTCCGAGGGGACGCCCGGGCCGGCATCAAGCGCGCCCTGAACCCTGGAGACCTGAAAAGGGCCGCGGCCCGCTGGAAGCCAGCGGGCCGCGAGCAGCCAGGTTGGACAAGGGCTGGCCTAGTAGGTCTTCGGCGAGCTGCCGGTGTCCTGCTGCGTGCTGGGGTCCGTGTCCGGGTTCAGGCTGGGGTCCTCCATGCCGGAGCCACCCGTGCCCTCGTTGATGGACGGATCCGGCGACATCACGTCGGAGCCCGAGCCGCCCGTGCCCTGGTTCAGCGAGATGCTGGTCGCCATGTTCTTCTCGTCCTTCACCTGGAAGCTGGCGCGGATCTCCTGGCCCTCCTTCAGGCTCTTGGCGTTCTTCAGGCTCGGGTCGGTGAACTGGGTCTTGCTGTCGATGTCCAGCGGCACCACGGCGCCATTGGCGCTGCTGATGAAGACCTTCTTGCTCTCGCTCTTGACGACCTTGCCCGTCAGTTCATTCGAGCCCGTCATGCTCGGGGATTGCCCCGCGGTCGCTCCCGAGCCGCCCATGGCGCCCGTACTCGTCGACGGTTGCTGCTGCGTGTCCTGGGCCGTGCTGCCGCTCTGCGCGAAGGCCGCGCCAGAACCCAACAGCGCCACGGACGCAAAAACCCCAATGAGCTTCTTCATGGAATCTCTCCCGGATGATGTGAGTGGGACGGGGCGAACCCCCGCTGGAAAAAAGCTAGGGGCGGCCGGGGGCGTACACAGGTCCAGGGGGGAAGGTCGGATGCGTGCCCGTTCGCCTCCCGGCCCATGGGACGTGGTCTGGACCCCACTGGCGGCCATCCCTCCGGCGGGAGGGGTGCTTGATGCCGGTGCCGGATTCCCTTAGCGTTCCCAGGAAAGAGCGGAAGCCGACCGCACGGTCGGCGCCCCGCCAGGAGATCGTGACCTCGATGCCCCCGCCCGCCAGGAC